>JAZNAT010000032.1:0-36054 GCA_045586665.1 Endomicrobiaceae bacterium | reverse complement strand
TATTGCTTCAATTTAAAAGTTCTTTGGAAAGAGTTGTACAAAGTTGATAATAAAAATAACAAAAAAGAATATTATCTTACCGACGTAATTTCAATATTGAACAATGACGGATACAAAACGGATGCCGTCGCTATTACTACGGAAGAAGAAATTTTAGGTATAAACGACAGAAAACAACTTGCCGAAGCTCAAGAAATTTTAAGGTTAAGAAAGCTTGATTCGCTTATGGCAAGCGGCGTTACGATAGTTGATCCTAAAACAGTTTATATAGAAAACGATGTCGTTATAGGACAGGATAGCGTAATAAAACCTAACACGTTTATTGAAGGTAATACGAAAATAGGCGAAAATTGTGTTATAGGACCGGATACGACGATAACCGGGGCGGTAATAAAAGATGATGTTTTCGTTACTTATTCTTATATAGAAGATTCCGAAATAGAGAATAACGTAAAGATTGGACCGTTTACACATATAAGACCGAAATCCGTACTTAAAGAAAATGTTAAAGTGGGAAACTTCAGCGAAGTGAAAAAGTCTGTTGTAGGTGCCGGCTCGAAAGTCAACCATTTATCTTATATAGGCGACGCTCAAATAGGCAAAAACGTCAATATAGGTGCCGGTACGATTACTTGCAACTATGACGGTAAAAACAAGTTCCGTACGGTAATAAACGATGATGTTTTTGTCGGTTCGAACGTAAATCTTGTTGCGCCGGTAAATATAGGTAAAAAAGTTCTTATAGCTGCAGGTTCGACAATAACTGACGACGTTTTGCCGAATAAGCTGACTATAGCCAGGGCAAGACAGATAATAAAAGTCAGAAAAAATAAATAAGAGGGAAAAATGAAGCTAAAACTTATCGCAGGTAATGCAAATCCCGTATTGGCACAAAAAATTTCACAAGAGCTCGGTATAGAGTTGAGTGCCGCGAAAATAGCAAGATTTAGCGACGGAGAAATTCAGGTAAAAATCGTTGACGGAGTAAGAGGTGCCGATTGTTACATAATTCAACCGACATGTTTTCCCGTAAACGAAAATGTTATGGAACTGTTGGTAATAGCCGACGCTTTAAAAAGAGCTTCCGCAAAAAGAATAACGGCGGTAGTTCCTTATTACGGTTACGCAAGACAAGACAGAAAAGCCGAACCGAGAGTGCCGATAACTGCAAAACTCATAGCCAATTTGATAGCGGCTTCCGGTATAGACAGAGTTTTGACTGTAGACTTGCATGCAAGACAAATTCAAGGGTTTTTTGATATTCCGGTTGATCATTTATATGCAAGACCGGTACTTCTGCAGTATTTTCAGGATTTGAAACTTCACAATCCGATAGTGGTTTCTCCCGATGCGGGAGGAGTCGAAAGAGCGAGATCTTTTGCAAAACTTCTTAATGCCGATTTGGCTATCGTGGATAAAAGAAGACCAAGACCAAATGAAGCCGCCATTATGAACATTATCGGAGATGTTAACGGAAGAAACGCAATAATTCTTGACGATATGATAGATACCGGCGGAACTCTTACGAAAGTTGCCGATGCCATAAAAAATGCCGGTGCAGTTAAAGTTTATGCGGCAGCTTCTCACGGAGTATTATCAGGTGAAGCAATAGAAAAAATACAGAAATCTTCTTTGGAAGAAGTTGTAATAACCGATTCCATACCGCATGACCAAAATATTGCTAAAATAAAAAATTTGTCCATAGCGCCGCTTCTTGCGGAAGCGATAAAGAGAATAGCTAACGATGAGTCTATAAGTGCACTTTTCGTTTAAAAATAATTGTAGAAATATAAATGGAGGAAACCATGAAGCAGGTAGTATTAGAAGCAGAAGTTAGAGATGTAACGAAGAATTTGAATGTTCTTAGAAATGCGGGCAAAGTTCCTGCCGTATTTTACGGTAAAAAAGAAGAACCTATCGCAATCAGCGTTGATGCAAAAAAGTTTATGTCTATAATAGAAAAAGAAGGTGCAAATGTTATTGTTGAATTGAAATTTAAAGATTTTTCAAAACCTGCAATCGTTAAAGAATTGCAAAGACACATTCTTACGCAGGCTCCCAACCATATAGATTTTCAATCTATTTCGTTGACGGAAAAAATTGTTATTCTTGTTCCTATACACGTTGAAGGTGTTGCGGACGGCGTAAAAAATGCCGGAGGAACTTTGGAACACGTTATGAGAGAAATCAAGGTAAGATGTTTGCCTACCGATATGCCTTCAAAAATTTCAGTTGACGTTACGGCTTTAAAAGTCGGAGACGATATAACCGTTGAGCAGTTGCCTAAACTTGACGGAGTCGAATATGAACATGACCCTAAAGGTATAGTCGTTACCGTAATTGCACAGTCGGTTGAAGAAGAAAAACCTGCAGAAACTGCCGAAGCACAAGCGCCGGAAGTTATCGGAAAAGGTAAGAAAGAAGAAGACGCCGCAGCTGCGGAAGGTGCAAAAAAATAATAATTTATGTCCGATAATATTAAGTTTGTTGTCGGGCTCGGAAACCCGGGCGAAAAGTACGGTAATACTCGCCATAATTTCGGTTTTAAAGCGGTTGATAAGATTGTTGAAAATAAAAATCTTACATGGAAAAACTGGAACGATATGGCGAGTATTGCGTTTTATGAAAGAAACTTAAATAAAGTTCTTATTGCAAAACCTATGACATTTATGAACAATTCCGGGTTCCCGGTATCGGCTCTTTTAAAATATTATAAAATTCTGCCGAAAGAAATGATTGTTTTGTATGACGATTATTCCATACCGGCAGGCGAGTACAAGTTCAGAGCTAACGGTTCTTCCGGAGGACATAACGGGCTGAACTCAATTATTACTCAAACTGCGACGTCCGTTTTTGCGAGGATGAAGTTGGGTATGGGACCGTTACCTAAAAATGCAAAAATAGTAGATTTTGTTTTATCGAATTTTAATGCACAAGACAAAGAGAAAATAAGCAAAGTTCTTGACTCGATAGAAGATATTGTCGATACGATAATAGATTTGGGGTTTGATAAAGCAATTTCAAAAATTGCACAAAAAAGAATATAGTTTTTTATTCAAATTTTCAGAAAAGATTTTTTGCTTTTTTTTCGTGCTGGAACTATTCACTCATATTTTTTAAGCACGGGCTCCAACTTCGGTTGATTGCCGCAAGCGGCAACAATCCGCGCAACAACTGCTTTTTTCTAACGATCTAATGTAACGAAAAAGCTACGAACACGGTTGCCCTAAGAATTATAAGTGCAAAATTCTTGCCTAAAAAATATTTCGTTCATAAACAGTTCCTAAGGCGCTTTCAAAAAGAAAAAATCTTTTTTAACAAGAAGGAATAATCATGAAACTGACCGAAATATTCAAACAAAAAGATAAAACGTTTTCTTTGGAAGTTTTTCCGGCAAAAACTCCTGAAGGCGACATAAAATTAATACATGAAATTTTAAAAGAATTTTCTTTGTTGAACCCGGACTTCGTTTCCTGTACTTATGGTGCCGGCGGCGGCAACAAAGATAAAACTTTGGCGATAGTGGAACATATTCAAAAAGCATACGGTATACCTTCAATGGCGCATTTGACGTGCATATCGCACACTAAAAACGAAATTGCCGAAATTATAAAAAAGATAATATCGAAAGGTATTGACAATATTCTCGCCATGAGAGGCGACCCGCCGAAAGATAATCCGGATTTGGTTCCGGGAATTGACAATTATAAATACAGCAGCGAACTTATTACTTATATAAGAGAAGAATATAAAGATAAATTTTGTTTGGGTGCGGCAGGCTTTCCGGAAAAGCATCCGTTATCGGATACAAAAGAGTCCGATATTCGATATTTGGCGTACAAAGTCAACTGCGGAGCCGATTTTATAATAACCCAACTTTTTTTTGATAACAAAGATTATTTCAATTACGTCGATACCGTCAGAAATGCAGGTATAACAAAAAGAATAATTCCGGGAATATTGCCCATAACTTCTTATGACGGATTAATAAAATTTTGTAACAATTGCAAAGCGACCGTTCCGCAACAAGTACATAAAATATTTGCCCCGATAAAAGACAGTCCGGAAAAAGTTATGCGGGCAGGTATAGAGTTTGCAATAAGGCAATGTAAGGAACTTTTAAATAACGGTGCACCGGGAATACATTTTTACACTTTAAACAAAGTTCATCCCGTAAAAGAGATTTTAAACGCAGTCAGATAAACGTATTGTCAAATCTTTGATATTGATTTATAATAAAGTTATAAATGAAAAAAATCATAACGGTTATACTGCTTGTTTTTTTAGCTCAAATTTGCTGGGCAAAGGGTATTGGAACCACGATGTTTCAAATATTACAACTGCCGGCAAGTGCATATGATGCGGCTTTGGCAAATACGACCGGCGCCGGTGAAACTTCGGCTTTATCCAATCCGTCAATAATTCCTTTTTTAAAAACTTCAATAGTTTTTACGCATGCGGCATATATTGAAGATACGAAATACAGTATCGGTGACATAAATATTATGTTAAGCAAAAATTCCGGGTTTAATTTCGGTTTTTGTTATTTCGATTACGGAAGTATGGACGGTTTTGTGGAATACGGAGACGGTTATATAAGCAACGGAACGTTTTCTTCAAACGATAAAGTTTTTAATTTGTCTTACGGAACAAAAGTTTATAAAGCTTTTTATTCCGGTTTATCTTTAAAATATATAAGCCAGACGATAGACGACGTTTCTTATTCCGGATATGCTGCGAGTTTAAGCGGTCTTGTCTTTTTCAATAACAACACTTTTTGCAGTTTCGGTATAAACAATTTAGGGGCGAATATTAAAGGGTACGATCTGCCTACAAATTTGTTTTTCTCTTTATCAAGCGAAATTGACGAGACTGTTCTTATCGTTATACAGATAGACGATTATTATAATGATGAACTTTTCGAATTTAAAATCGCTACGGAAAAAAGTTTTGACGATATATTTTTTGTAAGGTTCGGTTATGTCGCTCCTACAAAAAATTACGGCGGTTCGAATAACGGTTTTATTACGAATTTAACGCTCGGTGCAGGATTAAAATTTAAAAATTTTTTTATAGATTACGCATGGCTGCCCAAAGGCGATTTGGGTAATATAAATATGTTTACGCTGCGCGTAACTTTTTAAGATTATGAAAAAAAATTTTGTATTATTGATTTTGTTTTTAAGTTTCGGAGTCTGCGCCCCGGTTTTTGCGGTTCCTGCAAACCCTAATCCGATAAAATTGAGCCAGCCGAACGGAACTGAAATTACTTTAAAGTTGAAAGGGGACGAATTTTATAACTGGTTTGAAGATAACGACGGGTATACGGTTATAAAAGATACTCAGACAAAATTTTGGTCTTATGCTAAAAAAAACGATTTCGGGGAACTGGAACCTTCAAACAATTTTGTAGGTAAAGTTTCTCCGGTAAATGTCGGCATAAAAAAATCTTTAAAAGACGAAACAAAATTGTTTAAAGCCAAACAGCGAAGAAAAGATTTTGATTTGAGTGTTAAAAAAAGTTTGTCTTTGTTGCAATCCGGTTTGACAAAGTCCGATACGAGTTTGGAAACCGACTCGCAAATCCGCCAATCGTCAAGCACGACAGGTACAAAAACAAATTTTGTTTTGTTGATTCAATTCAGGAATTTAAAGTTCAGCGATAATCCTCCGTTTACTTCTTCAACCGACGAACAGGTAAGACAAGGTTTTTATGATTTGTTTAACAAGACCGGATATACTGCAGACGGTGCCGTAGGTTCGGTAAAAGATTATTTCAAAGAAGCTTCTTACGGGCAGCTTGAGTATAATTCCGTAATATCGCCGATAATAACAATAGATGTAAATTACGAATATTTCGGAGATTCAACCAGCAGTTATACCTTTCAAAGAACTGCACAAATGATAAAAGACGCTTTAGCCGAACTTAACAGAAAATATCCGAACTATTTCAGACAAAACGTTTGGAAAGATACGAGCGTAACTTCCCCTCAAGGTTTTACCGTCATACATGCCGGCGGCGGCGCAGAAAGCGGTAACGGAAACTTTATATGGTCTCATGCATGGTATTTGTCTTACGGAACGGGAAGTTCCGCAACTTACGAAAGTATAACTTTTAACCGGTACCATATCGAGCCTGCCGGAAGAGGTTATTACGGTTCAAGCGGGCTTACAAGAATAGGCGTTATATGCCACGAATCGTTACATTTTTTCGGGCTTCCAGACTTGTATGATATGACGTACCGCAGTTCGGGTCTGGGAAACTTTTGTATTATGGCTACAGGCGAGTGGAACGGTACGGACGGAAAAATGCCCGCACATCCCAGCGTTTGGTGCAAATATAAGCTCGGTTGGATAACTCCTCAGAGTGCAACCGAAGGTATAAACTATATAGGACAGTCGTCTACGGAAAAAGAAGCTTTTTATAAGTTTACGTCATCAAATTTTGATTCAAGAGAATATTTTTTAATGGAGAACAGACAGTCGGTAGGGTTTGATAAAGGACTGCCGGGAACGAAAAGAGGTTTGTTAATTTATCATGTAGACGAAAGGGTGTCGGACAACGACGATTATACTCATTATTTGGTTGACGTGGAAGAAGCCGACGGAACTGCGGTTTGGACTAATGATCATTTGGCAAGAGGTATTAATAACGGATTGGATTCGGATTATTACAGAAACGATACGGTAACTGTTTTTAACGATAATTGTGTGTCTTCGCCTAACAGCAAAAGTTATACTTATCAAAGTTCAGGGATAAAAATTTCCGGTATTTCGGCAAGTTCTTCAATAATGTCTTTTATTTATGGAAAAGATATTATTGAAATTGAAGGATTGTCAAAAGTAGTATGTTATCCGAATCCTGCAAGAAACGGATACGTTTATATAACAAATTTGCCTACAAGTCCTCGGGATTTCAGTTTGGAAATTTTTACTATGACCGCAAATATAGTCAAATCTTTTTCCGCTGATGATACAGAGCTAAACGGGGATGGCGTAAGACGTTTAAAATGGGACTGCAGAAATGATGACGGGCAACATGTTGCACCGGGCATTTATTTAGTTTTAATTAAAAACGATTCGAAAAAGAAAATAGTTAAAGTTGCAGTGATAAGATAAAAAAATGACGGATAAAGATATATAATATAAAGAAAGAAAAATTTTTAAAGATAATGCAAGCTATACTTTGTCTTTATGTTTAAAGAAAAAACTTTTTTCTATCGAATAAACTTCGTATCGTAACGCTTTATATTTTAAAGCGATATCAAAATCCAAAATTTTAGAATATTCTTCCAGTACTCTTAACGATTCCTGCGCTCTTTTAAAGTTTGCAACAACTATATTTTTTAAATTTTCTCTTCCTGATTCTTTTACTTTTCTCCCGGAATCTTTTATGCTGTCTCTGGCATTTAACAGGTCTTCATATTCGGATGGTAAATATTTTGACGTCAAATGTCTTACTCTTCTTATTTTTTTGTATAAGACATCGTCGCAAAGAACGAACCTGCAAGTATCTTCTACTACTCGCAACCCTTCTTTACACCTGTTTATATTAGTATCAAGTATTCTTATAAATTTTTTTTCCATCAAAAATGCTCTGCATTTCTAGGTATGGATGTATGTGTACAGACTGAAATTGTTGTACGATTTTTTAGTTGAATGGTTGAACCGTTTAAGTGTTGTTGCACGTATTGAATAATTTAATGTATTTTTTGTAAAGCAAAAAATCTAGTATTTGTGTCAGGTTGTTCTTACGAAAAATTTTCAACTCTTCAACTTCTGTTTATTTCCCTCTATACATCCATATCGCTCAACAATAAGTTTTATTAAATTGGTTGTGGATTTGCCTTCCACAAGCGGATATCTGTAAACTTTTTTCACAAATTCTCTTCCGACAATATCCTTTATTTTGTAATCTCCGCCTTTAACCAATACATCCGGTTTCAATTTGCTTAAAATTTCAAAAGGAGTTTGTTCGTTAAAAACGGTTACGTAATCTATGCAGTTTAACGACGCCAAAAGTTTTGTTCTGTCGGTTTGCGGGACGAGCGGTCTTTTAGGACCTTTCAACCCTTTCAACGATTTGTCGGAATTGATTGCAACTATAAGAATATCACCTAACGTTTTTGCTTTTTGAAACAGACTTACGTGCCCTATATGCAACAAATCAAAACAACCGTTAGTGAAAACTATTTTTTTATTTTCTTTTTTAAGTTTGTTTACTGTGTCTATAATTTGTTTTGTCGAACATATTTTTTTGTTAAGCAAAAATTTTCTCCTCAACAAGTTTTGCAAGTATGTGCAAAAGCAGTATGTGGCACTCCTGTATTCTGCCCGTAACTTTTGAAGGGGCTCTGTAACACATATCCGATAAAAGTTTCAGTTGTCCACCGTCTTCGCCGGTAAGACCGATAACGAAAAGTCCCATTTCTTTGGCTTTTTCAACGGCTTTTATTACGTTTATTGAGTTGCCCGAAGTTGTTATCGCTATAACGATGTCACCTTTTTTTGCAAAGGCTTCGATCTGTCTTGAAAAAACGTAATCGTAACCGAAATCGTTACCGATGGCCGTAATTGAAGAAATGTTTTCCGTTAAGGCTATTGCAGGAAGCGCGTTTCTGTTTTTTTCAAATCTGCAGACAAGTTCCGCCGCAAAATGTAACGCGTCACATGCCGAACCTCCGTTACCGAAAATGATTGCTTTTTTACCGTTTTGGTAAGCTTCATTAATCTTGTTAGCTATAGACTGAATATATACCAATTGACCTTCATCTAACATTTTCTTTTTTGCGTCAATGCTTTCCTCTATCAATGATATTATGGTTTTTTTCATGGTTCCTCCGATTTTTGAAGCTTTAGAAAATTGGAAGTACGGATGCTTGGAATTTAAATGTGTAAAATTCGTTATGCAAATTTTATTATTATATTTCCGTTTTTCTTCTGTTTTTCCAGTCCTCTAATCTTCCGAATTTTCTATTTATTGAATACGTATTTCGGTAAAAAGTCGGTACAAATGTTTCCTTTATGGAAATATTCGTTAGACATAATTTTTGCATGCAACGATGCCGTATTTTTTATATTTTCAATTTGAACTTCTTTTAACGCTCTTGACATTTTAGATATGGTTTCTTCTCTTGTCGGAGCATAAGCTATAATTTTTGCTATAAGACTGTCGTAAAACGGCGGTATAGTATAACCGGAATATACGTGAGTGTCAACTCTTATTCCCGGTCCTCCCGGCAGATAAAGTTTGCCGATTTTACCGGGTGACGGGATAAAATCTTTATCGGGGTCTTCTGCATTTATTCTGCATTCGATAGCATGATTTTTTATTTTTATGGAGTTTGAATCAAAAGACAATTTTTCGCCGGCAGCAAGTTTTATCTGTTCTTTAACCAAATCTATTCCGGTAACTATTTCCGTTATGGGATGTTCAACTTGGATTCTCGTATTCATTTCCATAAAATAAAAGTTCATATGTTTATCTACAAGAAACTCTACCGTTCCTACCGTTATATAACCGACGGCTTCGGCTGCGCTTTGTGCGGCTTTTCCCATTTTTTTTCTTAAAGCTTCCGAAATGAACGGCGAAGGGCTTTCTTCAACCAACTTTTGATGTCTTCTCTGTATTGAACAGTCTCTTTCGGGCAAATAAACTACATTACCTTTACTGTCTCCCATTATTTGAAACTCTATATGGTGAGGTTCTTCAATATATTTTTCCATATAAACGTCCGGGTTGCCGAAGTTGGCTTTTGCTTCGGTTTGAGCCATAATAATGGAGTTTTTAAGAGCTTCTTCGCTTACGACGACTCTCATACCTTTACCGCCGCCGCCGGCAGTAGCTTTTATTATTATGGGATAACCTATTTTGTTTGCAAGTTTGTATATGTCAGGGTCGTCTGCAGACACAGGACCGTCCGAACCGGGAACTACCGGAACTTTTGACTTTATCATAAGCTGTCTGGCGGCAATTTTGTCGCCCATTTTCTCTATGGAACTTCTTTTAGGTCCTATAAACGATATTCCGCAGCTTTCGCACACTTCGGCAAAATACGTGTTTTCCGAAAGAAAACCGTAGCCTGGATGAATTGCGTCTGCTCCTGTAATTTCGGCAGCCGATATTATACTTGGAATATTCAAATAACTTTCGCTTGCCGCAGCAGGTCCTACACAAATGGACTCATCAGCCATGGTCACATGCATTGATTCTTTATCCGGCTCCGAATGTATGGCAACCGTTTTTATGCCCAGTTCTCTAGCCGCTCTTATTACTCTGCAAGCTATTTCACCTCTGTTTGCGATCAATATTTTTTTAAACATTTTTGTAATCTCCCGATAAAATTATTCTTCGTTAGCCGTGTCAACCAAGAACAATTCTTGACCGTACTCAACGGATTGACCGTTTTTTACGGAAATTTTTACTATTTTACCTTCGGTAGTGGCAATAACGTCTTTTATTATTTTCATTGCTTCGATAGCACCGATTTTTTGACCGGATTTTATGTGGTTTCCTTCAACTACGAACGGCGGTCTGTCGTGAGCAGGAGCATTGTAAAACGTGCCGACCATTGTAGATTTTATGGGAACGATCGTATTCTTTTTTTCAGTAACGACTTTTTTTTGAGTCTCAACTTTTTGTACAACTTCATTTTTCTTTATAAAAATCGAAGTTTCGCCGGACTCATATTTAAGCTCTTCAATGTCGGTATCTCTTATTGACTGCAAAAATTTTTTAATTTCATTATTATTCATAATACCCCATACAACGTTTATTGTGAAATTCTTTCTACGTATTCGCCGGTTCTCGTATCAACTTTTATTCTGTCGCCTACTTTGATAAATAAAGGAACTTTTATCTCTGCGCCCGTTTCGATTTTTGCAAATTTAGTTAAATTTGTTACTGAGTCTCCTTTTATACCGGGCTCGGCTTCAATAATTGACATTTCAACTATTAACGGCATATCTATACCGATAAGTTCTTCTTCCAAATAAATTGCATCTATTTCCTGATTTTCTTTTAAATATTTTTCTTTACCGTCAAGTTTTTCTACCGGAACTTCGATTTGTTCGTAAGTGTTCATATCCATAAAATTGTACTTGTCACCGTCAGCATACAAAAACTGCTTTTTGTGTCTTGTTACTGATAACTCTTCAAACCTTTCGCCGGATTTGAAAGTTCTATCGATAGTACCGCCTTTTTTTACGTGTCTTAACTTTACTCTCATTACGGCACCGCCTTTACCGGGTTTATGGTTTTGAAACCACGTTATCTGGTACGGTTCGTTATCAACCAAAATTACAAGACCGTTTCTAAAATCTGCTGTAGATATCATTTGTTTTCGTTCTCCTATAGTTTATTGAAAAAGTATAATCTAAAAATCATTTTAGAATATTTAATAAATTTTATCTAAAAAGACGATAAGTTGTCAAATTGGAAGAATAGAAGTGCAGATGTGTAAATATATTAAGAGAACGGAAAAACTGAAAGATAATTTGTAAAAATAAGAGTTTTCAGTTTTCTTTATCTTCGGTTAACTACGAGCGTTAGAGGCAGACTGCGATAAAAAAACTGAAAACTATCTTTTCTCTTTTACACTTCCAGTTTTCTAAATTGTAGCTGCCGTTAAAACTTTGTAACCGTTTTTTGTTACAAGGACGGTATCTTCTATACGTACGCCGAACTTGTTTTGCAGATATATGCCCGGCTCTATCGTTATAATCATACCGCTTTGCAACGTTTGTTTGGAGTTTTGTCCTATGGTAGGCGCTTCGTGAATATCAAGTCCTACTCCGTGACCGGTAGTATGTATGAATTTTTTTCCGTACCCGTTTTGTTTAATGATGTTTCTTGCAAAAGAGTCTATATCGCTTGTATTTATTCCTTCTTTAACGTTTTTTAAAGCCGTATCGTGAGCAAGTTTTACGATGTCCCATACTTTTTTGAACTCTCTTTTCGGAGTTCCGATAAAAAAAGTTCTTGTAAGGTCGGAACAGTAACCGTTATAAATACAGCCCATATCTATTAAAACTATATCGTTTTTACGGATTTTTCTTTTGCCGCTTACGTGGTGCGGATTTGCGGAATTTTCGCCGCAAGCAACTATAGTTTTAAAACTTTGGACTACGTGTCTTGTCGCAAACTCTTTTTCTATTTCAAAATGCAGGTCAAGCTCCGTCATTCCGGCAACGGTTTTATTTTTAACCGTTTCAAAAACCAGAGATACTATCTCACAGGCTTTTTTAACGTTTTTTATTTCGGAAGAATCCTTTACTATTCTTTTTTTTGAAAAAAGTTCATCGTCGGCAAAAACTGATATTTTATTGTCATTGAATTTTTCGGTTAAATTTTTGAATAACGTATAACTTATATCCGTCGTATCAACGACTATTTCTTTTATGTCGTTTTTTACGCATATTTCCGTTACCGTATCCGTGAACGATTTTTTTATTATAGAAATTTTCGTATTTTTTTGTCCTGTTCGTTTTAAATGTTGCTCAATCTGTCCTTTTATCATTTCGGGAGTTATTGCAAAAACGTTTTTTTTGTAAAGTACAATCCAAAAACCTTCAAATCCGGCTCCTGTAACGTAAGATATGTTTTTCGGGTTTGTTACCAATATCGGTTTTTCGTTAAAATATAAAAATTTTTTCATAAATTAAAGTTCCGTTAAAAAGAATTTTTAAAATTATAACAAATAAAATATGTAATAAAAAAGGCTTTAAAAAAAAAACAGGATAATATATAATATTAATGTAATCGGTATCATTGTTTTTCGGTTAGGACGTATGATAAAAATTTTGTTATGTGATGATGAAGTTTTTGCAAGGGACGCGATGGCAAACCTTATAAAAAGGAAAGGGTTTGACGTTGTCGTTGCTTCTACAGGTGAACAATGTATAGAATTGTTCAAAAAAGAAAATCCTACGGTAGTTTTTTTGGATGTCATGTTGCCGGATTTGGACGGCGACCATATTCATAAATATTTGAGAGAACTCAAACCGGACGTAAGTGTTTATTATATTACCGGTTCTGAAACGGTTTTTACGGAAGAAAATGCGCGCAGCGAAGGCGCAAAAGGTTATTTGCCAAAACCGGTTGATATCGATGAGCTATTTAAACTTTTGGATACTATAAAACAAACTTTCGGAGCACAAATTTGAAAAAAGTATTGGCGGCTGTGTTAACTTTATGCTTATGCGTAAACATTTCTTTTGCTTTTGATCCTTATGCAGACGAAGAAATAGAAAAAAAATCTTATAAAAAATTGTATTACGGTATAGCGTTGACGCTTTTGGGCGGTTTTTTGGCTTATGACGGTTTTTCTCAGGAAGAAGTTGACGTTTCAAAACCCAGCGTAGAATATGCTACGGTACTGCATTCGGAATGGAGCCAATATCCGATAGGGGATAATAAATATTTTTCGGAAAACACCTATGGAATAAAATCCGGTTATTCCGATTTTGACTATGTTTATTACGGTAATAAGTATTCGGTTGAACAAAATATTTTATATAACAATGGTAATGTTGATTTGGAAAATATTACCATAGAAGTAAGGTATAGATATGGAAATGAAGGTAAAAATGCAGTTATAGAAGATGATGGATGGCGTAATAAAAATGGTATACAAACTTCTGATAATTATCATGTTGCCACAATTGATGACGGGATAAGCAGAACGGAATATATTAATTTTTCTTTAAAAAAAGGTGAAAACATAAAATGGTCTGATGTATGGGGATACTGTAGCACATATGCAAGTCAGCCTAATGGTAGAGAAAGAGGAGAAGATTCTTCAGGAGAAAATCTTACAGGACTTAATCTCGGGGAAAATGCGTTAAATCTTATGGACGTGCGTGTAGTTATGAAAAAAAATCAGCAGTACAAGCCTATATATGAAAAAAGAAACAAAAGCGATATAGAAGGCGTTTGTGGTATAATGGTAGGTATTGTGGGCATATATTTTATTATTGACCATTTTTTGGATATGCACAAGTTCAACGTGTATGCAAAAAGACATAACTTGAATTTAAAAATTGCTACCGCTCCCAGCGAATACAAACTTATGATACAAAAAAGAATATGATAAAAAATTTAAAATAAAAAACTTTAAAAGGCAACATGAAAAAAACTTTTTTATTCACGATTTTTGCATTTTTTGTTTCAACGGTCTGTTTCGGTTTTTCCGTTCCCGATGCCGGAAAACTTAAACCCGCCGTAATAAGTTACATCGTCCCCGTAGCGGTGCCGTCGCCAAGAGCCGCCGCTTCAGGTTTACAAAAACCTTTACCGACAAACAAGTGGTTTAATTCTATTATTAATAATCCTTATGGCGGACAATATTCATTAAGAATGTATACGTTGCCTCAAGTATTTAGATGTTATTCCGGAATTGATGATTATGACGGTGCTACGTGGGCATATAAATATAGCAGAGGATTAATGATATCTTATCCGCAAATTAAATATGCTTCTTCCGGGAAAGAAATTTCTTTCGGCAATCTTCTTCCTTCAAACGGTTATTATCCGTTTAATATAAAAGTTTCGGGATACCGTTCGATATCCGGCAGCGATTTTATACCGTTTGATGTGGATAACGATATTAAATTGGAATCTTTTTCGGATTTTTCCGCAACGGTAAAATGGGAAAAAACATGGGGAAACGTTTTATATTCTATGAAAACAACAATAGGACAAGGTTTTGTTTTTTCTTATTTTGAATATAACGAAAACACTTATCCTGCAATAGAGTTTGCATATAAATTGGATAACAAGACGGATAAAAACTATTACGGTAAAGTTTTTTTGTATAAACATGACGGGACTCCTGTTGACAGTGCTACAACTTTGGATACTGATAACAGCGATAGAATAATTTTGGAAACGAGATTCGATGAAAATACAAGTACCGAAAGAAGCGTTTTTTATGGAGTTTTCGTCCCTACGGGCACGGTTTTCAAACAGACTGATGACGATGTTGCAACCGAGGGTTTGGAATTTAAAAGAATATTTCTGGAACTACCGTCCGGAGAAAAATATTTTTCGGTCGGATTATTGCCGTCTTCAAATATTGAAGGGGCAAAAGACGATTTGGCTTTATACTATAAATATGCATATAATTTTGTTACCGATACAAGTGTTGAGTGGGAAGTTACTTCCGATTATTCTTCAAAAACTACATTTACTTTTGTGGCGGAACCGAAAAGAACGGATATTGAAGACCGGCAGGACGGGACACTTTTTTGTTTATTGCCACATCAATATAATAATTTGAGTTCTTCGCAAAATAATGTTTTTGAAAACAAAACTTTTGATACGTTAAGAGGAACGTTAAATCTGGCAAAAGGTAACGGGTTTTCTACCCAAACTTCGTTTTACGGAATAGTTCCGTTTTTTCAGTATAACGAAAAAGAGTTAAAAAACATAAGAAGTAAATTGGAGGGTGATAACGGTTATTTGAAAACCGATAATAATTCAACGACGATAGCCGATGTCCCTAAAAATACGTATCATGGCGGCAAAGTTTTGGCAAAACTTGCAAATATGCTGCCAGTTGCCGATAATTTAAACAATACCGTTATAAAAAACAGTATCATTATTAAATTGAAAAATTTGCTAGAAGATTGGTTTAATTATTCTTCTGCTAAAACTTCCAAATATTTTGCTTATGACAGTACTTGGGGCGGATTAATCGGTATGACCAACTCTTACGGATCTGAGCAATATAACGACCATCATTTTCATTACGGTTATTTTATTTATACTGCGGCAATACTTGCTATGTATGACGAAGATTTTAAAAATAATTATAAAGAAATGGTAGAACTCTTAATAAAAGATATTGCAAATTCCGTCAGAACCGACGAGAGTTTCCCTTATATGAGATGTTTCGATTTTTATGAGTCACACAGCTGGGCAAACGGAATGGGCGGAGGATCGGATACCGGAATAGATCAAGAATCTTCATCGGAAGCAATGAATGCGTGGAGTGCAATATATTTGTGGGGACTTGCAACAAATAATGAAGAGTATAAAAAGTTAGGTATTTATTTGTATTCCAATGAGTATGAAGCGATAAAACATTATTATTTTAATATAAACGGAGATATATTGAAATCTCCGTATGCTTATAAATCTGTAGGTATTTTGTGGGGCGGTCTATCTAATTATGATTTACATTTTGATGATAGAGATGATGATGGAACAATAATATATCCTAAAAGACCGCAAAAAATAAAAGGCATGCAGATTTTCCCGTTAACTCCGTCTATGACATATCTTGCTTATGATAAAGATTATATAGAAAAAAATTTTTATCAACCTTCTCTTACCGAACCTAACTCAGATACTAAATGCTGGTATGACATTTGGGCAAGGCTTGTTGCGTTATACGATCCTTCAACGGCATTGACAAACTTTGATAATAATTCGGAAACGGTTTCGGCCGAAGAAGGAAGTTCAAAAAGTTTTACGTACCACTTTATAAACTTCTTTAAAAGTTACGGGACGCCGGTGTTCAATTATAAGGCAGACGTTCCCAGTTATATGGTACTTGATAATAACGGAACGAAAACTTTTTGCGCTTATAACTGTGAAAACGCTTCTAAAAACATTCATTTCTATTTAAACGGCGAAGATAAAGGATATTTGACCGTTCCATCAAAATCTTTTGCGTCAACTCAAAAGTTATCGGGAAATACGACGAGTGAAAAAATTTCGGTATATCCCGTTCCGTTTAAGCCTAACAGCGGCGGCAAATACGGCGGTGACGGAATATATTTTGACGGAGTTAAAGACGGTACGAACATAAAAATATTCAATATTGCAGGAGAAAAAGTTTTCGAAAAAACGGTTTCCGATTCAAACGAATTGTTCGTTTGGGACGCAAAAAACAATGCGGGCAGCAACATCGCTTCCGGCATATATATATACTACATAAAAACTTCCGACGGTAAAAAAGTTAAAGGCAAACTTGCAATAGAAAGATAACTAGCGGTAAAAATTTGTTTTTGTCAATCCCGGTTTTATAAAAAAAATTGTAATATTTTTATTTATTTTTTATTTTAGTATAATATTCATATATGGTTTAAAGCATATATAATTTTAAAATTGCGATTACTCCCAGAGACTGCAAGTATGATAATAACGGAATATGATAAAAAAGCTTTTTTCGGTAATGACGTTTGTAGTTGTTTCTTGCACAATTTGTTTTGCCGTACCTAACCCCGGCGGACAAGCTTCAATAAAACCCGACACTGGCGGTCTTCCTTACGGAGCAACTCCTCCTACAACAATACATAAAACGTCAAACGTATCCGCCCCTTTACCTACAAACAAATGGTTTACATCGGTTTTATACAACGGTTATCACGCATATTCCTTAAAAATGTATACGTATCCGCAAAATTTTATGTGTAATCCCAACTCCGGACAAAGCAAAGGTATTGTAATCGGTTATCCTAAAGTGCAGTATTCGGCAAACAGTATTACTTACGGGTATGACGGCAGTGCTTACGCTTATCCTAACAATATAAAAATTTCAGGATACAGTTCGATTGCTAACGGCGTATATATAGATTTTGATTCGGCAAAGCTTGACGGATATTCCGATTTTTTGGCTACGATAAAATGGGAAAAAGCGACAAATTGGATGAAAGCGACCGTAACGCAAGGTTCGGTATTTTCTTTTTTCGAGTATGACGACGTTACTTATCCAGCAATAGAGTTTCCTTACAGTTGGGAAAGTTCCGGCAGAATATATTTATATAAGCCGTCAAGTAGCGAACCGATAGGCTATGCGTTGGATATAGATACCGGTAACAGCGACAGAATAATTTTGGAAACGAGATTTAACGACGGAAGGAGTGTTTTTTACGGAATATTCGTTCCCGAAGGGACATCTTTTAAACAGCGTTCATGGGGAGATAATTATAACAGAATTTTTATAGTTCTTCCGAACGAAAGTGATAAAAGATATTTTTCTATAGGGTTGCTTCCGTCGTCAAATATTACGGAAGCAATTGACGATTTGGAACTATATTATAAATATGCGTATAATTTTATTACCGATACGAAAGTCGATTGGGAAGTTTCTTCTTCCGATTATTCTTCAAAAACAATGTTTTCCATTACAACGACAAAAAAGAGAACCGATATTGAAGACCAACAGGATGGTACATTGTTTTGTTTGTTGCCTCACCAGTATAACAATTTAAGTTCTTCTGTTGATTATGTTGAAAACAAAACTTTTGATACGTTAAGAGGAACGTTAAAGCTTGCAAAAGGCAGCGGTTTTACTACTAAAACTTCATTTTACGGAATAGTCCCGTTTTTTCAGTATAATGAAAAAGATTTGGCCGGTATAAAAGCAACATTGTCGGAATACTTAAATATCGATAATTCTGCAACAACTGCCTCAACCGTTCCTACTAATACATATCACGGCGGTAAAGTTATAGCAAAACTTGCAAATATGTTGCCTGTAGCCGATAACTTAAGTGACGATGCTGTAAAAAATGATATTATAGGTAAGTTAAAAGAGTTATTGTCCGATTGGTTTACGTATAGAACGGGGAAAACTTCCAAATATTTTGCTTATGACGGTACTTGGGGCGGACTGATAGGTGTAAATGTAAGTTACGGTTCGCAAAATTATAGCGACCACAATTTCCATTACGGATATTTTATTTATAGTGCCGCAATACTTGCAATGTATGATGAAACTTTTGCGAGAGATTACGGCGGTATGGTCGACCTTTTAATAAAAGATATTGCAAATACCGATAGAAATGATGATTTTTTCCCGTATATGAGAAGTTTTGATTTTTATGAGTCGCACAGCTGGGCAAACGGAATGGGCGGGGCGGACGACAGGGGGCAAGATCAGGAATCGTCCTCGGAAGCAATGAATGCATGGAGCGCGATATATTTGTGGGGGCTTGCAACCAATAACGAAAATTATAAAAAGTTGGGAGTATATTTATATTGTAACGAATATGAAGCGATAAAACAGTACTATTTTGACATAAACGGCGATATTTTAAAAAATCCTTATAACCATAACTCCATAGGTATTTTATGGGGTGGACTTATAAATTATGATTTACATTTTACACCTAAAGTTCCTCAGACAATAAAAGGAATACAAATTTTACCTTTAACCCCCGCAATGACATATTTGGCTTATGACAGAAACTATATAGAAGAATTTTATAATGCCTCTTTAAGCGAAGCGGGTTCCGTTCCGTCGCAATGGTACGACATTTGGGCAAGACTTGCCGCGTTATACGATCCGTCAAAAGCTCTGACAAGATTTAACGATTATATTTCAACTTCGGCCGAAGAAGGAAGTTCAAAAAGTTTCACTTACCATTTCATAAATTTCTTTAACAAGTACGGTACTCCAGTGTTTACTTATACTGCCGACGTGCCGAGCTATATGGTTTTGAAAAAGGAAGATGGAACCGTTACTTATTGTGCATACAATTTTGAAAAACTTTCCAAAAATGTTAACTTTTACGATTCTTCGGGTGAACATTTGGGCTATTTGCTTGTGCCGGCAAAATCTTTTCATTTAAGTTCAACTTTGATAAAATATGTGCCAGTGAGAAAATTTTCCGTATATCCGGTTCCTTACAAACCGGCAAGCGGAAGCAAATATGACGCTGAGGGAATTACTTTTGCAGGGTTAGGCGAAAATGTGAACATAAAAATATTTAATGTCGCAGGAGAAAAAGTTTTTGAAAAAACGCTTTCTGATTCCGACGTTTTTGTTTGGAACGCCAAAAACAACGGCGGTAACGACGTTGCTTCCGGCATATACATATACCATATAAAAACCGGTGACGGTAAAAAATTAAAAGGGAAAATTGCAATAGAGAGATAAAATGAAGAACATAATTTTCAGGTGGACGATATTTACTATATGTTTGTTTATTTTTTATTTTGTTATAAATTCTAAAGTACATGCAATAGCACAGGCTAATATGCAGTCGGCTTTGGTGATAAATTTGCCGCAATATGACAGGCAAGAGCTTATATCAAACGTCGAATCAAGAATGAAGTATCTTCTTACCAGAACAAAAGGCGTTAAATTTTATATACATAAAGTAAAACCGAGAGAAAATCTTTGGTCGATTGCAAAAAAACACGGATATTCCGTACACACCGTTATAGGCTGCAATCCTCAGATGAAAACGTATAACGTAAGCATAAACGAAAAATTATTGTTACCGACAACCGGAGGAAGTCTTCATCCGGTAAGCGAGAACGACAGTTGGGAATCTGTTGCGGAAAAATACGATATTGACGAAACCGTCTTAAAAAATACGAACTTTGCCGTAAAAGAGTTATCGGACGCACAATATATTTTTATCCCCGGTAAAAGACCGGTGATAGATACCCTTAATGAAAGTATGCAGGAAAAGTACGCTTTAAGAGATTTGTTCAGGTCACCTCTTGCAGGAAGACTTTCCAGTCCGTTCGGAACAAGGCGTCATCCCATAACCGGTAAAATCAGCAAACACGGCGGAATAGATATTGCCGTTAAAACGGGTTCTTTGGTTGCAGCAGCAGCCGACGGAGTAGTGATACTTGCTAGTACCGATGTCGGACATTACGGAACTGCTGTTTTTATAGACCATAAAAACGGTTATATTACCCATTACGGGCATTTATCAAAAATTCTTGTACGTGTCGGACAAAAAGTGAAAATGGGACAGATTATTGCTAAAAGCGGTTCTACCGGAAGAGCGACAGGTCCACACTTGCATTTTACAGTTAAGAAAAACGGCGTAAGCCTTGACCCTCTAAAATTTTTGTGGTAATCAAATTTAATTGATAATTCAAACTAACTTTTAAAATTTCTTGTTTTTTAATACTAAAACCATTTGCTCCAATTTTTAAAGCCAAAGGTCAACTTCGGTTGACCGGGTCTTACAAAGTGAGCCGGCAATCCGCACAACTACGACACAAAATTCTAATAACCTAATGTAACGAATTTTATTCGGACAGGGACGTGTTGCTCTATGGGAAAAAACTTTTAAGGGTGCATAAGTTTTTTGTTTTAAAAAGTTCGCTCATAGACGGTTTTAATTGTGTTTTAAAAATAAAAATTTTAAAAGATAATAAATTACAAATTGTAGTTTTATTTAGTTAAATTATTAAGTATCAAATTTTTAACATCTTCACTTACGGTTCTTTTCGGAAGCGAAAAGACACTTTTTATTATCATGTCGGCGGTTAACTCTTTGGCTCTTAAAAATCTTGTGTATTTGTTGGAGTTTGTGTAATTTAATCCCGATATGTCGGTGGAGTCGGTAAATACTACGAAAGTTTGTATAAACGGTCTATAAATTTCATTTCTGTCGTTAAAATTGTTTTCTTTTAAAATTTTTTCAATACGTTTGCTTACCTGTTTAAATTGATTGTCGGACTGTTCGAAAAGATTTCTTCTTTTTTCGGATAATATTTCTTTGTCGTCAATAATTATTTTTGTGTCCTCGTTTGCGCTGCCTATAAGTTTTGCATTAGGAAAATATTTTGTTTCAAAAATCAAAATGCAAAACGGTAACGGCGGGTTGGTAAATGCAATAACGTCTATTTCCTGACCGTAAATTGTGACGTTTTTTTTAGGAGAAAACTCGTTTTGCATGATGGCTTTATTAAATTTCAATAATTTTTCAAAAATTTCTTGTTCGAACATTCTTCCCGCACCGTTGTGCGCTTGCTGTTTATTATCAAGAATGGAAGTTAAAAGATTGTTTTGAGTCTGTAAATCCTGTACGGTTTTGTTCAAAGAATCTTTTTGCGAATTAAAGGCTTTTTTTATCTTTATAATAAGTTCGGTTTCGGTAACAGGTTTTGACATAAAATCGAAAATCATGTCGCCTGCAACGTCGGTTACTGACTGTCCGTAAGTTTTTTCCATTGCGGATAACAGTATAACCTGCAAATGCGGTGCGGTTTGTTTTATGTAAGGAAGAATATCGATTCCGGTTTCCCCTATGCCGAAATGTATGTCAAGAATTAACAAATCAAGTAAGTTAGGGTTGTTTAATATGAATTTTTTAAGTTCAAGAGTTGAAGAAAACTGTTTTATTTCCGTATTTTCAAAATGTTTTAAAATTGTTCTCTCAAGTGCGTTTCTTACATTGGTGTCATCGTCGGTCAAAGCGATAATTTTCTTTTCCATTTTGTACTCCTTTAAATCTTATATACGGGCAGTAAGATGTCGGTTTTAAGCCCGGTATAGTTTTTATCTTTAACGTTTAAAGCGTTTATTTTGCCGTTAAGTATTGCGATAAAGTATGCCGAATGGATTGTTCCTTCTCCTAGTCTTTTACCTTTTGAACTTTCAACCTGCTCTTTATAAAGTTTTTGCAGTTTATTTTCTTCAACACCGCCGGCGTTGTCGATAATTGATATGACCAAATTTTTAGTGTCGGAAGAAAGTTTTAAAGATATGTTGAGTTTTGCAACGAAATTATCGTCAAGCAGTAACTTTTGCAAAGCAAAAATTGAGTTGTTTAAAACGTTGTTTATAGCTACAAAAATAAGTCTATTTGAATAACAATAAAAATTGTCTGAATTTTCATTAAATTTGTCAACGGTTATTTTTATGTAAGGTTTAAGTTTGGAGTTATAAAATTCCGTTTGATTTATAATATTTTCTTGAATATAGGTTATAGTTTTTTTGGACAGTTTGCCGGTTCCGAGCTCTTCAATATGTTCTCTCGTATTTTTTTGGTTTTCTAAAATGGCGTCTTTGTAAGGACCTACTATTTTTTCGTAAATTTCCGATAACAAGTCGTTAAGACCGGTTTTTGATTTTTCCAGTTCGTTTATTAAGTCGTGGCGGCTGCTTCTTAAAAGTTCTACGGTGTCGCGTGACCAGTTAAGTTCAAGTGCTTGAAGTTTTTGTCTTTGAGTGTCAAACGAGTCGGCAATTTCGTATATGGTTTGTTTTTTTATAAGTTCGTTTTCAAGAGTTATGTCTCTTGTTAAAGTGTTGTTATGTTTATCTATAAGAATAAAAGTTACTATCAAAATTATAAGCCATAAAAAGTTGCTTACGTTTGCCGGAGACAGAGAATTAGCCTGATAATATTTTATCGGAGTTATGCCGGTAAGATGTATTATAATTGATAAGTATATGAAAACTATGACGGCAGATAAGGTAAAAAGAACGAATATGAATTTTGTTATGTCGGAGTCGAACTCTTTTTTGTTGAGAATATTTCTTTTTAAATAGTTCATATTCGATACGGTTTTGTTTTTTATATCGGGCAGAATCGTTTTTAAAAAAAGTAAAAGAATTATTATGATTAACGGTATTGAAATCATTTCCAAAAAGATAAATCCTTGAACGGAGTTTATGGAAATATCGGTCATGATAGTGGTTAAAATACTGTTTGAAACGGCTTTTACGGTCGAAATGTAAATGTAGGCTGAAATCATAAAAATTATAAATTCTACAACGGAAATGTTTGACATACATACATTAAACCACGAAATATTGTTGCTTTTTATTTTGTGTTCATAATGTTGGGTGAACATTAAAATGTTGTATTTGAGTATCGTCATGGAAATTATTGAACCAATAAACACGGTAATTATTATGTTGGGTATTTCTATAAAAGTTTCGGCAACATAATTTGCGATAATTGACATGATGTTGGAATTTTCTATTGAAAAAATATTTCTGAAAATTTCCGTAAAATATATGGAATAAGGTTGCTTAAAAATAGCGTCCTGAAAGATTACGTTTTTTATTATTGACGACGGTACGGAAACGATAAGTCCTGCGGCTATTGAAGCAAACAAAATAAATCTTGCAGCAATAAAGAGCGTTTGTTTAATATCGTTTTTGTTTTTGCTTTTGGTCTTAAAAAGTATAAGGTTGCCTGTTTCTGCAAGCCAACCCCAAACAATTGCGCCGGTCATGTTTATGACTGCCAGATAAATAAAGTGAGGCGAAGTTATGTTTGCCAAAACTATCGGCGTAACGATTGCCGCAATCAATGCCCAAACAGTGCCTAGAGTCATTGCGACTACAAAAGTGCCTACCATATCAAAAGTTAAAAATCTGTAACTGTTTTCATAGACGAAAGTGTGTCCTGCCCAGTTTAAAAGTATTGCAAAGCAAGTTATAAGAATGTGAAATCTTTTTTCGTAAAAAACATTGTATATGTAGGGAAAGATATTTTTAATTTTCATATTAATATGATAGGAATAAAATGAAACTTTTTCAAGATTAATTAAAAGTTGACAAAAATATAAATATTGTTGTATAATCTGTAAACATAGTTTTGCGGTTGGGAATGTGGTGTAGCCTGGTTTAACACACTGCCCTGTCAAGGCAGAGATCGCGGGTTCAAATCCCGTCGTTCCCGCCACAAACTTAAAGTTTATAGTCCTTTCTTACAAAGAGAGGGCTTATTTTTTTGAAAGACTTAAAAAGTCCTTTTTAACAAAAATGAAACAAGATAAAGTTAACGAAATTATAAAAATACTTGATAAAGAATATAAAGGTATAGACATTGCGCTTAACTTTTCAAACGTTTTTGAACTTATGGTTGCAACCATACTTTCTGCACAATGTACCGATAAAAGAGTAAATATAGTTACTTCGATATTGTTTAAAAAGTATAAGACTGTTCAAGATTATGCAAACGCCGATTTAAAAGAATTTGAACAGGATATAAAATCTACCGGATTTTACAGAAATAAAGCTAAAAACATTATTGATACGGCAAACGTTATAATAAACAGATTTAACGGTGTTGTACCGAAAACTATGGAAGAGCTTATAACGTTAAAAGGCGTTGCAAGAAAAACGGCAAATATTGTTCTTGGCAGCGGTTACGGAATCCATGTAGGTATTGCCGTAGATACGCATGTTATAAGACTTTCCAATTTGATAGGTCTTTCAAAGAATTCCGACCCGAAAAAAATCGAACAGGATTTAATGAAGATAATACCTGAAAAATATTGGAAAAACATTTCTTTTTTAATACAAACGTTAGGCAGACGAGTTTGTATAGCAAGACGTCCTAGATGTCAAATCTGTCCTATAAAACATTTATGCAACCATTTTTCTTCGTCAAAAAAGCAGATTGGAACACGACTTTAAAACTAAACAAGTTTTAAACCTTTATACCCATAAAAGTATTTTTTTTGTCAATTGCCGAGTGAAATGAAGCAATTTTTCATTATCGCTGCAAACAAATCAAAACTGTAAACAATCAAAAAATGAATAAACTGTTCCTGTAGCGAAAAAAGAGAAGATACTTTCTGACAGTCAGTTTTAATATCCCCAAAAAAAAGAAAGGTGAAAATTTTCACCTTTCTTTTTTTATTCTTTTTATTTTACTTATATAAGTCCGTGAGCTAACATTGCCATTGCAACTTTTTTGAAACCTGCGATGTTTGCACCGTTAACCAAATTGCCCGGTGTGCCGTATTCTTCGGCAGCTTCTTTGGCATTTTTATGAATGTTTATCATAATTTGATGAAGTTTGTTAACCACTTCTTCAAATGTCCAAGAAAGTCTTTGAGAATTTTGTGCCATTTCAAGTCCTGAGGTTGCTACACCGCCAGCATTGGATGCTTTTCCCGGGGCATAAGATATTTTTGCATTTATAAACGCTTCTACAGCTTCAGGAGTTGAAGGCATATTTGCACCTTCGGCAACTGCAATTACACCGTTTTTAAGTAACGTTTTTGCAGATTCACCGTCAAGTTCGTTTTGTGTCGCGCAAGGTAACGCTATATCACATTTAATTGTCCAAATACCTTTGCAACCTTCCGTGTAAACTGCACCTTTCTTTCTATCGGCATATTCTTTTATTCTTTTTCTTTCAACTTCTTTTATTTGTTTTACTATAGATAAATCTATACCTTCTTTATCGTAAATGTATCCGTTGGAATCGGACATTGCGACTACTTTTGCTCCAAAACTTTGAGCTTTTTCTACTGCATATATAGCAACGTTTCCGGAACCTGAAACTACAACAGTTTTACCTTCAAACGATGTCTTTTTATCTTTTAGCATTTCGTTACAGAAATAAACAACACCGTAACCGGTTGCTTGTGTTCTTGCAAGTGAACCTCCATAAGTCAAACCTTTACCGGTTAAAACTCCGTGGAACACGTTCCTTATTCTTTTATATTGACCGAACATATAACCGATTTCTCTTGCACCTGTTCCGATATCTCCTGCAGGAACGTCTGTATCTGCATCTATATATTTGCAAAGTTCCGTCATGAAACTTTGGCAAAATCTCATAACTTCGTTATCCGATTTACCTTTAGGGTCAAAGTCAGAACCGCCTTTTCCTCCGCCCATCATTAAACCGGTTAATGAGTTTTTGAAAATCTGTTCAAATCCCAAAAATTTGATTGTACTTAAATTTACAGAAGGATGAAGTCTGAGTCCGCCTTTGTAAGGTCCGAGAGCGGAATTGAATTGTACTCTAAAACCTCTGTTTACATGAAAAACACCTTTATCGTCCTGCCAAGGAACTCTGAAAATAATTTGTCTTTCCGGTTCACAAATTCTTTCAAGAATACTTGCATCTTGATATTCTTTATGTTTTTCAATTACCGGGCTGATGGATTCCAAAACTTCTTTTACCGCTTGTAAGAACAAAGCTTCGCCCTGATTTCTTTGTTCTACTTCTTTCAACACTTTTTCTACATAAGCATTCATTTTTTGCTCCTTATATAATTTGTTTTTTCCACAAAAAACTGAATAATTCATTTTTTGCTTCTTCATAAAAGCTTTTTTAGAAAGCGTCCTTGCTTTCTTGAATTATTCAGTGTTAATTAAAATATTATAGTTTTATTGAAAAATATTTTACATTTTTATATTTTTACTTGTCAATATTTAAAAGTATAGTTTAGAAAAGTTAAGCTATTGACAAAAATAAAAACTTGTTATATAATTAGCAATTATTAAATGAGAGTGCTAAAATAGATTTAAAAAAAATGTTATATTTTAAGTCGTAAAAATATAAATTTTCAGGAGGAGAAAAAGATGAAACTCAGACCATTAGGTGACAGAATTTTGGTTAAAGCCGAAGAACCGAAAGAAAAGAAAATCGGCGGAATAATAATTCCCGATACGGTAAAAGAAAAGCCGCAGGAAGGAACTGTTGTTGCCGCAGGTAACGGCAAAATCGGTAAAGACGGTAAGGTTATATCGATGGACGTAAAAGTAGGAGACAAGGTTTTGTACGGAAAGTATTCCGGTACGGAAGTAAAAATAGACAATGTTGATTATTTGATAATGTCTCAAGACGACGTTTTAGGTATTTTGGAATAATGAATTTTGCGGAGCAGAAATTTAAAGACAGCCTCCAATAAAAAAACTAAAAATTTGTTCATAGGACACTTTGATTTATAGATTGTTGTAATAAACTAATAAAAGGAGATAAATAAAATGGCTAAACAATTAAAATATACCGATGATGCAAGAAAAGCTATGAAAGACGGTGTAGATAAACTTGCAAATGCGGTAAAAGTAACACTCGGACCTAAAGGAAGATATGTAGTATTGGATAAAAAGTTCGGTTCTCCGACAGTAACAAACGACGGTGTAACAATAGCAAAAGAAATCGAGCTTGAAGATCCTTTTGAAAATATGGGTGCACAGCTTGTAAAAGAAGTTGCTTCAAAAACTAACGACATTGCAGGTGACGGAACGACTACTGCAACGGTTCTTGCTCAAACTATGATTAGCGAAGGGTTGAGAAACATAACTGCAGGTGCAAATGCAAATCACATTAAAATAGGTATAGATAAAGCCGTTAACACCGTTATTGAAGAAATTAAAAAAGTTGCAAAAAAAGTAAATTCCAAAGAAGAAATTGCACAAATAGCTTCAATTTCGGCAAACGATAAAGAAATCGGTGATTTAATAGCAAACGCTATGGATAAAGTAGGTAAAGACGGCGTTATTACCGTTGAAGAAGGGAAATCTGCAGATACGACGTTGGACGTTGTTGAAGGTATGCAGTTTGACAGAGGATACACATCTCCTTACTTTGTTACCGATGCCGAAAGAATGGAAGCTGTTTTGGAAGATCCTTACATAATAATTACCGATAAAAAAATCTCTTCAATGCAGGAAATTCTTCCTTTACTTGAAAAGGTAGTTCAAACCGGGAAAGGCTTTATTATAATTGCCGAAGATATTGAAGGAGAAGCGTTGGCAACTTTGGTTGTTAACAAAATAAGAGGAACTTTAAAAGTGGTAGCCGTTAAAGCCCCGGGATTCGGCGACAGAAGAAAAGAAATGTTACAGGATATTGCAATACTTACCGGAGGAACGGTAATTTCCGAAGAAACGGGTTTGAAACTTGATGCTGCAACGATTGATATGCTCGGTCAGGCAAAAAGAGTTGTAGTAGATAAAGAAAATACTACAATCGTTTCCGGATCCGGTAAAAAAGAAGAAATTGAACAGAGAATTTCGCAAATTAGAAAACAAATTGAAGAAACAAAATCCGATTACGATAAAGAAAAATTGCAGGAAAGACTTGCAAAACTTGTAGGCGGAGTAGCCGTTATTAACGTAGGTGCGGCAACCGAAGCCGAAATGAAAGCAAAGAAATTTAAAGTTGAAGATGCAATGAATGCAACAAGAGCCGGTGTTGAAGAAGGTATTGTTGCCGGCGGCGGAGTAGCTCTTTTGAAAGCGCAAGCCGTACTTGAAACTTTAAAAGGTGCCGATGCCGATGAACAAACCGGCATAAGCATAGTAAAAAAATCGTTGGAAGGTCCTATAAGACAAATTATTGAAAATGCTGGAATCGAATCTTCAATAATCGTCGATAAGATTAAAAACAAAAAAGACGCTTCCTACGGATATAATGCGGACAGCGACGAATATGTAGATATGATAAAAGCAGGTATCGTTGATCCGGCAAAAGTTACAAGAACGGCGTTACAAAATGCCGCTTCAATTGCAGGTTTGATACTTACGACCGAAGCGCTTGTAACGGATATACCGGAAAAGAAAGATACTCCGGCAATGCCTCCGATGGGCGGCGGAATGCCTCCGATGTATTAATAAATTAAATAAAGCTACATTAATACAAAAAAACAGAAGTATTTTGGCTGCAATTTTGAAACGCAAGAGCTTGAGTATGATAAGACATACACATCGTTCTTGCGTTTCTTCTTTTCACCTAAAATCTATTCTGTTTTTTTATGGCGTCACATTTTTATGGTGAAGTTTTTTCCGCCATTACAATTTCTATTCTTGCATACAGCGGCTCGGAATTCCTTCAGTTTACTAACAAAACTTTCAGTATATCTTGTTTTTTCGCTTTTTGAAAAATATTTGTATGTTTTTTAGTTTCGCCTAAAATTTCTGTCTTTACATTCTGTGATTTTGTTTTGTCATTTGAGTACTTGTAAACACTGGCCATCGCTATTCTACCGGTTCCTTGTATCTAATCTTTTGTCTGTTGTCAAAAAAATAAATTTTTTGTATAATCTCGGAAAATAAAGATTTCTATCTTTAAACGTTTTGCAATTTCCGGGAAGTAGCGTAGCTGGCTATCGCGCCTGCTTTGGGAGCAGGAGGTCGCGGGTTCAAATCCCGCCTTCCCGATTCTAATAGGAGCTTATAATGACAGAAGAATTGTTAATCGTTCCAAGCAGTTTTAAAGATAAAATAACCGAAAAAGAACAGTCAATCATAAATAAAATAATAAAAAAATATGAAACTTTTTACAGCGATTACGATTGTCTTGAAAGTTTTAAAACTATTTTATTGAAAAAATTCCCTAAAATCGTTGTTTTTTATGCTCCCGGAATATTATCGGATTATACGTTGATAAGAGCTTTAAAGTCTTTAAGTCAGGCTACAAAAATAGTTTTATTCAATCCTCAGATTACAAATTTAAAATTATATGAAAAAAAAGAAAAAGATTTTTATGACAATGTTTATCAGTTGCTGGAAAAAACTTGTTCAATGGAGATTTCAAATTGTAAGCTGGCAGATTCGGTTATCGTTGCAAATAAAGAAGAAAAGGTCTTGATTTTAAATAGAGATTCCAAAATTTCGGTCAGCAGTTACGATGAAGTTTTACAAGCAGGTGTCGTATTTGCAAAAAAAGAAAATTTTTTGGTCAGTATAGTTATGTTGACGTATAATCAGCTGGACGATACGAAAATTTGTGTCGAATCGTTGTTTAAACATACTGCAGACGTAAATTTCGAGTTGATTTTTGTCGACAACGGTTCAAAAGACGATACAAAAACGTATTTGGAAAATTTAAAAACGGAATATAAAAATACGAATATAAAAACGATATATAACGAAGAAAATTTAGGTTTTGCTTGTGCAAACAATCAAGGTATAGAAATAGCTGAGGGTGAGTATGTTTTGCTTTTAAATAATGACGTTATTTTGACTGACGGATGGTTGTCAAGAATGGTGCAAGTTGCCGAGAGTGATAATAAAATAGGTATGGTTGTGCCGTGTACAAACCATGCTTCCGGCAGACAAGTCGTAACTTTTTCAGGAACCGAAGAAGACGATGACGAAATTCAAGAATTTTCAAAAACCGTGTTAACCGGAAATGCCGGGAAATGGATATCTGTTTCGAGAGTTATCGGTTTTTGTATGCTTATAAAAAGAGAAGTTTTGTTTAAAGTGGGTGTGCTTGATGAAATGTTCGGTCCCGGCGGATACGAAGATTACGATTACTGTATGAGAATAAAACATGAAAAATACGATATAGTTATAGCTACGGATACGTTTATTTTTCATATAGGCGGTAAGGGATATTCTTCAAATAATATGAACTATTCAGATTTGAGAAGAAAAAATATAGAATTGTTGATAGATAAGTGGACAAGAAACATGTTGGAAATAATGGAAAAACTTCCTGACGGTATGCGATAAAATATAACAACAACAGCTTTTAACGAAAAATGGAACTCAATCAATTTTCTTCTTCAAAAATACTCAAACATATAAACAGAATAAACGAATGGCAGCAGAAAAATTTTTCTCGACCGATTACTTACGAATTGGATATGACCAACGTTTGTAATTCAAAATGTCATTTTTGTTTCGGTTTTTATGAACAAAAAGAGTATCAGGTAAGTATAAATATATCAAGAGCAAAAAATATTTTAAGTCAGATAAAAAAGTTCGGAGGCAAAGCCGTAACTTTTACGGGCGGCGGGGACCCACTGTGTAACAAGGATACGGTAAATGCCGTAAAATATGCCAAAAAAATTGGGCTTGATGTAGGCTTTATAACTAACGGTATACTGTTAAATAAAGATAATGTAAAAGATATAGTTGAAAGTTGTGTTTGGATAAGAATAAGTTTGGATGCGGCTACAAAAGAAACTTATTTGAAAACTCATTGTATGAATTCAAATATTTTTGAATCTGTAGTCTCAAATATAAAGTTATTGGTAAAAGAAAAGAAAAAACAAAAAAGCGATATAACTATAGGTGTGGGCTTTTTAACTTACGATAAAACCGAAAAAGAAATATTGGATTTTGCAAAACTTTCTTCAAAACTCGGAGTAGATTATGCGCAGTACAGACCGTTATTAAAAAGGTATATAGAAAAAGAGTTTAATGCTAAAAGTCAGGATTTTGTTATTGATAGTATTAAAGAAGCTTACAAATATTCGAATAAAAATTTTTCCGTTGTAAGTTCCGTTCATAAATATAAAATGATATCCGAAAAAAAGTATGTGAGGCAATATGACATTTGTTACGGACATAATTTTGCTACCGTTATAGCGGCAGATCAGAAAATGTATTTATGTTGCCATATGAGAGGTATAAAAAAATACTGTATAGGTGATTTGAGTAAAAATACGTTAAAAGAAATTTGGCATTCGAAACAAAGAGAAAAAGTTTTTAAAAATATAGATTTTAAAGATTGTCCTCTGCTTTGCAGATGTGACAGCTTTAATACTGTTTTATTCAATATGAGAAAAACGGTAAAACACGAAAATTTTCTTTAATGTTATGAGTGTGGAAAATAAAATAATTTTAAAATATAATAATATCAGTTCTTACTAAAAATATTATGTGAGAACTGATTTTTTATTGATTTATAAAGGTAATATAATGAAAAGAATATTGATTATTTCGCCGTATTTTCCTTTTCCCGCAAGGGACGGTGGAAAAGTAAGACTGTATAATTTAATTAAACATTTATCAAAAGATAATGAGATATATTTGTTGGCTTATATAGAACCTGGTGCCGATAAATCTTGTGTTTCGTTAGCCGAAGAGTTTTGCAGTGGTGTTTTTCCTGTTATAAGAGAAGAGGAAAAGAGAATAATCGGAGAAGATATCCCAAGATGTGTCAGCTTTTTTTATACGCAAGCAATGATAGATAAACTTGAGCAGGTGTTAAAAAAGGTTAACCCTGATATAGTTCAACTGGACTTTTTAATTATGACACAATATGTAAAACATATTTCCAGAGTCCCTGTCTTTTATACGGAGCACGATATGGGACTGCTTGACTTTAATCAATCTTTTCATGACAGAGATTTAGGTGACAACGAAAGATTTTTTGAGTGGAAAAAATTAGTTCGGTATGAGAAGAAAATTTTGGACTATTTTCATTCTGTTATAGTTCTTACACAGAGAGATAAAAAGTTGATAGAGAATTTGAATAAAAGTGTTAAAGCAACAATTATCCCTACGGGAGTAGATACGGATTTTTATGTACCCAACGTATATAATGATACGGAAGAAAAAAGTTTGGTTTTTGTAGGACATTATAAACATTATCCGAATACGGACGCAATAGTTTATTTCGTTAATAAAATTTTTCCGAAAATAGTTGAAAAAAAATCGAATATAAAGTTATACGTGGTAGGGTCGGGACTTACAAAAGCGGTGGAAAGTTTAAAAAGTGACAATATAATAGTTACGGGAGAAGTCGAAGATATCAGAAAATTTTTAAAAAGACCTAACATTTTCGTTGCGCCTGTAAGATTAGGCGGCGGAATTAAGGGGAAAGTTTTGGAAGCTATGGCAATGGGCGTTCCGGTAGTTGCAAGTAAAGAAGCTGTCAGAGGTATAGATTGTTTTGCAGAAAAATATGCGTTAGTATCAGATGATACCGAGGTGTTTGCAAATAATGTTGTTAAACTGCTTCAAAATAACGATTTATATGCAAGTTTATCGGGATATGGCAGAAAAATTGTAGAAGAAAACTACAATTGGAAAACCATAGCCGAAAAATTAAACCGTTTTTATTGTGAAAAATTAAAATGAAAACAATCGCTTGGGATATTTGGTTATATTGTAATTATGATTGTAAATTCTGCAGTACAAAAACGAAAGTGTTGCCTGCAAAGATTTACGGTGTTGATAAAATCTCGAATGTTTGGACAAATATTTATAATAAATACGGTAAATGTAAAATATGTATTACTGGCGGCGAACCGTTATTGTATCCGAAGATTGATTTAATAATGAAAAATTTGTTGACTATTCATAACCTTCATATAACAACAAATTTATCCGTAAATATTGATTTTTTGTCAGATAGAAACATAAACAGAAAAGATATTTTTTTTAATATTTCGTTTCATCCGTATTATACGGACATTAAAACTTTTATCGGGAAATTGTTGCAATTGAAAAATTACGGATATGAGTTTTCCGTAAATTATATGAACGATAAAACTCAAATTTCTGAGATGTTAAATTATAAAAAAATATTTGATAAATACGGATTTAATTTTGTTGTTACAAGTTACGATAACAATAATAAACCGTTTAAAATATTGAATGATTTTTTATATAATGATTTTATGGGAAAGGATAATAATATAACCGACTGTGTGGAAAAAAAATCATTATGTAATGCGGGTATAAATTATGCTTGCGTGGATAAAGACGGTAATGCTTTTTGTTGTAGCGTGTTAAGAAATAAAATGGGAAATATTTTTGAAAAAACTTTTTCTTTTTCGAATAAAAGAATTGCTTGTAACAAAAAATGTGAACTCTACGAAAATAAATATTAAGGAGATATTATGTCTAATATTCTTATTGTAAGCCAGAAAGAATTGATTGCTAATCCTATTTTTAGACAAGATAAAAATTTGGTAGAAACGTATAATTTAGTTAAAGAAAATAACAATGTAAAAATATTATATTTGCATAGAAATTTGAATTTGGATAAAGAAGTAAAAAATGAAGTTGTAAAAGAAATACAAGAAACAAAAAGAATTGATTTTGATATCGAACAGTTTTGTATAAGAGATATGATAAGAAGCATCTCTTTTAAGAAAAAGCTTATAAATTTTTTTGAGGAACACAAAATACAAACCGTAATATTTATGTCTTATCATATGGCCAAATTGGTAATACCGTATGTAGAAAATATAATTGATAAGTTCAATATAATATGCGATTTCAGATTGTCGAATTTATCTTATTTTTTACAACAGTATAAAGATGAAAAAGAGAAAAGTTATCCTAAGTTTCAGAATATATATAAAAATTTTAAGATGCATTTTTTACAGTCGATTGCAATAATAAAGAATAGTGATTATTTGTTGTTCGACGAAGATTGCGACTGCGAACTTTTAGAAAAAGAAGATATTAAGAATATTTTTTATCCTAAAGATATAAAAAAATTAATTGGCAAAAAAAATATTTTCGGACGAAAGAATAAAAATGAATTGAATGTTACGTGTATTTCAATAAACAGAAATAATTATGCGGCAAAAAATACATATGGCATCGTTAAAAACAATAATGAGTATACGGTAAACGAAACTAAATATTTCAATTTAATTGACGATATAAATGATATTATCATAAATAACAAGTCTGAATATTTTTGTATAAGCAGCAGTAAAATAAATTTATTGTCAAACAGTTTGAATTATTTGACGCAATATTTGGACTTCAATAAAAATGCGGCTGCCGCTTCTCCGACAATAATTTATTCAAGAGAAATAGATTCTTTAAAGGTTCAATTTGAGAACCAGAGAAATAACAATTTTTCATTATGGGAAGAGAATTCTTCTCCGTTGTTATTTTCTGACTGTATTGTTATAAAGAAAAACTTTTTCAATAAAGTAGGTTTGTTTGATAACAGATTTAAAACTTTTGACTATGCACTGTTTGATTTTATTTTACGGGTACATCAAATAAAAGCATATTATTTTACCATGAGGGATGTTTCTGCTTTTAAAAATATGGCGGTAAGCCGTCAAATTTCTTTGTTTAAACAAGATAAAGTTTATTTGTGCAGTAAGTGGGGCGAAAGTCTTTTTAACATGGGAATATAGTGAATAATGTCAATATAAAATCAGGGATAATTTGTAAGGATGAAAAATGGTCCGGAAATATTCTTATTACGGATAATATAGTCATACCCAGATGTGTCAAGATATCTGTGTCTCCCGGTACAAAAATAAAGTTTCTGAAAGAATCTCAAAATATATTGTTTGATAAAAAAATTAAATTGAATTATTTAATACAAAAGTTTAATTTATCAAAAGAACAATACGTAAATAAAATATCGGTTAATGTTTACGGTTCTTTTATTGTTAAAGGAACAATAGGTAATCCTATAAGAATAGGCAATGACGGTTGGAACGGTATTATTTACGGTGCCAAAGATTCAAAAATAAAGTTTGAGAATACGGAAATAAGGTATGGGTTCGGCATAATTTTTGATGTCAATTCTAAATTACCTTCAATAGATTCTTGTATAGTAGAACAGTGTTGTTTGGGAATAGTTTCATTCTCGAAAATAATAATCAAAAATTCACGAATAAATTTTAATGAAATAGGCGTAATCTGTTATAACAAAAGTTTAATTTGTAATAATATGATTGCGGATAATTTTTCAAAAGGATTGCTAGTAAATTTTTTAGAAGAAAGTATTTATTATGGGAATGAAATATTCTTTAATAATACAGGAGTAAATGTTAGAAAATCAGTTTGTGTGAAATTTAAAGAAAATAATGTTGGATACAATAATATTGGTTTAATAGTAAAAAGTTCAAATAATTTGTTAATACATGAA
>JAZNAT010000031.1:0-5596 GCA_045586665.1 Endomicrobiaceae bacterium | reverse complement strand
TATTTCTCCTTTTTTATTTCAAACTGTTTATATTTTACTATATTCCACTTATACAATATATACTTAAATAAAATCAACAATATCCCCAAACCGTATTTAACGCTTCTTTTAAAATTTATTGACGAAGCTTCTTCAAAATATTTTGCGGTTACCGGAATATCTCCTATTCTGAACCCCGCCAACGCAATTTGCACTACAATGTGCTGATCAAAAACGAAATCGTCGGAATTTGCTCCAAAATTTATCGTTTGTAAAACTTTTTTTGAATATGCCCTGTAACCTGTATGATACTCGCCGAGATTTAAACCTAAAACGACGTTTTCAAGTATCGTAAGAAACCTGTTAAAGAAATATTTATAAAAAGGCATCCCGCCTTTTAACGCTTCTTTTCTTGTCCTTATTCTGTTTGCAAACATAGCGTCGCAGACATCGGCTTCTATAAGTCCTGTTAAAAAAGGAACAAGGCGCGGATCGTACTGATAGTCGGGATGAAGCATAACAACGATATCTGCGCCCATTTCCAGCGCTTTTTTGTAACAGGTCTTTTGGTTTGCGCCGTAACCCATATTTTTGTCGTGCTTAACGACTTTTAAGCCGAGCTCTTCGGCCTTTTTTACAGTATCATCTCCGGAATTATCATCGACAAGCAAAATGTCGTCATAAGAACCTTTCGGTATCGTATCCAACGTCTGCTTTAACGTTTGAGATGCATTATATGCCGGCATAACTATAACAATTTTATTTTTCATTTTTTATTCCCTCTTCTTTTTGTTGTGATACGGCAAACTTGAATAAGTCCGAAAAAGATATTTTTTCTTTTATTATTCCGATAAATCCTAACAAATATACCGTCATAATTTCAAGAAAATGCGTAGCGGCCATAGCCGTAAAAGCCGTACTTTTTTCTATACCGAAAACACCTAAAGCCACTATCCCCATAAATTCTATCGCACCGACAAAACCCGGAGCGGTAGGAATTATTGCCCCTATTCCGGTAACGACGATAACGAATAAACACTGTATTATGGTAACTTCCACTCCGAACGACATAAAAAACATTTTGTATGCCCACGCTTCGACGTACCAAACGATAACAGAAGTAACAAAAACATAAAAAATAAGTTTCGTATTTTGAAAAAATTTCAGACCGCTTGCAAATTTCGTAAACAATTTTTTTACTATGTCGGAAATTTTTACCGGCAACTTTATTTTGGAAATCAAACTTAAAAATTTTTCTTCCCGTTTTGACATCAAAAACAATACTATAAGCATCATACCGAAAATTACAGTACACAACAAAAACGATTTTTTAAGCCAGACGGGAATTTCAACAAAAACCGCTATCAGAAAAAAACATATTATAAAAATGATAATATCCATCAACCTTTCAACGACAACAGTAGCAAAAACGCCGCTTCTTGAAATTTTTAATCTTTCGCCTGCTACCAATGCTCTTACTATTTCGCCCAATCTCAAAGGTAAAATATTATTCATAAAAAAACCGAAAATCAAAAAGAAAAAACTTTTAAACGGTTTTATTTTTTTTAAAGGGACAAGGATATACTCCCATCTTACACTTCTTACAAGATACGATAAAACGTAAAAAAACATACCGGTAAATATCAAAGAAACATCTGCATTTTTTATTAAACTTAACGATTGTTTAAAATCTATGTTTCTTATGCATAAATAAATCAATACCAAACTTACAAGACAACCGAAAATAATTTTAAAAATATGTTTTTTTATAATAGCCTCCGGAAACGATTTACAATTTATAATTATTTAAGAATTTTTTATTTGAAAATAATATTCTTCAAAATACGGATTATATTTATCGTATTTTAGTGCGTCCCGTATGGCAGATAAAGCTTCTTCTTTTTTATCGATATTCCAATAAATTGAAGCAAGCGAAGCTCTTAACTGCGCACCGTGCTTATATAAATCTATCGCTTTTTTGTTGTATTTTATTGCGTTATCGGCATAAATCTTCCCGATTTCACCTCTGTGTTTATCATAAAGAGCAAAATAAGATTTTGAAACCTGAGCATAATATTCCGGATTTTTTTTATCGTATTTTATTGCAAGTTCAAACTCTTCTACAGCCGTTTTGTACTGATTTGCAATATAATATTCAATACCTTTTTTATAATGTATTTGAGATATGACCGGTCTTACAATAACGACGCAGCAAACAAAAACCGCCGCTGCAAGCACATACGAATTTATTCTTTCTTTTTTAAGTTTTGAAGGATTTGCATAAAATACGGAAGCAACCAAAATAAAAAACATCAACATGTTTGCCGGAACAAAAAAACCGTAATCGAACATATTCATTATTATAAAAAACGTTACGCTTAAAGAAACTGCAACATAAAAAAAAGTATCTTTGCCTTCTATAACTTTATCGACAACTTTAACGTAAAAACAAACCATAACGGAAACAAACCCTAACAGTCCGAAAATGCCGACATCGGACAACAACTGCATTATAATATTATGAACGTACAAAGTATTTAAAACACGTTCCGGTCTGAACGCTTTAAACAAAACGGAAAAATTACCTAACCCGCTTCCGAAAAAAATATTTTCTTTAAAAATCAAATAAGCGGTTTTCCACCAAACCAGTCTTTCCGAAGCGCTGCCGAAGTCCGACTTTAAAACGGAAACGTAAATTATGCTTGAAACAAGAAGCAAAACGGATAAAGCTATTAAAAGTTTAACGTACTTATTTTTGCGGTATAAGAATAAAAATATTATCGTTAAAACGAAAGCCGACAAAATTGCAACTCTGCTGCGCGTAAGAAATATTGCAAACAAAACGAATATCGCCATGGAAATAAAAACGTTCGTATTTATTTTCTCTTTAATATAGATAAAAAATAACGGATAAACCAAAACAAGAAAAGCGGCAATAACGTTTATATTTAACGCTATTACCGTATAAAAATCGTAATCATTAAAAAAGCCGCGCGGATTTGAAACGAATTTTGAAAAAATTATCATTGAAAGCCATAATGCTATAAATATCGGGACGATAAAAACTTTCTTTTTCATTTCCCGAGGTAAAAAAGTAAAATTAAAACCTGCAAGAAGAGCCGAAGCTAAAATAAAAATGTAGTCTCTGACGTTGGTTTGAAAATCGGCATTAACGTAAGATATGGCGCCGACAAGCAAAAAAAACATAGAAGGTATAACGTACGAATTTATTTTAAATTTATAATTATTTATCAAGAAAATCGCAGTTATTAAAAGAATGACAAATATTGCAATTTGTGTCGATAAGATAAAAGAAAATTTCGAAACTATGGAAATAACCGTTATCGCCGATAGAATAAAAGCCAACACTATAAAATTATTTTTTTTTGTTTCGGAATCCGACATTATAAAATTACCTTAAATTCTGTAAATTGGTAAAGACGTATTTTATGAGAAATTTTTCTTCCAATAAAAACATATAATTTATTATAGTTGCAGGAGCAGGCAAAAATAAAGTTAAATAAGAAGATAATGCCAGATAAGGACCGAAAGCGATTTCCTGTTTTCTAACGATTTTTTTTGAAACGATTAAAAAAAGTCCGACTATGCTTCCTATAAAACAAGCTATAAAAATTGCAAACAAAACTTTCTCCCAACCCAAAAATGTCCCGACACCTGCCATAATTTTTATATCTCCTCCGCCCATAGCATCTTTTTTAAAAATCCATTTTCCGACAACAGCGATAACCAGCAAAGAACCGCCGCCGGCAACAAATCCTAAAAAAGAATTTAAAATTCTTTGTAAAACGGTATCGCCCAACATAAAATTAAAAAAACTTGATAAAAATCCGACAATCATTAATAGAAAAGAAAATTCATCGGGAATAATTTGAAACTCAAAATCTATTGCAGTTATCACAAGCAGAGAAAAAACAAGTATACAAAAAGGAAACAGCATATACGAAAAACCGTATAAAAAATACATTGACAAAAAAGCAAGACCGCAAAGAGTTTCCATAAAAGGATATATGAAAGAAATTTTTGTTCCGCAATTACGACACTTGCCTTTTAACAAGATATAACTTATTACGGGAATATTGTCGTACCATTTTATAAAACCGTTGCATTTCGTACAGTGAGAGTCAGGTTTTATTATAGAAAGATCTCTGGGCATTCTGTATATGCAGACGTTTGCAAAACTGCCGAATATGAGACCGAAAACAAAAACGATTACCGCGTCAAACGTTTCAAACATAAAACCTCTGATTTAATTTAATATGTACTCCAAACGACACCCTTTGAATCTTTATGACTGCAGTCTATCCAAATTTCGCCGGCTTGTCTTTCGTCCGTATCTTCAACCTGATACGCCCATTTACCGGAATCGCCGGTCGGTTTTGTCGTTATTTCTCGTTTCGGGTTATGATACGGCGGACAATATACTTCCGGAATATATTTTATGTATTTGCCGTTATCGGCAAGTAAAACTTGCTCAATATCTTCGCCCGGGAAATTTCCTTCGTTGTCGCCGTAATAAATTGCTATGACACTTCTTAACGCCGTTAAATTGGCTCTTGTCGTAGCTTCGTGCGATTTACGTATTATGTCAAGAAATTTAGGATAAAAAACAATCGTCAACAACAAAATTACCGCTATTGCTATGAGAATTTCCGTAATATTAAATTTTTTTTTCGTATCTATAGACATTTTTGTTAAACTCCTTCAAAAAAACTTTACTTTACCGTAGTTTGCAACAATCGTATCAACTCTTCTTTTTTTGAAGTATATTCCAACGCCGTATGCGGAGTAATGTTTCCGCTGACGACATTATCAAAAAGAGATTGGTTCATCGTCTGCATACCGAGCTGTCTGTTCGTCTGTATTACAGAATACAACTGTTCCGTTTTCATTTCTCTTATTATATTCTTTATACTATCGTTTACTATCATTATTTCACTGGCAAGCACCATTCCCTGCCCTGAAGAGTGAGGTAATAGCTGCTGCGAGAAAACCGCTTTTAATGTTAACGACAACTGTGATCTTATTTGTGCCTGTTGTCCTGCCGGAAAAACATCTATCATTCTGTTAATTGAAGAAGACGCATCCATAGTGTGAAGCGTAGCAAGTACCAAATGTCCCGTTTCTGCAAGAGTAATTGCCGCAGCTATCGTTTCAAGATCTCTCATTTCTCCTATAAGTATTACGTCGGGGTCCTGTCTTAAAACGTATTTTAACGCATCCGAAAAAGAGTTTGTATCGGAGCCTATTTCTCTTTGGTTTACTATACAATTTTTATGAGAATGCAAATATTCTATAGGATCTTCTATCGTTATGATATGTCCTTTTCTCTTTTCATTTATATAGTCTACCATTGAAGCAAGCGTAGTAGTTTTACCCGATCCGGTAGCACCCGTAATAAGCACAAGCCCTTTTTGCAGATTAACGACATCATAAATTACTCTTGACAGATGAAGCTCTTCAAACGTGTATGTTTTCTGCGGTATAAACCTTAATGCTGCAGAAACCGACCCCCTCTGTTTGAAAACGTTTATTCTTACACGTCCTTTATCCTGTATGGGAAACGATGCATCAAAGTCGGAGGGCCAAGCGGTCTTTA
>JAZNAT010000030.1:0-5666 GCA_045586665.1 Endomicrobiaceae bacterium | reverse complement strand
ATAAAATAGCAAAGATATAAAAATACCGGTTGAGCATTCAACCGGTATTTTATTTTTATACAATAAAAAAAGACCTGCGATTTTTTATTAACCGCAAGTCTTTTTATTTTTTTAATTATATACAGAACTAAAATTTGTAGGATGCGCCGACATTTCCTCCGAACATTGCGCTCGAAGAAGACATATCTGACGATAAATCCAAGAAAAGATTCAAGCTCGGACTTATTACACATTTGCAGCCGATATTTCCGGAAAATACTGTACTTGAAAGCTTTGTACTTTCTATTTCAAATTTATAGCCCGGAGCTTTAACAAAACTTCCCGTCATAGTAAACTTGTCACCGTCAACTATTTGTTTGGCAACTGCAGATATATACCAGTTAAACACGCTGTTGGCGTTACTTTGCAAACCTACACCAAGCCTTACTTCAGTTTTTGCATACGTATCGGCGTCTATCTTTAATTTCTGTTCCGCATCGCCGTCTTCTTCTATATCACCGTTTGAAACTACGGCACAGTTTGCACCGATAAGCGGTTTTAACGATAATTTTTTGCTTATATCATATTTATATGAAGCTTCCAAATCAAAATTTAAAGTGTTTGCCTGATACTTTGATTTTATTTCTTTATTTATAAATCTTAAATTTCTTGTCGTATCATAATCTTGCAAAGAGTATCCAGCCAACCCTTTAATTTCAATATTATCCTCATATTTGTAAGACATATAAACGTTTGCTCCTGCATCTATAACGTCGGCTTTATCGTCCAACTGTTTAAGTTCGCCTTGACCGTAAAATCCTGCAAAACCGAGAACAAAATCTTCGATTTTTATAGTATCGTATCCTGCCATTACGCCGTAAATGTTGTTTTCGAATTTAGGATTATCTTCTTCTTTGTCAACCGTAAAACTGTTGGCATATACTTGAACCCAAACATTGTTTTCTTCCTGTCTTTCAACGGAAAAATCGTTTAACCTGTTATAAACGATATTTGCTTTTGACAACATTGCGCTTGTCATAAAAGAGTTTGCATAAAATATGCCTGACAAATCCTGTAAGGCATTTAAAAACTGGGTTCCGTCGGCAATTGCAGGATCCTTATAAAGTCCGTAAAGATTATCCATTTTTGCCAATGTCGTTTCCAGATTTGCTCTTGCAGCGGAATCGTCATAAATATTATTTAATATATTTATAATCGCTTGCTGGTTTTTTGTTGCTCCTGGCATATCATATAGAGACCATTCTTGTGCAATTTGCAGAAAAATCGATTTACCGAGAAGAAGCGTACTTGCACTGAATCTCGCATTACTTAAAACTATATTAAAAATTTCATTGGTAGAATTTTCAAAAGTTCCTTCACCGGAATATGTTATAAACTCAAAAGATTTTGCAGTTTCATATTCTCTTTCCGAACCTAAAAGGTTAACATGCAAATCAACGTCTTTTTGAACCGTTATGTTACCGGTCAGATCAAGCTTATCTGAACTTATTTGACCGTCTTCACTTTCTACATCAATATATAAAGCCGAACCTTTTTCAAAGACAATGTCTTGCATTGAAGAGTTGGATATCGTTCCATGTTTTCCGACATACATTGAAGAGGTGTCTTTCATCGTAACAAGCCCGTTAATTTTCCCGAATCCGTCAACAATAGAACCGGAATATGCCGCAACATTTGTTGTATTAATAAGTGCCGACGAATTTGTAAGCGTCATTGTCGAGCTGATAAGATTTATACTTGCAGCATTTATTGTTGCCGTCGATACTTGTAACAAGGCGTTATTTTCTATTGATAACATATCTGAAACGGTAACAGTGCTTTCATTTTCAACGCTCATAACGGCACTTTCGCCCGTTATGGATATCGTTGATACTTCAACATCGGACTTTATAACAAGGTTTCCTTCCAATGCTCTTAGTTCACCCATTGTAAACGTACCGGCAGCAGAATCTATAGTCATCGTTCCTTCACCGGATTTTGCAAAAATTCCTGCGGTAGAAGGGTCATAATCAATTGAATCTCCGGAGAAAGTCAAATCTTTTTCATTTTCAACGATAACACCGGTTTTAACATAAATATCGTTTGTTAAATTTACATTTGCATCTTCAACTACCAGTTTTGAAAGGTTTTCCGTATCTGTTCCCTCAAAACTTAATAATGTCTCGGAATCTATACTTGTATCGTCAAAAATACCTATGCCTCCGTTTAAAACCGTTATTTTTTTGTCCACCGTTGACGAAAAATAAGATGTACTGCTTATTGACAAAATACCGCCGTCAATTAAAGTCGTACCGGAAACGGTCATATCTGTTCCGTCTAATCTGAAAATTCCATCATTAATATATAAACCGTTTATATCAAAATTTCCGCCATTTTCAACAATAAAGTTTCCTTCGCCGGATTTTGAAATTACAGTATCTCTGCCTCCATTGAAATTGAAAGCGTCCAAGTTTGCCGTTGCAGTAGAGTCAGTAACAAACTCTATATTTTTATCTATATCTATCGTTCCGTTAAGAGTATTCTGTGACAATACAGCATCGCTTGTTATACGGAATTTGGAAAAAGATTCCGTTGAAGTTGACGTATTATAAAAATGAACGGCCGTAGCGGAAGATAAATTGTTTTCATTAAATATAATCAAATCTCCGTTATAAATGTCTATTTTATTGTTTTTTATGCCTGCAGCCTCTTCCATTTGCAAATAAGCCTGCTCTCCGTTCAATGAAAAATATGAGTCAAGCACAACATTTTTGTCAAGAACAAAGCCTCCTTCGGTAATAGTAAAAGAAGAAATGTTTATTTTTCTGTTACTTTCGTCACTGCTTGCAGCTATTTTCGCTTCACCCAAACCGTTTTTTATAAACTCGGTTGCGTAATTCGTATCGTAACTTACGAGATCACCTAAAAGAGACAAGTTCTGATTTTCATAAACATCCAAAACCGCACCCGTTTTTACGTGTATATTATTGGCAAGTTTAATGTCTCCGGTAGTAGCACTTGACACACCTATTGATGCATATGTCGCAGTGTTGCCAATAACACCACCGTCAAACAAAATTTTCCCCGTACCTAATGCACTTGAATTTGCAAGTAACAATCCGCCTTCCGTAATATATGTTCCTTCCGTATACGTATTGTTGCCTGAAAGCGTTACTGTTCCCGTACCGAGTTTATGCAAGTACATATCGCCGTTTAACGAACCTGTATATTCTTTATCTTCATTTTCTTTCAAAACCAATTCAAAAAAAGCAAACTCTTTTAAACTGTCTTTCGTTTTGTTTGTAACGTTTACGGAATTTGAAGCAAGTCCGTCAACACCGGTAATCAAATAGTTTGACTCGCCTCCTTTATTGGCTCCGAAATTTATTATAAAATTTTCCGCATCATTTTCTCCTGAAAAAAACAATGCCGACTCTTTATAAAACGTAAATCTTAAACTGTTATTATCTTCGGTAGTATTTATTTTCCCGCTAAGCTCCAGCTGGGAACCTGAAGCAATGGATATTTCTCCGCCGGAACTTGTTATATTATTTGAAAACTTGTTGGTACTTAAAGTATTATTTTTTATTTTAGAAAAAACTTTTGCTGGCTCCAATACGTAAGGAGAATTCTTTTCCAAAGGTATTGACAATCCTAAAGTACCCTGTGCATCCAAGTATATTCCTGCCGTTCCTAAATTTTCTTGTTTATGCGCTACAACCATACCTTCTTCTATAGACCATGCATAACCGGTACTTTCACCGGTTAATCCGCTTCCGTCAACATAATCAATACCTTGTATTTTCTTTTCATGGAGTAAGTTTAATACTCCTTCGCCTTTTTTTACAACCATGCCGGTACCGGACAAAGTAGAACCGCCCAACTTACCTAGTGCGACTTGTCTTTCGGTTACGCTCCACTCGCCTTCCTGTTTATCTCCTTTACCTACAACATTAAAAACGGCCCTGTTCGAATTTATTTGAAAGTTGTTGGCCATTTTCGCAATGTTTGTAGAGTTATCTGCCATACCTACGGAAGTATCGTTAATTTGATCTATATATATTTTATCTCCACCTGTAGAAGTTGTACCTTCTTCTTTTCTTTCCTGTGCAGCTGTCGGTAACACATAATCTTCAGACTGTTCGGTTGAAACCGGCTGGAAAGTGAGTACGGTATCGGCATCGCCGCCTGCAAAAATTATATCGCCGGTAAAAATTCCGTTGTCCGTCAAATTACCTTTCAAATTTCTGTTAGTATATTTTTTTTCTTCCGATGAATACTCAAGAACATTATCCATGTTGGACAAATGAGCCTGTTTGAAAAGAATATCGTCATCTTCATTTTTCATATATTCCAAAGACGCTTCTTGAGAAGATTTTAACAAACTGTACTGGTTTCTTATGGAAAGCTCGCTTCCGGAATTTAACGTTATCGTTCCCGTGCCGGCAATAGACAACGTCGCTATATTTTCATCATTTCTATAGTTATATGTAGTAGTGTATGTTTCATCTTGGACCGTTTTCGTTACGGTTGACCCCTCAACGGCCATCTCTCTGTTACTGACTGTTTTATCCGTTGAAGAAGAAACAAAAACATACTGCCACTGACTGTCAAGAACGACTTTCGTTCCGGCACCTATATTTACGTTATCGTAAACTTTAGTTTTGTCGTACCAAGTATTATTTTCATTTTCTCCTTGCTTTCTAAAATCAAACTTTAAATTTTTCCCCTCTTCTATTTTCAAATCTTGGCTGTATACCCCGGTAGTAAACATAAAAAGAAAACAAAAAGCCCAAAATGTCACACACTTTTTTAAATTCATTATGCCTCCAAATTTATATTTTTTGCATATTAAAATATTTTAATTTATGAATTTGTTATTGTCAATACAAAAAAATTATAAATCCGAAAATTTAATTATCAAAATGTTGTTTTTTTGACAATATTCTTTTAATATAACGTCACAGCAAACGGCAAGCTCCGTCTCGCGCCATATTTCGCCATATCCAGGATGAGTCATAATTTCGCAAATATCGTAATCTTCATCAACGTTTCCGTAATACCAGCCTTCGATAAAACAATCTGGAAACTTTATATCGTTTTGTTTCAATAAAGTTTTCATCGTATCGCAAACCGTTTTATCTTTATAAAATTTATCAAAAAATCTTATTTTATCTATACCGTACTCTTTACATAATTCCAATATTACGGGAAGAATTTCCGGATTCAAATGTGTATGATGGTGGCTGTCAATGTGGTCAGGTTTTATTTGTATCGACAAAAATTTTTCTATCTGTTTTCTTACTTCCGTTTTTATCGTTTCTTTAACCGGCATATAACCGTTTAACCAGCCTTTAACAAAACCTTTACCATGCTCAATATCAAAAAACTTGTCCAAATCAATATGCAATCCGATACCAAGTTCCGGATTTTCTTTTGCAAGAACAACCGCTTCGTCAAAACCTGCTCTTGTTACAAGCATTGAAGTACTTTTAACTATCCCGTTTTTATGCGCATAAATAATTGCTTTGTTTATCTCAGGTCTGTAACCGAAATCATCGGCATTTACTATAATTTTTTTCATATTATTTTATTATACAAAATTATTACCCAAATAACATATTTTTAGTTATAGAAAAAAACCGTTAGCCGTTAGAAAATATGAAGGTTGTAAATAACAAGAGTTG
>JAZNAT010000029.1:0-4942 GCA_045586665.1 Endomicrobiaceae bacterium | reverse complement strand
AAAACGTTTCTTTTTAAAAGATATAATTCTTCTATTTTTTAACGATATGAAAATAAAACAAATAAAACAGAAAAAAGATATTAAAAATAATATAAAATAAAAAATACTCATTTTTTGCTTAAGTTTTATATTTTTAAAAATTCATTATTTTTATCGTCATAGACAAACATCGGAATAAATTTATATGAATTATTTTTGTCTTTTTGTAAAAAAGAAATCTCAAAAATTTTTCTTGAACCGTCAGGGAATCTGCTTACCTGAACGATGATATCAATTGCGGAAACTATCATAGAAACTATTGATTTTTCCGGTAAATCAAATCCTGCCATCAACGACATAACTACAAGTCTTGAAATTGCATCCTGACAAGAATTTGAATGCACCGTCGTCATCGAACCGCTATGACCGGTATTCATTGCCTGAAGCATATCCAACGTTTCCCCGGCTCTGCATTCTCCTACTATTATTCTGTCAGGTCTCATTCTTAAAGAATTTATAACCAGCTGTCTTATTGTAATTTCAGAAGTTCCTTCCAAAGATTTAGGTCTTGATTCAAGTCTTATAACATGTTCCTGTTGTAATTGAAGTTCTGCGGAATCTTCTATAGTTACAATTCTTTCTTTTTCTCCTATAAAAGAAGAAAGAACATTTAACAAAGTGGTTTTTCCAGACCCGGTACCTCCGGAAATTAAAATATTTTTTTTGTCTTTTACTGCAGTTTCTAAAAAATTCAGCATTTCAGTCGTTAACGAACCGTAACTTACAAGATCGGCTCCAGATAATTTATGCTTTGAAAATTTTCGTATGGTAAGTATCGGACCGTATAAAGAAATCGGAGAAATTACAACGTTTACTCTCGAACCGTCTTTAAGTCTTGCATCAACGATTGGAGATACCTCATCAATGTGCCTGCCTATGGATGAAACTATTCTGTTTATGACTATTTTCAATTTTTCAATATCCGAAAATCTTATTTCGGTTTTTTCTATTTTACCGGCTCTTTCAATATAAATGTAATCGCAGCCGTTAACCATTATTTCGCTAACCGTTTCATCGTTAAGCAAATCTTCTATAACACCCAATCCTACAATATCGTCAATCAATTCCTTTGACAGTCGTTCCTGTATATCAATATCGATATCAATTTTATATAAAGAAAGCAGCTCTTGTGTTTTTAATCTTATTATATCTGACAATATATTTTTATTTTGTTCTTTTGAATATTCCTTCATTTTAACTACCAAATCTTTATGCAGTTTTTCTTTTAAAACAAGATATTGCTCGGAGTTTATATTGTAATTTCCATTTTTTTCAATTTCGCAGCTTTGTTCTGTAGAAATAACATTCAAAATGTCTACGATTCCTGCAACAAAATCATTTGCAGTATCATTAAACATAAATTTTGTACTTTGTGTCCGAATCAACGTTTGCAAAGAAAAATTCAAAGTCACGGAATTTTTTAAAAACATTCCGTACTTTTTATCGTCAACATTAAAATCCGTATCGGTTTTAAATATTATAGGGATAAAATTTATATTTTTTCTTTTGTTTATTAAAAGTTTTGAAACGGTGTTTTTATAAATAGATAAAGAAACAGGATCGTTTGTTACCGGAAACAAAACCGCGTCTGATAAAAACAAAAAATCCGTTACAAAAGAATTATCTATAAACGATATGTAAATGCTGTCATAAATTTCCGATAACGATTTTATTATAAAAAGAAAATTGTCGTTTGAAAGAACCTTTTTTATATCTTTAACACATAATATGTCACTATTAGAATTAAGATAGGTTTTTAACATACTCACGTTTATATCAAGTATTATATTTAAAATATCATCCAAATATTTAACGTTATTTTTCCCGTAATACGACCACACAATATCGGAATCCGGACGCATATCCAGTATTACGTTATTTTTACTTTTTTTTAAAGACAATACGGACAATCCTCTTAACAAAACGTTAACGTTTTGAGAATTGTCCGTTTGAAAAACCGATATCGTTTTTACTTTTTTCATTACAGTTGCCGATAATATCTGTTTATTATTTCATTTACTTCTTTCTGTCTTTTTCGTAAATCCTGCGACGAATAACCGGAACTTTCTTTTATTTTACGGTCGGTTGCGGCATTTTCATAAATATCGTTTATTCTTATTATCTTATTTTGACGTACGGTATCGTCGGATAAAGGTCTTACGGCTATTTTTAATATCCCTTTTTCCTGTGCAAGAATTATTTTTTGTGCCTCTTCTACGGAAACGGCAAGTGTTACGGCAATACTCGCTGAAACGGAAGTATCATTGTCGTTTTCATAAGAATTGAGAGTTCCTATAATGTTTTTACCGACTGACAATACCAAAAGATTCTGCGCAACTATACATGCGGCTTCTTCAAAATTTTGATTTTTCGTTTCATATTCTCCGACAGATATCAAATCGATTTTGTTTCCGGCAGAAAGTACTCCTCTTATTTCTTTAGAATCAAAAACAATCGTTATCGCTCTTTTATCGTCCGGAATTACCGTCGATATTCCTGCTCCAAAAAATATTGGAACTATTTTTGTTGAGGTTATCTGTTCCCCTTCTTCAAACAACGATGTTGAAATAAAGTACGGTTTGTTGTCTATAAAAAAATCTTTTCTATCGGAAACATATTTCGGCTGAGCATACTGTTTCGGGACTATTTTTTCTTTAATCATGGATGGCGTTATTATTTTTCCCTGCTCTATTTTTTCAGCAGCAACTATAACTTTCACAGGCTCGGTCATACTTTTATTTTGTTGTCCCAAGTCATACAGATATAGAGATGCGAAAACGGCGGATAACAATGAAAAAATTATGATAAATATGACATTTTTTTTCATATTTATTATTATAGTTCGGCTTCTATTTTTTGATTTGATTTATTAAACATGGTATTTACGTTCGTACCGAAAAGTTTTACCGCTGCAATTACGACGACAACCACCAAAAAAATTATAAGGATATATTCCACCATCCCCTGTCCTTTCTTGTTTTTTAACATTTTAGTCTCCTATTTAATAAAATTTTTATCTTCTGTTATGAACGGCATTTTTGCATCCGCTGCCTGCCAAAACGTACAATTTCGTTTTGATTTCAAATTCTTTCATCCCGATAAGATACATTATTCGGGGCAAATCGTAGGAGTAAACTATTGAAACCGAAGAAAGTTCGGTTGAAGGAAGCAAGAAATTTCTAACTCTGTTATAAATATCCGGCAAATCAAAAACGTTGAAATTCGTAAAGTCATAATTTTTTATATCAACGTTTATTTCTTTTATTTTGGATATATCCAACTTTCTGCCTTCTATCATTCTATGAGTCAGATAATTTTCAATATCTTTTTTTATATCTTCTTTTTTCAGAGAAGTATTTGCTATCATATCTGTTCCGTATCTTGTAGCGGAAATTAACTGTTGCCATGTTAAAAGAAGATGAGCAAACCAAACAACAGAAAAAAACAAAACGATTATTATCGGAAAGATAAAAATACTTTCCGTAAAAGCTTGTCCTTTTTTGTTATCGAACATAAATCTCTGTAAAAAATTATTTTTTCGGTTTAATAATGTCAAAACCGGTATATTTTCTTAAAACTTCCGGTATTACGACAGAACCGTCTTCTTGTTGATAGTTTTCAAGGATGGTAGCAAACGTTCTGCCGACTGCAACGCCGGACCCGTTTAACGTATGAACGAAGCCTCTTTTTTTGGTAGTAGAACTTTTAAATTTGCAATTCATTCTTCTTGCCTGAAAATCTTTAAAGTTGGAACAGGAAGAAATTTCTCTATACATATTTTCGGCACTCATCCATGCTTCCAAATCGTAAGTTTTTGCCGAAGAAAAACCTATATCTCCGCTGCAAAGTGCCATAACTCTGTAAGGAATACCCAATAATTGTAAAACGTTTTCGGCATCATTAGTTAACGCTTCCAACTCTTTTGCGGAATCTTCCGGTTTAACGAATTTTACAAGTTCCACTTTGTTGAACTGATGATTTCTTATAAGACCTTTAGTATCTTTTCCGTAAGAACCGGCTTCTCTTCTAAAACACGCCGAATAAGATACATATTTTATCGGAAGCTGTTTTTCATCCAAAACTTCGTCTCTGTGCATATTTGTAACGGAAACTTCCGCCGTAGGTATCAAATACATTTCGTCTTCCGGACACCTGAACAAATCTTCTTCAAATTTAGGCAGCTGTCCCGTACCTCTCATTGAAAATTTGTTTACCAGATACGGCGTCATCAATTCCTGATAACCTCTCTGTTTATGTGTATCCAGAAAAAAACTTATTATGGCTCTTTCCAATGCACAACCTTCGTTTTTTAAAAGAGAAAATCTTGAACCTGAAATTTTTGACGCTCTTTCAAAATCCAAAATACCGAGTTTTTCACCGATTTCCCAATGATGTTTAGGTTTAAAAGAAAATTTTTTAGGTTCTCCGATAACTCTTACAACGACATTATCTTTATCGTCTTTCCCTATAGGAGTAGTTGCGTCGGGAAGATTCGGTATTCTTAACAATAAATCTTCTATTTGAATTTCAATATTTAATAAAAATTTTTCTTTTTCCTGAATTCTTACTCTTAATTGGTCCAACTCGTCTATCAAACCTTTTTCGGGCTCTTTTCCTTCTCTTTTTAATTTGCCCACTTTTTCCGAATCGGTATTTCTTTTCAACCTTGCCTGCTCAATTTCGGAAATTATTGCTCTTCTGTTGTTATCCAAATCGACCAATTGATCTAAATTTATATTCTGATTTCTTTTTTTCAATCCTTCTTTTACTATACCTATATTTTCTCTAATCAATTTGATGTCAAGCATTTTTCCCTCTGTAAAATTAAGTGCTGCCAACGAGATTTGAACTCGTGATCTCCGCCTTGAGAGGGCGATGTCCTAGACCGCTAGACGATGGCAGC
>JAZNAT010000028.1:0-9944 GCA_045586665.1 Endomicrobiaceae bacterium | reverse complement strand
AAGAAGAAAGATTAAATTATTTAATAGAAAAATTTAAAGAAGAAACTTCAGAATATGAAAACATAAAAATACCTGCAGATGTTGAAGATAAAAAAGTGTTATTGCGTTCTTTAATGAATGTAAGAGCGCCTAAAGAAACTTCTTTGGAAATATTAAAAGTTCAAAATGAGTATCTTACGGAACGCAACAAACAAAAAGGCATTGTTTATTTAAAAGACGTTAAAACCGTTAAAGAAACCGTTACCGACAAACATCCGTATTCACAAAAAATTTCTTTATGGCAGGGCGATATTACAAGACTATCTTGTGATGCAATAGTAAATGCCGCAAATAGCAGAATGCTCGGATGTTTTCTACCGATGCATACTTGCATAGATAACTGTATTCATACTTTTGCAGGAGTTCAGTTAAGAAACGAATGTAACAAAATAATGAACGAATTTAGAAACAAATACGGACAAAATTATGAACAGCCTACGGCTGTTCCTATACTTACAAGCGGATATAACCTTCCTGCTAAAACCGTTATACATATTGCAGGTCCTATCGTTAACGGGAGTTTGACACAAACAAATATACAAGATTTACAAAACTGTTACAAAAACGTTTTGGATATGTGCTTAAAAAACAATTTAAAGTCCGTAGCTTTTTGTTGCATATCTACCGGAGTGTTCGCTTTTCCTAATAAAAAAGCTGCCGAAATTGCCGTTGAAACGGTTACGAATTGGCTAAAACAAAATGAAAATAAAATTGATAGAATAATATTTAATGTTTTCAAGAATGAGGATAAACTATTGTATGAACAATCTTTACGGTGACGAAAGTAACGGATATATTTTCAATATACAAAAAGCAATGTCTGCAAACTTCCATAATCAAAAACTTTCCGAAGGTAAAAAGATATCTTTTGAAGAAAAAATTAAATATTTAAAAGAAGAACTAAACTCCGCACAAGCAATACTTATAGGTGCAGGCTCAGGTCTTTCAACTGCTGCAGGGTTTACATATAACGGTGAAAGGTTTACAAAATATTTTTTTGATTTTGCACAAAAATACGGAATTGAAGATATGTATTCCGGCGGATTTTATCCGTTTGAAAAAAAAGAAATTTTTTGGGCTTGGTGGTCAAGACACATTTATTATAACAGATATGTTAATCCGCCAAAACCGATATATGAAAATCTGTTAAAATTAATAAAAGATAAAAATTATTTTGTTATAACTACAAACGTCGACCACTTATTTCAAAAATCCGGTTTTGACAAAAACAGACTTTTTTATACTCAAGGCGATTACGGACTTTTCCAAAGTGTAAATCCGCAAATTAGAAAAACTTATGACAACGAAAAGAACATTATGGAAATGATGCAGGTACAAGGTTTTGTTAAAGATGAAAACGGAATTTATCAGGTTGCGCAAGATAAAAATATTTTGATGCAAATACCCTCTGAGCTTATACCGAAATGTCCCGATGATAACGGTGATATTGTTATGAATTTGCGCTCTGATGACGGTTTTGTTGAAGACGAAGGTTGGCACAAAGCGTCAAAAAATTATTATAATTTTATTATGGAAAATAAAAGCAATCATATTTTGTATTTGGAACTCGGTGTAGGAATGAACACTCCTGTTATAATAAAATTCCCGTTTTGGCAAATGACGGCAGAAAACAAAAATGCAAGGTATATGTGTATAAATTGCGGACAAGCTTTTTGTCCCGAACAAATAAACGAACAATCCGTTTGTATTGACGGCGACATAAATGAAATTTTACGAAATATTGTTGTTTAGGTATAACAAAAATGAAAAAAATTATTATTTTATCGGTTGTTTTATGTGTTGTGGGTGTAGTAATATATTTTTTAAATAATATAAATTTAAAAGAAAAAGGAGAAAAGAAAATGGCAAATTTTTATGATTTTTCCGTAACGACTGCAAAAGGTGAAGAAGTTAAAATGTCCGATTTTAAAGGTAAAGTTGTTTTAATAGTAAACACGGCAACAGGCTGCGGTTTTACGCCTCAATATGCTCCGATAGAACAAATGTATAAAGATTATAATGCAAAAGGTCTTGAAATACTTGATATTCCATGTAACCAATTCGGTGCTCAGGCTCCCGGAACCGACGAAGAAATTCACGACTTTTGTACGATACATTACAATACGACTTTTCCTCAAATGAAAAAGTCCGATGTAAACGGAGACAATCAATTACCGTTATACAAATACCTTAAAGAACAACAAGGATTCAAAGGGTTCGGCGAAAGTAAAATGGCACAATTTATGAAACAGCATCTTTTAAAAATAGACCCGAACTATGAAAATAATTCCGACATAAAATGGAACTTTACAAAATTTGTCGTAGATAAGAACGGGAATGTTGTTGCAAGGTTCGAACCTACCGAAGATATGGAAACGGTAGAAAAATGTATTAAAGAATTGTTATAACAAGATAGAGATAATGGAAAAATCGAAACTTATGTAAGTTGCGATTCTTTGCAGACTAAATATAACATGGCAGACTTTAACGAAACCTTTAACAAAGATATATATAAAACTTAGTTTCCTAAAGATTTGCAGGAACTATTTAACATCGGTGCAATGTTAAGGGAATAAAAAATTAAAATTCGTTAATCGGAAACGTCTACGTCCGGTGCTATATGAATTTTGTAATCGGGATAAAGTTTTATAAGTTCGTCGTTTAAAATTGTTAATCCTTCCGATACGGCAATATCGAAACTCATAACGACATCAAAACGGATTTCTTTTGCCGCAATATCCATATAAAAACCGTGTATTTGCAAAGCCCAGTCGTGTGCCATAACCGTTTCTTGAATTCTGTTTTGTATTTTTGCGGCTTCATCGTCTTTTGTGTTATAAGAATAAACTCCCACTCCTGCAAGAATAACGCCCGTTTTATGATAAACTTTCGACTGCAATTTCCTTGTTAAAATATCAACCTGTTCCACCGTCATAGTATCGGGCAGTTCCAAATGAACGGAAGCAAGGTTTTTGTTAGGTCCGTAATTGTGTATAATCAAATCGTAAGCGCCGCGGACTTCCGGTGCTTCGGTTAAAAGTTTTTTGATTTTTTTTGTGGTTTCGCCGTCGGCTCTTTTACCTAAAATATCACCTAAAGTGTCCGACATCATTTCTATGCCGGCTTTTATAATTACTATCGAAATTATTACGCCTACATAAGCTTCCAAAGAAATTTCCGTCGTAAAATAAATGATCGCACAAGCCAATACCGATGCGGAAAGTATCGCATCGAACATCGCATCGGCACCGGAAGCTATCAATGCTCCGGAATTTACTTTTTTACCGTTAGTTTTAACATATCTGCCCAACAAAATTTTTACGACAACCGCTACCGCTATTATTATTAACGAAATTACCGAATATTGTACCGCTTCCGGATGAATAATTCTTTTTACCGACTCAATTGCCGCAGTTATACCTGCATACAACACGATTGCCGCAACAAGCAGCGCACTCATATATTCGATTCTTCCGTGTCCTAACGGATGTTTTTTATCGGGAAGCCTGTTTGCAAGTTTTGTTCCTACAATCGTAATAACCGAAGATAACGCATCGGACAAATTGTTTACGGCATCCAAAATAACCGCAATGGAATTTGAAATCAAACCTATTGCCGCTTTAAATGCCGCAAGCAAAATGTTTGTAGTTATCCCGACAACGCTTGTTTTTACTATTATTTTATCTCTGTTTAAAGCTTCCTGTGCCAAATTTCCCGGAACTCCGGATTTTTCTTTATCCATAAATTTTTCTCCGTTTAAAAATTCGTTATATTTTAGCAAATTTTACAGCATTTGAAATTCATATATGTTTTCTCATATATTCTACCGTTTTATGAAGCGTATCGTTTTGATAAATTTTATCGACATTTTTTTCAAAGTCAAGACGGTATCTTTTTTGTAAAGCACCGAACAATTCTTTCAGTTCCGTATTGTGTTGTGTTTTTCCGTCTTCAAAAAGTTCTTTTATATAAAATTGGCTTTCTTCTTGTTTATCGGACAAATTATAAATACCTGCTCCTACAAGACGAACAGGTTGCTTTTTTACAAGTTCCAACATTTTAACCGTTTCATTATAAATCGTAACGGCACAAACATTTGAAGATACTCTTTTTGAGCGGGTTATACTTTTCATATCATAATATGTAAGTTTTAACGATATCCCCGTTCCGTAAAGACCGAGCTTTTTTGCTCTGTGTTCTATACACAATGCAAGCAAAAACAAAACATCTTTTAACAAATTATAATTTTTGACATCTTTTTGAAACGTAATTTCTCTGCTTATGGACTTTGCATCTTGCGGACGATATGTTACAACTTTTCTGTCGTCTTTACCGTAAGCGATTTCCGTAATTAGTTTCCCCTGCTTCCCAAAAAGATTGATAACATCTTCTTTTCTCTCACGAATATTGCGGACGGTTTTAATTCCGGCAGAATACAACTTTTCTGCCGTTTTTTTACCTACACTGTAAATAACACTTACATCACGGTCTATAATAAGGTTTACAAAATCTTCAGGTGCAGGTATTTCAAAATATCCGTCGGGCTTTTTTTCTTCGCTTGCCGTTTTTGCCGCAACTTTTGAATACGCAACACCTATTGAACAATTTAAGCCGAGCTCTTTTTTTGTTCTTTGTTTAATTGTTTGGGCAATTTTTCTTGCACCTTCAATATTTACGGCTTGTTTCGTTACATCAAGATATGCTTCATCAAGAGCTATCGCTTCCAATTGCGTCGAATAAGTTTTCCAAATTTTATGGAGTTGTTCGGACACGGCTTTATATTTGTTAAAATTCGGATGCATATATATACCGTTTGGACATAAACGGTATGCTTCTTTAATGTTCATTGCAGAACGAACACCGTATTTTCTTGCCTCATAACTGCATGTGGCAACTACGCCACGTTCATTCGGTAAAGAACCTATAATTAACGGTTTACCCTTTAAAGAGGGATTATCCCTGATTTCTACCGAAGCATAAAAAGCATCCATATCTACATGTATAATTATTTGTTCCACAATTAAGTATCCTTATTATTATATAAAGAATATTTAATTATTATATATAAAATCCTTTTAACATTAAAATACGGCATATAATAAAAAAATTATATGCCGTATCGTTTTAAAGCGGTAAACAAAAATCAGTCGTCAAGACCGGTAAGTTTAAACTTTCCATTCTTAAGTGCGGCAATTGTCCCGCCGTCAACAAGTAAATCCGTTCCCGTTATATAACTTGCCGCATCACTTAAAAGGAAAGCACCCGCCGCACCTATTTCGTCGGGTGTTCCTACTCTTCTTGCAGGTGTTGCATCTATCATCTTTTGATAACCTTCACCTGCCGCATTAAATTCGTCAAAAGCAAGCGGTGTTACAATAACTCCGGGACTTATTGTATTTATTCTTGCTCCTCTTTCTCCCCAACAATGAGTTGCAGCGTACTGAACTTGAAGATAGTTTGCTTTCTTTGAAACTATGTAAGCAATTCCCGGATTTGTTATTTTTTTCAAACATGGAAGTTCCGCCAATTTATCTGCAGGAGTTGTCATAACCTGCATTTCTTCTTCCGGTGTAAGCGGAGGCCACATATAACCTGTTTGGCTTGAAACCAAAAGGCCCGCCCCGCCTTTAGCTATTACTTTACCGAATGCATCCAGAGCATAAGCCGAACCGATAAGATCAAGTGCAATGATTTTTTCGGCCGATGCCTGGTTTGGTGATGCACCTGCCGTATGAATATAATATTTTACATCTCCCAACGAAGCTGCTTTTTTAGCAAAATCTTCGATAGAATCTTTACTGTTTGCATCCACTGTTTGTGTTTCAACATCGTAACCGTAACCTTGATATTCTTTTTTTATTTCAATAAGTTTCTTTTCACTTATATCACCGAAAAGAATTTTTGTTCCTGCACATACTCTTCTAAGAATTGCCGTTCCCATACTTCCGGCACCTAACAATACCGATACCGCTTTATTTTCGTTTCTGTCAAAAATCATTTTGTTGCCTCCTTAATATTTTCAAAAAAAGATTTTATTGCTCCTGTTATCATACAATTTGAAATTTTTATAATTTCTTCCAAAGGAATTTTTTTACCGTCTATTACCCACTGTTTATAAGTTTCCAAACTTGAAGATGTAATAAAATTTAAAATTATACTTTGGTGTTTTCTGTCAAGTTTGTTAAATTTTTCTGACTTTTTCCAAGAAGCATCTATAACTTTATCTATCATTTTATCTCTTATATGTTCGTAGTTACCGTTTAATGTTATTTTTTCATAAGCTTTACCTTGACGGGCAGAAAACAAAAAGAATTCTCTGTTTACCTTATCAAAATCGTCCGGCAAATTGTAACCTTTTATACTTTTTAAATATTGTTGTGAAAAATCTTTTTGAATTTCTTTAAGTAATGAGTCGATATTTTTGTAATATCTGTAAAAAGTTTTTTTGTTTATTTTTGCACCTTTTACTATATTGCTTACTTTAATGTTTTCAAAATCTTTTTCGCATATTAACTTTTCAAAAACCGTTTTTATGTTTTGTATTGTTTTTTCAACTTTTGGACTTCTTTTATTTTTAGGTAACAATTTGTCCTCCGAAAAATTTATTTTATTAAAGTTTTTTCACTGTAAACAAAATAAGAATTTCTTTTTGCTATAAGCCACTTACCGTTTACTTTTTCGTAAGTATCTTCATAATATATATTGTTTTTGGTTGCGGTTTTGTTTCCGTTTTCGTCTTTACCTATCAAAGTTGTAATATTGTATGCTGTTCCTGTTGCATGTGTTGAATCTGTAATATTTATTAAGTGTTGTCCGTTCATGTGGTGTGCCGTTTCAAATAAAGACATAAATTCGTTACAAGATTTATAAATTTCTTGCCTGCCGTGCAGTTCGGCAATTTTATTTTTCCCCATGTAAGATATAAGAGTTGCATTTTCCGTGAAAAGGTCGGCTTGTTCCTTTATTTGTTTGGTATCTGCATAAATTGAAAATATTGCCGCAAGTTCCATAATTTCCATTTTATCAATTATTTCGTTTGTTTTCATATTTTTTCTCCTTTTATTTTAAATATTAAACGAAACGGTAAAAGCATCGGAAATACATGTCATAACATTACCGACTTTTTTGCCGTCACCTATTTCATAAATTTTTGATTTACAACCTGCTTTTTCAAGTTCCTGTTTTAATGACGGTAAAGGTTTATATCCTACCGAAATTATTACTGAATCTGCCTTAACGTTTTTTGTTTGTCCGTCTTTCAATATTACGACTGCACCGTCATCATTAATTTCTTTAAGTTTTGAGCTTGTTAATATTTTTGTTCCGTAATGTTCAAAGCCGTCAAACAACATTATTTTGTTCATTAAAGGAACATCGTTTAATTTCATAACCTCATCTAATGCATCGACTATTGTAACCGTTTTACCTTCTTTTGCATAACCGTAAGCAATTTCACAACCTACAAGTCCGCCGCCGACAACTACTACATCTTTTCCTGTTTCTTTGTTTGAAACAAGAGCATCTTCACATGATATTGCTTTTTTATTGTTTATACCTTCGATTTTCGGAATAACCGGTTTCGAACCTGTTGCAAGAATAATAACATCGGCATTTTCTTTCGTTAAGTCTTTGCAGGAAATTTCAGTATTAAGTTTTACATCAATATTAAGTTCTTTCATTTGATTTTTGTAATAAGAATTAAGTTCATTAATTTCAGCTTTAAAGTCGTGAGCACCGGCAGGAATTAAATTTCCTCCGAGCTGTGAAGTTTTTTCGTATATTATTACATCATGTCCGCAAAGTTTGGCAACTCTTGCCGCTTCCATACCGGCAATACCTCCACCGACAATTACTACTTTCTTCGGGCTATCAGTTTTTTTAATTTCATATTCTTTTTCGTGCCCTACACAAGGGTTAACGGCACAACTTACAATACCGTTTTTAAAGTATCCCCAAATACAACCCTGATTACAAGCAATACAAGTTCTTATTTTTTCGGGTGTACCTTCAACTATTTTGTTTGCATAGTCGGGATCTGCAAGAGATTGTCTTCCCAAAACTATTGCATCGATTTTACCGTCTGATATTGCTTGTTCGGAAATATTAGGATCTGCCATTCTGCCGCCGCATAAAACAGGAATTGAAACCGCTTTTTTAATTTTTTCCGCCATATCAATAACAAACCCTTTAGGAATATAAGACGGCGGCATTGCATAATAAAAAGCATCTAATGTTCCCGTATCAACAGAAAGTCCGTCGTATCCGTAACTTTCAAGCAATTTGGCAATTTCAATTGCTTCTTCAACGGTTCTTCCAACTTCATTTGAACCGTCAAAAGATGCTTTATTAAAATCTTTCATATAACTTTTTATGGCAAACCTTATTGTTACCGGATAATCTTTACCGCACTCTTTTTTTATTTCTTCTACAATTTCTTTTGCAAAACGAAGTCTGTTTTCCAAAGAACCGCCGTATTCGTCCGTTCTATGGTTCATAAAAGAAAGTGCAAAAGAATCCAACAAATGTCCCCAATGTAATGCATGTATATCTATACCGGCAAACCCTGCTTGTTTACAAAGTTTTGCAGCTTGTCCTGTTTCTTTAACTTTTGTGTGAATTTCTTCTACTGTTAATTCTTTTGTCATAACTTTCGGGTTGGATAATACAGGTAGCGGTGAAGGTGTTTTTAAACCTCCGTTTCTTCCTACATTCATACTGATTTGAATAAACATTTTACAACCGTATTTACTTAATTGTTCGTTCAATATTTTACCGGTACTTAAAAATTCTTCTTCATGGTTAAGTATTCCGTCATTTCCGTCAACAACACAATCGGAATATATTCCGCCGCTGAATAATAAAGCGAACCCTCCTTCTGCTCTTCTGACAAAATAATCTGTTCCTTTTTGCGTAAAGCAACCATATCCGGTATCTCCGAACCCTGTATCCATAGGTGCCATAAATATACGATTTTTTATTGTTACCGTTCCTATTTTTAAAGGTGAAGATAAATTTTTATATTGTTTCATTAAATTGCTCCATTTAAAAATTTAATCCTGCGGATTATATTGACTGAACCATTTTACCTGATCTTCGTAAGGCATATTGAAATATCTTTTTTCTTTGTTAAGGTTACGAATTTTGTTCATTTCTTCATCCGAAAGTTCAAAATCGAACACATCTATATTTTCTTTTATATAATCCGGATTTGATGTTCCCGGAATAACGGAAAAACCTTCCTGAATATGCCAACGAATAATAACTTGTGCAGCTGTTTTCCCGTGAGATTTACCTATTTCGTTTAAAACGGAATCTTTAAGAATTTCTCCTTTACTTTCTCTTCCTCCTAACGGGAACCAACTTTCCAAACATATATTATGTTCTTTAAGTTTTTTTTGCCAATATGTTCTTTGTGCATACGGATGACATTCTATTTGCATTGCTTGCGGTTTTATTTTTGCAACTTTTATTAACGAATCAAAAATTTCGTCACTTACATCAAAATTTGAAATACCTATTGCTCTTACTTTTCCCGCTTCCAATGCTTTTTCCATTTCTTTCCAACCGCCTAAATAGTCGCCTACCGGCTGATGAAAATATACCAAATCAACATATCCCAAACCTAACCTGCCTAACATTCTGTCAATTGCTTTAAGAGTTTTACCTTCTCCGTATTCGTTGGGCCAAAGTTTGGAAGTTACCCAAATTTCTTCTCTTGCTATACCGCTGTCTTTAATTGCTTTTCCTACACTTCTTTCGTTTCTGTAAGCATGAGCCGTATCAATATGACGATACCCGTTTTTAAGTGCGGTTAAAACGGAATTGTATGCTTCATCACCTTCGGCGAGCATATATGTTCCTATACCGAACTGCGGCATTTTAACACCATTGTTTAATTCAATTAC
>JAZNAT010000027.1:0-24784 GCA_045586665.1 Endomicrobiaceae bacterium | reverse complement strand
GTAGTTAAAGCAAAACCTGCTATTTGTAATCCCGTTTCCAAAATTATTAAACTTAAAAATATTCCCAGAAGTATTAATGATATTTTTTTTGTGATTTCCATTTGAGTTTATTTTAAGTATATAATTTTATTTCCAAGTTTCGTGTTTTATTTTTTCAGGTTCCAATCTCTGTTTTGCAGGTTTGTCTTCGTTGGACTTGCCTATAACTGTCGAAGACCCCGGAACTATGTTTTGCGGCAAATTCAATATTTTTGCAACGGCTTCTTGTCTTGGAATATCGGTTGCAACGTTGCACCATAGCAAACCGTACATTTTAGCCGTTGTTGCCGGAACATTTTTTATCTGTCACAAGTTCTATTTATTTTCCGACGCAAAATTTTGAAAATATCGTATGCAAAATATCTTCTTTAACGTCATATCCGAGTATTTCGTTTAACAAGTTCAAAACGTTTTGAGTTTCAAAAGAAACAATCTCGTCGCTGTCGCCTTTTTTTACAAGAGATAAAATTTTTGCCAAATCTTTTTTTATTTTCAATATCAAATCGTATTGTCTTACGTTTAACAATATTTTACTATTTTCTTCAACATCTTTTAAGTTAAGCATTTCGCATATCTTATCCAAAATCGTTTCTATGGGAGTTTTTGTTACGGTTGAAAATTTTATACGGTTATCCGATAAAAATATTTTATCCAAATCTTTTAACGATAACTTTTGTGCCAAATCCGATTTATTTAAAACGATAACGGTTTTATCTTTTTTGTTTTTTAACAATTCGGCAATTTGTATGTCGTTGTCGTCCAAGTCTATGTTCGAGTCCATAACCCACAAAATTATGTCGGCGTTTTCAATGGACGATTTCGTTCGTTCCTGACCTATAAGTTCTATCGTGTTAGCGTTATGACGTCTTATGCCTGCCGTATCTATTATTGTAAAAATTATACCTTTATATTCTATTTTTTCTTCTATCGTGTCGGTTGTAGTTCCTGCAATATCGGTTACTATTGCTCTTTGATATCCCAATACGGAATTTAATATTGACGATTTACCGGCGTTAGGCTTACCTACAATTGAAATTTTTATGCCTCTGCTTATATATTTCGTTAAAGAATAAGAAAATATAAGATTATCAATTTGAGAAATAATTTGTTGCAGTTTTTCTTTTTTTTGGTCTCTTGTTAAAAAATCCATATCTTCCTGCGGATAGTCGAGAGAGACTTCAAGATATGCAAAAAGTGTTGTCAATTCCTGCTTGATGTTTTTTATTTTATAAGATAAAGAACCTTGCAAAGAGTTTAAAGCAAGTTCCGCAGCTTTCGTACCTGAACTGTTTATAAGCTCGTTTACCGCTTCGGCTTCTGACAAATCCATTTTATTGTTGATAAAAGCTCTGTAAGTAAATTCGCCTTTTTCCGCAGGTCTTACGCCCTTTGAAAATAAAAGTTTCGATATTTGTTGCACTATTAACGGGTTACCGTGACAAGATATTTCTACCGTATCTTCGCCGGTGTACGTGTGCGGCGCTTTCATATAAAACAAGATAACTTCGTCCAACTTTTTTTTACCGTCGCAAATGTAACCGTGTAAAACTTTTTTGTCTTCAAGTTTTATTTCATTACCGTTTTTTGTAAAAAAAACGGAAGACACTACAGCTTTTGCAATCGTTCCGCTTATACGTATTACCGTTAATGCGGACTTTACGTTGCCCGTTGCGGCTGCTGCTATGGTATCTTCCTGTTTAAATAAATTCATTATTTTTTATCTGCGGAAAGTTTTACACCGACTTTTCTCATTGAACCTTCACCTTCGGAAAAAGTGTCGAACTCTTCAAAACTTTTTAAATAGTTGTGAATGAATTTTCTTTCTTTTGCAGACATCGGGTCAAATCTGTATATTTTTTTTGTTCTTTTAACGTACTCGACGGCTTTATTGGCTATGGTTTTTAATCTTTCCTGCTGTTTTTGTCTGTAATTTTCCGTGTCTAAGTTTACTTTAACTCTTGTTGACGGGTTTGTGTTTATCATAAGTTGAACGATATATTCCAGCGCGTTTAACGATTGTCCGGCTTTACCTATCAAGAGGCTGCCGCTATCGGTGAAAATTTCAACGTTAATCGTTTCGTTATTATGATTGACTTTTATATCGTTTACGTTTACGTTCATCATGGAAACGATTTTTCCCGTATATTCTTTTGCGTTTTTGCAAGCCAAATCGAAATCTGCATTGATTTCTTTTTTCTTGAGTTCTTGCTCTTGTACTTTATTTTGTTCGGTATTTTTTAACGTTAAAAGAACTTTTGCAGGTTTTGCTCCCATAAGACCGAAAAGTCCCGTAGTTCCTTCATCCAAAATTTTTATTTCTACATCATCTTTTGAACAGTTAAGCTCTTTCAAGCCCAAAGATATGGCTTCTTCTATATTTTTACCTGAAATTTCAAGCTCTTTTTCCATTTTTTACTTTTACCCCCGAAGAAATTTTTTCATCTTGTTTCAAAACAAAAAATTGAACTATCATTGATACGACGCTGTTTGTGAGCCAGTATAATACAAGCCCCGACGGAAACCCCCAAAACATTAACGTAAATATTACGGGCATTATATACATCATTTTTCGTTGTGTAGGATCGGAGACCGCCGTTGTCATTTTCTGTTGCAAAAACATTCCCAAACCCATAATCAACGGTAATAAATTGAACGATATCGACCCCATATAAAACAGAGAGTCGCTTGCTGACAAATCTTTTACCCATAAAATCCATTCGGCATGTCTTAATTCGTAAGCGTTTCTTAAAGTCGTAAACAGTGCCCAAAAAATAGGAAGTTGTAAAAATAAAGGAAGACATCCTCCGAACGGGTTGACTTTTTGTGTTCTGTACAAGTTCATCATTTCAACTTGTAACCTTTTAGGGTCGTTTTTATATTTTGTCTGCAAATCTTTTATTAAAGGTTGAATCTTTTTCATTGCAGCTGTAGACTTGAAAGTTTTTAACGTTAACGGTAAAACAAGGATTTGTATTAAAATCGTCATTATTATTATTGCCCAACCGTAATTGTCGGTTAAACCATATAATGCGAACAGTACGGATAAAGCTATTTTCCCGAGAAAACCGAAGAATCCGAAATCTACGGCTTTTTCAAGCCCCATATCGAAAGTTTTTAAATATGAATACGATTTGGGACCGGCATAAAATTTTAACGAAAAGTTTTGAACGGTTTCTTCTTGTTTAACTTTTGCCGATAACATTAATATCGGAGCCGTTCTTTTATTTTGTTTTACCATTCCTACATTTGAATAGTTTAACGAATTATCCGGGATAAGAGCTGCAAGAAAATATCTGTTGTCAATAGCTACCCATTTATATATTTGTGCGGGATTGTTTTCTTCTTTGATTTTTTCAAGTTTTGCCGGTTTTGTGGACGTATATCCCAACACTCTTGTAACAGAAACGTTTTCTTTTAACTCTTTATCGTCGGTGCCGAGTCCCGGTCCCCAATTGAATTCTATTTCTGGAAGTTTTGCATCCTGTTTTAACTTTTCAAGTTTTACATTTACGGCGTGCATATATTCTTTTGACAAATCAAAAGTTTTGGTAATTTTCCAACTTTGCATATAGTTGTAAGAAAGAACAAGTTTGGAGTCTGTCTTTTCAACCGTCTCATAAACCGAGCCCGGGAAATTTGCAAGAACCGGTGATGCTTCCGGTAAAACCAAATCCGTTAAAGTTCCGTCCTTTTCTTTTATGTACCAATTTTTTATCGCCGCACCTTTATTGGAAAAAACGGCTTTATATTTTTCGGTTTCCAAAATTATTTCTTCTTCTTTTATTTCTTTTACAGGCAAAGAAACATTTTGTGATTTCGGATTGAGCGTTTCATTTTTTATGTCTATGTCTGAGAATTGTTCCTGCCGTGCAACCGTTGCTGATTCCTGTTGTTGGTTTTGTTGCTGCAGAAATTGTTGTTCAACGGGTTTCGGTTGGAAAAACATATACCATAACAACAAAAAAACCGTTGAAAACAATACGAACATTACTGTATTTTTTTGCATTTTGTACCTACCGCTTACACTTTATTTTTTCGGAACCAAATCAACGCCTCCTTTATGAAAAGGATGACATTTAAGCAGTCTCTTTATGGACAAAAAGACGCCTTTTACGACTCCGAATCTGTCAATTGCTTCATAAGCATAAACCGAACAGGTAGGATAAAATCTGCATCTTGGCGGGGTAAACGAAGAAATTTTTCTATACGTTTTAATAAGAGAAAGTAAAATTACTTTCATAACAAATTATATGTCGTTATAAAATTTTGCATTTTTAAGACAATCCAAAACCGTACTCTTTAGTTTGCCGTACCCTGTCAAATTAATCTGTGGTTTCAATATAAATATTATATCCAAACCTGATGTCAGCTTATGTTTGTTTGTTCTAAAGATTTCTCTTAATCTTCTTTTAGCTTTATTTCTACAAACGGCATTTCCGACTTTCTTTGACGTTATAAGTCCCAATCTTCTTATTTCGTTGTTATCTTTTCTGTTCAATACATAAATGTTAACAAAAGCAGTTTTAAGTTTTTTACCGTTTTTTAAAACTTTGTTAAAGTCTGCATTCTTATGCAATTTTTCAAGATAACAAAAAGAAAAGCCTTTACTGCTTTTAAGCATATTTTTATGTAAGGCATTTTTATGCCGAAATTGTCGCTCTTCCTTTTCTTCTTCTGGCGCTTAATACCTTTCTTCCGCCTGCCGTTGCCATTCTGGCTCTGAAACCGATTTTCTTTTTTCTTCTTTCTTTGTTTGGTTGAAAAGTTCTCTTTGTCATTTTAAAACCTCTTTGTAATGTTTACGGAATAATCCATTAATTATATCTTAAAAATAACGATATAGTCAAATTTATTCTAAAATTATAAATTATTATGCTTTTCAAAAGCAAGTAAAGTGTTATGTAACAACATGGTTATTGTCATAGGAACTACTCCGCCCGGAACGGGAGTGATGTTTATGTTCATATCTTTAACGTCTTCAAAATCTACGTCGCCGTAGAGTTTTTTGTCTTCACATCTGTTTATGCCTACGTCAATAACGGTTGCACCGTCTTTTATAAATTCTTTGTTTACAAATTTAGCTTTTCCTATTGCGGCAATTAAAATGTCGGCTCGTTTTGTTATATCTCTTAAGTTTTCGGTTTTGGAATGTGCCATAGTTACGGTTGCGTTGTTTGCCAACATAAGCATAGATACCGGTTTACCTACCAAATTCGAACGTCCCAAAACGACGACGTTTTTGCCTTTAATGTCTATGTTTGAATATTTCAGCAGATATACTACACCCATAGGCGTGCAGGAAACAAGTAATTTTTGCGAAACTATTTCGTCCCAGGATTTTACGAGTGTAAGCATTCCGGCATTGTAAGGGTGAAGTCCGTCAACGTCTTTATCGGGCGAAATTTCGTTTATGCATTTTTCTGCATTTTGTCCGTTCGGTAAAGGCAACTGTAAAAGAATTGCGTCTATATTTTTGTCTGCATTTAATTTTTTAATCAATTTAATAATTTCGTCTTTGGATGCCGTTGCAGGTAACGGATTATGAAAAGATTTTATTCCGATTTGTTCGCATGCTTTTATTTTTGAACCGACATAAACTTTACTTGCAGGATCTTCTCCGACAAGAATGGTTGCAAGTCCGGGCACTTTTGAAGTTTTCTTCTTCAACTCTTCAACTTTGTTTTTTAGTTCCTGCCTGATAGTTTGCGAAATTTCTTTACCGTTAATTAGTTTCATAGTGCGTCCTTCAGTTAAAAATTAATATATGTATTATATAAAATTTTATGCTTTTTGCACATATTTTGTTGAATAAATAGTATAAAATTTGTATTTTAGTGTAAGAAGGATACTGAAATGGAACAATTTGTAAGAACTCAACTTCTTTTAGGAAAAGAAAAAACACAAAAAATATTCAAGTCTTCGGTTGCCGTTATCGGTTTGGGTGCGGTCGGCGGTTTTGCCGTTGAAATGTTGGCAAGGATAGGTGTCGGCAATTTGATTCTTGCCGATTTCGATACGGTTCAGGTTTCAAACATAAACAGACAAATTTTAGCAATGTGTTCAACTGTCGGTAAAAAAAAAGTTGAGCTTGCAAAAAAAAGGGTTTCTGATATAAACCCGAAATGCAACATTAAGACGTTTGACGTTTTTGTAAATACCGATACTTTTGATACGATATTTGAAGATAAGCCGGATGTCGTTATAGACGCGATAGATTCTTATAACCCAAAATTACGGCTTTTGGAATATTGTTATAAAAATAATATTAAAATAATTTCTTCTATGGGTGCGGCGTTAAAAACGGACCCTTTTTCGATAAAGTATGCGGACTTGTTTGAAACGCATCACTGCAAACTTGCAGAACGCTTAAGAGGAGATTTGAGAAAACTCGGCATTTCTTCCGGCATACCTTGCGTATTTTCTCAGCAGTCTCCGCAGGTAAAACCCGTACCGTTACCCGAACCGGAAGGCAAAAAGTACGGCAAAAACGGCGGTCCGAAAATTTTAGGCTCAACGCCGGTAATTACAAGCATTTTCGGTATACTTTTGGCAAACAAAGCCGTTGAAATTATTGCAGGTTAAAAATCGAATAATATTTTTTCATTTAAAAAGATTTTTTCTTTTTTCCGTGCTGGAACTATTCACTCATATTTTTTAGGCACGGGCTCCAACTGTGTTTTCCTAACAACCTAAGGAAACGGAAAACACCACGAACATGGTCGCCCTAAGAATTAGAAATGTTAAATTCTTGCCTAAAAAATATTTCGTTCATAGGCAGTTCCTAAGGCACTTTCAAAAAGAAAAAATCTTTTTTTATTTTTTTAAAACTATGTCTTTTTAACGTATCAAAACCACTTTTTCTTTTTCATGTAGATTACTATACCCAAAGTTGCGACAAGTATTAGAAATATTGCAAAAAACCACGTTCCGGTCTCGCCGAAAATTTTAATTTCCGGAAAAGATACGTTCATTCCGTAATAACTTGCAAATATGAGGATAGGCAAAAATATCGTCGCAATAATACTTAAAAATTTCATGGTTTCGTTCAATTTTATGGTTATTGACGACATATAAATTGCAATTAAAGAGCTTATCATTTGAGAATTGTAATTTATCGTTTTGTTTAAACTGTTAAGCTGGTCCGTAATATCTCTGAAATACGCCGAGTAGGATTCTCTTATGTATTCGTTGTTTTCTCTTGAAAAAAATGCGTAAACGTTTTTTTGCGGATCGGAAATTTTTCTCATTGAAAGCAAAACTTTTTTCAAGTCGAGAATTTCTTCCATAAGTTTCGGGTTGGGGTCTTCAAGAACTTTGTCTTCAATCGAATCTATTTTGTCGCTTATTTTGTCCATGGTCATTTCAAGATTGGAAACTACTTTTGAAAGAATTTTGTAAAGCAGCGTTTCCATATTTTTAAGTTCCACCTGCGGTTTTAACATTGCTTTGTGCATTAACGTGTCAAGAAATTCCAGCTCGTCGGTGTGTGCCGTTACGATTAGGTTTTGCGTTAAAAATATGTCAAGCTCGTACATCGATTCGTCAAATTCGGCAAGGCTCATCGTTTTTAATCTTATACCGTGCGTGTTTACGAACAGATAGTTGTCGAACTCTTCAACTTTAGGATTGTACAACGGAAACAGACAGTCTTCTACCGAAAGTTCGTGAAACTTGAAAGTGTCGGTAAGGAGCGCTATTTCGTCGGTTGACAAATCGCCTTTTTCAAGAGTTATGTCAACCCATAACAACGTCGGGTTTTCGCCGTATATTTTGTTGATGTTTTCAATGTTTTGTTCTTGCTGGCAGGCACCGTTATTTATGTAAATGGATTTTATCATAATACTACCCTAACGCTTTTATATAACAACTACCCGAATTTTACAAAATAAAACTTTTTAAGTAAAGAAAAATTTTTCTTATTTTATTCCGGTTATAACTTTTTGTTTTCTTGAAATTTTTTGTTTTTTTGTTTTTCTCATAATCGTGTACCTTTTAATTAAAATAAAAAAACGGATAAGATTTTGGAAATATTTTCCTGACCTTATCCGTTTTAAACTTTTCCACAGTCTTCGTTTGAAAAATTGTAATAAATTTTTAAATTTTTTTCAAAACGGTTTATAAAAATGCAAATACATAAATTGAATTTTGGTAAAAATATATATATAATCTAAAGATATAATTACGGTTAAAGGAGATTTTTTATGAAAAAAATACTTTACGTTTTTTGTATTGTTTTTGTCTGCTCTTTAACATGCTTTGCTGCCGGTAAAAAAAACAAACAAAATCAAAATCTTACAATTGACACGATTATGACGCGAACCAGCGTAAGACAGTATTCGGATAAAAAAGTAGAACAGGAAAAAATAGACACGATTTTGAAAGCCGCAATGGCTGCCCCCAGCGGAACGAACAAACAACCGTGGGAAATATTGGTTATAACCGATAAAGAAAAATTGAAAAATGTTGCCGAAGTTGCTCCTAACGCAAGATATGCCGAAAATTCTCAACTTACAATAATAGTTTGCGGCGATACGAATATAAGCGAAAAGTTGTGGATGCAGGACTGTTGCGCCGTAACGGAAAATATTTTGTTGGCTGCGCACGCGCTTGATTTGGGTGCCGTATGGTGTATGGCATATCCGTCACAAGAAAGAATAAACGATTTACAAAAACTTTTCAATTTGCCGGAAAACGTGGTCCCTTTGAGTATCATTCCTGTCGGTTATCCTTCTGGGACAATAACTCCTAAACAAAAGTATAATGCCGATAAAGTTCACCTAAACGGTTGGAGTCGAACGGAAAAATAATGACATAAAGGCAAAAAATATGAAAAAGGTTATTCTGTTTTTATCAAAAATTTTTGTGATTTTAGCACTGCTTTTTATGGTCGGATATTATTGTTTTAATACTGTGATGTCTGCTTTTGTAAGAGAAAAAGCCGAAGTGCTGGTACCGGATTTGCAGGGAAAAACGTTGATTGAATGCTTGGAAATGCTTTCTCAGTCAAAACTTGCTTTGATGAAGGAAAGCTCCGAGTTTAATCAGGATGTGCCGGCAGGTATCGTTATAAGGCAGGTACCTCCGGCAGGTATGAACGTTAAAGAAGGTAAAGTTATAAAAATTACCATAAGTCAGGGCGGCGAAATAGTTTATGTACCCGACTTAAAAGGTGAAACCGTAAGAGCCGCGACAATATCGTTGCGCTCGTTGGGGCTTGTTTTGGGCGAGTTGACGAAAAAAGCATCGCTGAAATACGAAGAAGGAATAGTATTGGATCAGGATCCGGTTGCAGGTTCAAGTATTGAAAAAGATTCTTCCGTAAACATTTTGGTATCCAACGGTCCGCCGGTTGACGGGACGGCTTTAATGCCGGAATGGATAGGAAAGAGTGCAAAAGAAGCCAAAAAGTGGGCTGTCGATGAAAATTATGCCGTTAAAGTTATTGAAAAAAGAACGACGCTTGCAAATCCCGGCGAAGTTTTTAAACAGATACCGGACGTTGATGATGTGATAAATAAAGATACAAAAATCGTTTTTTATGCGGCGGACAAAAAAAGTTCTTTGCTTATTGAAGAAAAAGTTTTCGAGTATATGGTTCCCGACGGTAAAGAAAGTAAAAGGATAAGGCTTGTATTAAGCGACGAGTCTGGTGAAAGAGACATATTTAACGGTATAAGAGCCGCAAAAACAAAAATTTCGGTTCCGATAAAAGTTAACGGAAAAGCTACGGTAAAAGTGTTTATAAATAACATTTCAATAGAAGAAAAGGAACTGGATTTTTAGTATGAAAAACGTTTTAATTGCTCCTTCAATTTTGTCTGCGGATTTTTCAAATTTAAGTAAAGATATTTCTTGTGTGGAACTGGCCGGTGCCGATTGGTTACATATAGACGTTATGGACGGTCATTTCGTGCCAAACATTACTATAGGCCCGGTTGTGGTAAAATCGATAAAAAAAGTTTCAAAGCTTTTTTTTGACGTGCATCTTATGATAAGCGAACCTGAAAAGTATTGGGAAAGTTTCTATAAAGCAGGGGCGGATTTAATCGTTTTTCACAACGAAATTTCGTGCGATAAAAAGTTGCTTATACAACAAATAAAAAATAAAGGCATAAAAGTCGGAATCTCAATAAAACCGAAAACGCCGGTAAGCGACATATACGATATTTTACCGTTGGTTGACGTAGTTTTGGTTATGACCGTTGAGCCGGGTTTCGGCGGTCAGTCTTTTATGCATGATATGACCGGCAAAATTTCGCAATTAAGAAACATAATAGATAAAGAAAAATATAAATGTTTGGTGGAAGTTGACGGAGGTATTAACGATAAAACGGCAATAGAGTGCGTAAAGGCGGGTGCCGACGTTTTGGTCAGCGGAAGTTATATTTTCGCTTCCGAGAATCCGCAGCAAATTTTGAAAGGGTTAAAATCGGTAACGGTATGATTTTATATAACAAAAAAATAAAAATATTTCTGACTGTATTTTTAACGGTAAATTTTTTGTTTGTCTCTTCAGTTTCTTTTTGCTCGGATAAAAGAAAGAGCAAACCCTCAAACAAAGAATCGATAGTTGAAGTAAAACAGGAAGAAGAGTTTGACAATCCCGTAAAAAAAAACATTATGGAAGCTGCCGACAATCTGAATATTGCTTTAAGCGGATGTATTCAAAGCGATTACAGTAACGTAAGCGAAAATTATCATAAATTTTTGGAAAAAATAAATTCTTTGAATCTTAAACCGGAAGAAATAGAATTTCTGTTAACCGATTGTGAAAATATGTTGCGAAAAATAAAAAATATCAACAACATCGATACGAACAGAAACCATATGAACAGGGATAAAACTTTTGAAATTTCCATGTTGTACGATGAGGAGATTCTTGACAAGTGGATGAAAATATATACTAGCGGTAAGGCGAAACAAAACGTTAAAATCGCTCTTGAAAGAAGCGGCAAATATAGAGATATGATACTTGAAATTTTAAAAGAGTACAATTTGCCGCAAGAGCTTTTATATTTGCCGATAGTTGAAAGTTTGTTTAACAACAAAACCGTTTCAAGAGCAAAAGCCGTCGGGTTATGGCAGATAATGGCACACAGAGGACAGGCGTTGGGACTTCACATAAATTATTGGATAGATGAAAGAAAAGATCCCGTGAAAGCTACAAGAGCCGCCGCAAAATATTTGAAAGAACTTTTTATTTTGTTAAACGATTGGCATTTGGCGTTATCGGCGTACAACAGAGGAGAATACGGTTTGATAAGAGATATGAAATTTTCAAACTCTTCTTCCATGATTGAAATGAAATACAGAAATGCCACACCGAAAGAAACTCAGAATTATATTCCGCAGTTCATAGTTGCGGTAAAAATTGCAAACGATCCTGAAAAGTACGGTTTTACCGATTTGCATTATCAGGAACCGTTAAAGTATGACGTTGTAATTATAAATAAAGTTATGGACTTGAAAGTCGTTGCAAAATGTGCAAATACTACCGTAGAAACGATAAAAGAGTTGAACCCTGCAATTTTGGCATGGTGTACGCCGCACGGATATAAAAATTTCGAGCTTCATCTGCCTTACGGAACAAAAGATATTTTTTTGGAAAATATAGTTAAAGAAAAAGATTTGAATCCCAGTCCCGGCTTTATAAGATATAAAGTTAAAAAAGGCGAATATTTGGAAAAAATAGCGAAGAATTTTAAAACGACCGTCAACGCAATAAAAGAAGATAACCCGAAATTGAAAAAACAAAAATATATTCAGCCTAACCAAATTCTTGTCATAAGACCGGGAAGAAAATATTATAGCAAGTAGACCAATTATGAGAATAGTAATAAAAATAGGTACAAGCACTTTAACCGATAAAACCGGAATACTGAATTTTTCTTATATAGATTCTTTCGCACACGAAATTGCAAAACTGAAAAAAGAAAAAAATATCGACATTATTTTGGTAAGTTCCGGTGCTATCGGTGCCGGTATGGGTTATCTGCATTTAACCAAAAAACCGAAACTGTTAAGACAAAAACAGGCTCTTGCATCCATAGGGCAGCCTTTGATAATGCAGGCATACAGGCAGGCTTTTAAACCGTTAAATTTGATGGTTGCGCAGATTCTTCTTACAAGATACGATTTTGATGACAGACAGCGTTATATAAATATAAGAAACTCCATAAACGAACTGTTACTTATGAAAAACGTTATTCCCGTAATAAACGAAAATGATACTATTGCCGTTGACGAAATAAATTTCGGAGATAACGATACGTTAAGCGCAATCGTAGCATCTTCTGTTCAAGCGGACATTTTGTTCATATTGACCGACGTTGACGGTCTTTATAACGGTGTGCCGGGCAAAGCCGACATAATAAAAAAAATTACTAAAATTACAGATGAGCTGCTTGAAATCGCAAGTCCGGATTCAGGCAGCGGTAAGGGAACCGGAGGTATGAAAACAAAACTTATTGCGGCAAAAATTGCCGCAAGTTCCGGAGTAACCACTTATATTACGAACGGAACAAAACTTGATTTGATTACCGATGCCGTTGACGGCGTGCCCATAGGTACTCAAGTTTTGCCTAGTAAAAAACTTCAGTCAAGAAAAACGTGGATAGCGTTCGGTAAAAAAGCTAAAGGTTTTGTCGTAATAGATGCAAATGCAACGGTTGCAATAAGAAATAAAGAGAAAAGTCTTTTAGCGTCAGGGATAATAAGTTCGGGCGGTACTTTTAACAGAGGCGATACCGTAAGCATTATGGTGCTTGACCCGATAGAACGGCAAAATATAGAAATAGCAAGAGGTTTGTCAAACTATAATTGGCAGGATGTGTTAAAAATTACAGGTAAATCTTCCGCCGAAATAAAGAAAGAGTATCCCGGTATGTTATGTGAAGAAGTCGTACATAAAGACAATCTTGTCGTTATAAAATAAAAGAGACGGGAAAATGAAATTAAAAGAAAAACTTTATAAAAAAAACAGAATTTACGCTGGAAAAGTTGTAGATTTTTACAGCGATGAAATTATCCTTCCCAACGGTAAAAAAGCCGTAAGAGAATATCTTGCTCATCCCGGAGCGGTTGCCGTGGTTCCGTTTATAAACGAAACTGATATAATTATGGTAAAACAGTACAGGTATCCGGTAAACAAAATAACTTACGAACTTCCTGCCGGTAAACTTGACAGAAAAGAGTCTTTATTAAAATGTGCAAGGAGAGAGTTAAAAGAAGAAACGGGATACGGTGCAAAAAAAATAAAAAAGTTGATTTCTTTTTATCCTTCAACGGCATTTTCCGACGAAGAACTTCATATATATTCGGCTTGCGGTTTAATTGAAGGAAAAGAAAATCCCGATGAAGACGAGTTTATTAACAGAGTAATCGTTCCGTTTAAAAAAGCATTAAATATGGTAAAAACAGGTAAAATAAAAGATGCAAAAACCGTAATTGCATTGCTTTACATAGCTGCAAGAATATAAAAAAATGGTAAATAAAGAAATTTCCGTAGGAGCATTCTTATACAAGAAACAAAAAGATGAAATATTGTTTCTTTTGGTATATTCAAAAAGAAATAAAGAGTGGGGATTCCCCAAAGGGCATATTGAAAAAGGCGAAACGGAACTTGAAACCGCAAAAAGAGAGATAGAAGAAGAAACTGGAATAACGGAAATAGTTTTCGATAAAACTTTTCGATGCAGCGATACTTACAAAATAAAAGGAACGTTTCCGGAAACTTTTGGTAGAATTGTTGAAAAAAATGTTATATACTATCTCGGTGAGACGGACTGCGATTTTAAAAAATCCGGCGATGACGAAATAGAACGAGGCAAATGGTTTAAATATGAGCAAGCCGTAAGATGTTTGAAATACGAAAAACAAAAAGATCTGTTAGAAAAAGCATATATTTTTTTAAAGGAGGAAAAATTATGAATCCTGCGTTAAACAATAAAACGTTCGGCGGTATAAATTACGGCGAACAGGCGATGACGGTCAACGGAGTAATAAACAAAAGTTTTATTTTGTGGATTATACTTGCGTTCGGTGCGTATTTGGGTTGGAGTCATCCCTCGGTAACGGTTCCGCTGCTTATGCCTATACTTATAGGAGCGTTTATTTTATCTTTAATAATAATATTTAAAAAAACGACGGTTTCTTTTTTGTCGCCGCTGTACGCGTTTGCCGAAGGTTTGCTTATGGGAACGTTGACGCTATTTTTTGAAAAAGATTATCCCGGTATAGCATTCAATGCCGTATTTTTGACTGTAAGCGTTTTGTTTTGCATGTTGGCCGCTTTTAAGGCCGGTTTTATAAAAGCTACAAATAAATTTTATGCCGTAGTCGGCATATCTACGCTTGCAATATGTTTGTTGTATGTAGTTGAATTGTTATTATCGTTTTTTAACGTTGCCGGAATTCCTTTCATTCATTCTTCAACGCCTACAGGAATATTGTTCAGCGTAGTTGTGGTTATAATCGCCGCACTTAACCTTATAATAGATTTTGACATGATACAAAGAGGCGTCTCGCAGGGCGCACCTAAATATATGGAATGGTACGGTGCGTTTGCTTTAATGGTTACCATAGTTTGGCTTTATTTGGAAATATTGAGACTGTTAAGCAAAATAAGAAGATAAATAATATGGGTTTAAATCTTTCAAAGTCCGTATTTTTTATTTCGGAAACAAGTCCCGAGCTTCTACCTCAAAGTATAAGCGAGATTGCTTTTGTCGGCAGGTCGAATGTCGGTAAAAGTTCCGTAATAAATGCGGTTTGTAAAACCAAAAATCTTGCAAGAACTTCCAAAACGCCGGGAAGAACAAGAGCTATAAACGTGTTTACTCCGGCACGCGGAAGGTGGATTGTGGACTTGCCCGGATACGGTTTTGCAAGAGTTACCGAAGACGAAAAAAAAGTTTGGAAAAAGATGATAGAAACTTATATCGGTACAAGAAAAACTTTAAAAATGATATACGTTTTGATAGATTCTTTTGTCGGACCTACCGAACTTGATTTTATTATGTTTGATTGGATAAGAGAATTGAAAATTCCTTTTAAAATTGTTGCAAATAAAACCGATAAAGTTAAAGGCTTGAATTTGGAAAAATTAAAAGATAAAATTTCTGAAGTTTGTAAAGTCGGCGTACAAGACGTATATTGTGTAAGTGCAAAGAAACAAACAGGTTTCGGACTCCTTATAAACGATATAGGGAATCTGCTGTTAAAATAAAAAAAGGAGGAAGTAAATGAAGAAAGTAGTTTTAGGATTGTTTGTTGCAGCATTTGTTTTGGCAGGTGTTGTAAGTGCTCAAGCACAAGTTTTTAAGTTATCTTTATGGGACACGATTTGCGTTCCTAACGGGGATTATACCGGCGGTTTGGAACTCGGTATCGGTTCGCAAACAAAAGCTGTTGATGGTGTTCAGCTTGGTATAATTTACTCGCAAGCCGACAAATTGCAGGGTGTTCAGTTAGGTATAGTAAACAATACCGATGACGGTCTCGGACTTCAATGGGGTTTGGTCAACTTGGCACAAGATATGAAAGGTGTTCAGTGGGGCGGAGTTAACTGGACAAAAAGCGAACTTACCGGTGCTCAGTTAGGTTTTGTAAACTATGCGGAAAGTTTTACTGGTTTACAATGGGGATTTGTAAACTGGGCAAATCAGGCAAAAGGTCTTCAGTTCGGTTTCGTTAACTATACGGAAAATATGAACGGCGGCGTTCAGATAGGTTTGATTAACGTAATTAAAAACAAACCTAACTTCTTGCCGGTATTTATAATATTTAACTTCGGTTTCTAATTTTTAGAAATAAAAGTGAAAAATATTGCAGTAACCGTAATAGTCGGTTTTGTTACGGGTTTGATAATATCGGGAATTTTATTTGACGCAATAAATTATTTCGGAAAATCTTTCAACAGAGTATCCGTTTCTTGGAACATTTCAAAAGCGGAAAAAGCTTACTCTGAGGGAAGGTTTTCCGATTCGGTTTCAATATATAAAAAAATTCTTTCCAAAATCGGTACCGATAATAAACTGTTAACTGCAAAAACAAAAAACAATACGGCGTTAAGTATTATAAAAAAAATAGAAACTGAAAATAATATTTCTTTAACTGATTATGAAAAAGAAAATTCGTATGAATTTCCTTCCGATGTTGCGGCGGAATTGGACGACGCGTTGTCTTTGTTAAACGAAGCAAAAGATTTGTATCTTGAAATTAACGAACAAAAGCTGTATTTACAAACCTCGGAAAATATAAAAATCCTTGAAACGTTCAAAAACGGCAATTTATATGTATAATGTCGGGTAAATATTTTAAAAGTTTAAATAAGGTGCCGGAAAAGATTCTTATTTTTTCCGTGCCGGAACTATGTACTCATATTTTTTAAGTACGTGGTCCAACTTCGGTTGATTGCCGCAAGCGGTAACAATCCGTGCAACTGATATGTTTTCCTAACTGCCTAAGATAACGTAAAACACCACGAACATGGTTGCCATAAGAATTAAAAGTGAGAAATTCTTTCCTAAAAAATATTTCGTTCATAAGCATTTTACGAGGCACTTTCAAAAAGAAAAAATATTTCCATTAATTATTAAAAGAACTGTAAAGCACGGTACGGCAAAAATTTTTTTCCATTTGACATAACGAAAATAATTTTGTAAATTATATTCCGTTCAATCGGAGTAAGTGGGCAGTTAGCTCAGCTAGGGAGAGCATCTCCCTTACAAGGAGGAGGTCGCAGGTTCAATCCCTGCACTGCCCATTTCTCATTACCTTCCTAAAAATATCATAAAATCAAAAATAAATTGGGAGAGTTTTATGGCAAAAAAATTGTATTTATCGGTTTTGATATTTTCTTTAATGTTTTCTGCAACCGTAACAGTATTTGCGGCAGGTAAAAAAGCCGAAAATGTTCCGCAGAAAGAAAACCAAAAAATTTTTGAAATATACACTCCGGGAACACAAGATTTGATAGATTATACCAAATACGGCGAATTTCAAAATGTCGGTACGAATAAATATAAATACGTCCCGTCGGATTTTAAAGGGTTGAAAGAAGCTTCCGGCGAGGGAATATATCCTAACGTAGATTCGGTTTTTAAAAGTCCTAGATATAAAGAGTTGATGAGAGAAAAAAAGTTGGAAGGCGACAAGTGGAATTTTGTCAATACGACCGACTATGAGTTAAATTATTACAAGTGGGCAACGGCTCAGGAAGATCCCGGTGTAAGACAATATTATATAGCGCTTGCTCTTGAAAATGCCGGTAATTATGAAAGAGCGATAAAAGCTTACTATTCGATTTTGGTGTTCTTTCCTAAAGCCGTAGGCGTTACTTTCTGGAAAACGCCATGGTATGTTGCAACCGTCGCACTTGAAAAAATCAAGTATTTGACAAGAGAACATAAAGAGCTCGGGCTTATGCTTGTAGATGCCGAAATTGACGTTATAAACAGGTATGACGACGATAAAACCAACGACGATTTCGTAGTAAATCCAGGAAAGCTCGTACGGGCAAAAGCCAAAGACTGGAAAGTTAAAAAAATAAATTTGGATAAAGTCGGTATCAAAAAAACGGTAGGTAAAGGTAAAGTTAAACTTGTAGAATACAATAATAAACATTATCAGTTATTTGTTGACGAGAAACCTTTTGTAGTCAGAGGAATATGTTATTCGCCTAATCCGGTAGGAACTTCTCCGGATAACGGAACGTTAAACGCTTCAAGGGACTGGATGTTTGCCGATTACAATGAAAATTCCATTATTGACGGACCTTATGAAGCTTGGGTTGATGAGAATAAAAATGAAAAAAAAGATGCTGACGAACAGGTTGTAGGCGATTTTAAACTTATGAAAGATATGGGTATAAATACGTTAAGGTTGTACCATTATCCGGACTTTAATAAAGAGCTTCTTAAAGACGGTTACGAAAAGTACGGATTTATGTATATGATAGGAAACTTTATCGGTATGTACTGTACCGACTCCGGTGCCCAATGGTTTGAGGGTACCGATTATACCGATGAAGAACAGTGTGAAAGAATGTTAAAAAGTGTTGAAAAGATGGTGGAAGAATATAAAGATGAGCCTTATGTTTTGATGTGGGTTTTAGGAAACGAAAACAATTACGGAACGGTTGGTGTTGTAGGAGTATCTGCCGGAACGGGTTGCAACGTAAGAAAAGATATTGCGGCTTATTATCAATTTGTAAACAGGTGTGCAAAAAGAATAAAGGAACTTGATCCGCAGCAAAGACCCGTCGCAATTTGTAACGGAGACCATTTATTTTTGGATATATGTTCAAAAAATGCTCCTGACCTTGACATATACGGTGCAAATGCGTACAGAGGCAAAGAAGGGTTCGGTACTTTGTGGAGAGATGTTTCAAGATTGTACGAAAAACCTGTCGTTATTACCGAGTACGGATGTCCGGCATTCAGTACAATATATGACAGAGACGAAAACGAAAGACAACAGGCAATTTATCATGAAGGAAGTATAAAGAATATTCAGGAAAACGTTGCAGGGTACGGTTGCGGCAATGCGTTGGGCGGAATAATATTCGAGTGGTGCGATGAGTGGTGGAAGGCCGGTCCTCCGCCGGAATTCGATCCTTACGTTCATGACGAAACCGGTCAATGGATGGGACCTTTTATCGATGGCTGGGGATATGAAGAGTGGTTCGGTATATGTTCTATCGGCGACGGTAAAGATACGCCTTTTAAAAGACAGCTTAGAAAAGCTTATTATTCAATACGGGATTTGTGGAAAAAATATAAATAAATGTTTTTAAAAAAAACTTTATTAAGTTTATCTGTCGTTTATCTATGCGTTTTTGTTTTGTTTGCTAACACTTTTGCAGACGTAAAAGTCGTAAAAAACGAAAACGATGTTTGGGTTATTAAAGTCAATAACAAAAATTATTTCGTAAAAGGTATGGCATATTCCGCCGACGTTGTAGGAGAGTCAAACCCTCCTACAAACGATTGGATGTGGTGCGATAAAAACAATAACGGTAAAGCCGACGGTCCTTACGATAGTTGGGTTGATTTAAACAGGGACAATTATCAGGACAGCAGCGAGAACGTTGTAGGTGATTTTGAGTTGCTTAAAGCTATGGGCTGCAACACAATCAGAATATATCACAGTGAAAACGTGAATAAGGAAATTTTGAGAGATTTATATGAAAATTACGGTATAATGGTAATAATGGGCAACTTTCTAGGGGCTTATACGAAAGGCAGCGGAGCCGACTGGTACAGCGGAACCGATTACAATAACAAAACTCAAAGACAAAATATGTTGGACAGTGTAAGAGATATGGTTGAAGAGTTTAAAGACGAGCCTTACATTTTGATGTGGATGTTGGGCAACGAGAACGATTCTTCGGGAAACAGTGCCAACTCCACGCAGACGAAAACCAATGTCTCAAAATATCCGGAAGTTTATGCGAAGTTTGTAGAAGAAGTTTGTCGGATGATAAAAGATATTGACGGAAATCATCCTGTAGGAATATGCAATGCCACGACAAAACTCGTAAAACATTTTGCTAAATATTCGCCGAGTATAGACGTTTTGGGTTTTAATCAGTATTCCGGACCTTACGGATTCGGTACGTTATGGAACAGAATAAAAAACGAGTTTGACAGACCGGTTCTTATTACCGAATACGGTTGTGATGCGTGGAACGAAAACAAAAAAATGACCAATGAAGCCTATCAGGCAAAATACCATAGAGGTGCTTGGAAAGATATAGAGGATAACAGCCTTTGGGGAGACAAAGTTGGAAATTCTATCGGAGGTGTGGTGTACTGCTGGGTTGACAGGTGGTGGCTTGTCGGTTCTGCAAAAGTTCACGATACGATGTTAGGTGCGTGGCAAGGTTCGACGATAGATTCTTGGTTTAACGACGAATGGCTCGGTATATGTTCTCAAGGCAGTGGCAAACGGTCTCCTTTTCAAAGAATTTTAAGAAATGTTTATTTTGCTTATCAGGAAGAACTTTGGAATTGGGATCCGGCGACGTATTAAAACGGGTTGGTATTAAATTCATTTCATCGTAAACGGTTCCGTTTATGATATAATAATCAAATGGAAAAACAAGAAATATTTATCAATAAAGTTATTAAAGTTGCACAAAAAAATGTGTTAAGCGGTAAAGGCGGACCGTTTGCGGCACTTATCGTTAAAGACGGCAGAATTGTAAGTACTGGATACAACAAAGTAACGTCGAAAAGCGACCCTACTCTTCATGCTGAAATTGACGCCATAAGAAAAGCTGCAAAAAAGTTGAACATGATAGATTTAAGTGCGTGCAGTTTATATTCGTCGTGCGAGCCTTGTCCGATGTGTTTGGCGGCACTATATTGGGCTAACATAAAAAACGTCTATTATGCCGCGGACAGAAAAACGGCGACAAAGTACGGTTTTATAGATGAAAAAATTTATGAAGAACTGAAAACGAAAATCGTGACCGTAAATTTGATTAACGTAAAAGTAAAAATTTACGATTTGCCTTTTGAAGTTTGGAAAAACAAAGAAGATAAAATAAAATATTGAAAAATATTTAAAGGTTTGTTATATGAAAAAAATTTTGAAGATACTTATCGCACCTTTAGGAATTATTATTTTTATCGTTGCAATAATGTTGTTAAGCAACGAAATGAAAAATTACAGTTATCAGCAAATACTGGATACGTTAAAAGCCATACCTTCTTTTAAAATTTGGTTTGCGTTGATATTGGCTTTATCTTATTATTTGATTTTGGGCGGATACGATGTTATAGCTTTTAAATATATAAATGTTCCTTTAAAATTTAAAAATGTGGTTTTTACGTGTTTTATCAGTAATGCTTTAGGCAACAATACGGGATATTCAATGCTTTTCGGCGGTTCAATCAGATACAGATTATATTCTTTGTATAACGTATCAATGCTCAACGTAACGAAAGTTTTGTTTTTTTCATCGGCAACTATTTGGTTCGGTCTCTTAATTATCGGCGGTATTGTTTTTACTTTTTTCCCGGTAAGTTTCAGCGATAATAAATTTTTTTTCCACTCTTCACAGCCGTTGGGAATTTTATTTTTGACGATAGTTTGTGTATATACTTTGTTAAGTTTTTTCAAATCGAAACCGATAAAAATTTTTAACAGGTTTACGGTAACATTTCCAAACATAAAAATTACTTTATGGCAGATGATTTTGGCGACGGCAGACTGGATAATAGCTTCCTGTACGCTGTTCGTATTGCTTCCGCATGGAGAAATTCCTTATATTACGCTGTTGCAGATATTTTTGGTTGCACAGATGCTGGGAATATTGAGCCAGGTTCCTGGAGGAATGGGCGTTTTTGAAACGGCAATAGTTATGATGTTGCCTCAGGCGACGGAAAGTTCTTATGTTATGGGCGCGCTTCTTGCTTACAGAGCGGTTTTTTATTTTTTCCCGTTAGCGATAGCACTTCTTCTTTTGGCAAGCCACGAATTTTTCAGGGCGAAAAAAAGGTTCAAAGTACTTGCAAGATTTTACGGCGGGAGGATGGCTTCTCTTATTCCGCAAGCTCTTTCAATAAGCATATTTATAAGCGGTGCGATAATTTTGTTTTCCGGTGTTACCGACGTGTCTTCTTCCGTGATTAAAAGACTTGTAGAATATATTCCCGTTGCCGTTTTGGATTTTCTGCATTTTGCCATAAGCGCTATAGGCATAACGCTTTTATTCGTTTCCAGAGGTCTTTTGTTAAGAATAAAAAAAGCTTATTCCATAACGGTAATTTTGCTTGCATTGCTTTTTCCGTTGGCGCTTATAAACGGGTACGGATATGAAAAAATAATTTTTTTAATCGTAATGCTTATGCTTGTTATTCCTTCAAAAAAATACTTTTACAGACAGTTGAGTTTGATAGCCGTAAAATTTAATATGGTATGGTTTTCTTTAATATCGGCCGTTTTTATAACGTCAACGTGGTTATGTTTTTTTGTTTACAGACCGAATCTTCATTCGTTAATCGATTTTGTTGCAAATTTGTTCAGCGCTACGGATTCTGCAAGGTCATTGAGAATTTGTATCGGTATGCTTATTACCATAGCAATAGTTATAATATCGGAATTTTGGAAAAGGTACAGATATAAACAGTCAAGTATAGATTTGGGAAATATTAAAAAAATTTCCTACGATTCTCGCTACGTTTACAGTAACTATGCTTTTGAAAACAGAAATCTTTTCGATATGAATACCGGCTCTTTTATAATGTATTCGCATATAAATAATAATGCTATAGTATTCGGCGATCCTGTCGGGGATAATAAGTCCGCAAGAGAACTCATCTGGGACTTTAAAGAGATGACTGACTTAAAAAACATAAATCCGGTTTTTGTTTATTTAGGATACAAAAATTTGAAAACTTATGACGATATAGGACTGGAGATTGCTTCTTTCGGAGTTGACGCGAACGTTTCTCTTGAAAATTTTTCTCCGGATTCGGAAAGTTTATCCGATATAAAAATATTGTCGCAGGATTTGTATGAAAAAAGATATGTTTTTGAAATAGTCAATAAAGAAGAGTTTATAAGAAATAAAAAGTATATCGGTTTTATAGATTATCAGTGGGAGAAAGATTTCGGAAATTTAAAAAATAAAATGTTTGATGTTTCTTTAAACGGTGCCGACAAATATATCATAGTTAAAAAAGACAATTTCATATCGGCATACGCATATTTGCTGCTTTCTCAAAACAAGTATGAAGTTTTTGTTTCAAACTTAAGATACAGCGTTGACTGTGACGAAAATATTTTTAAATATATTTTGTTTAATGCGGTTAAATGGGCTAAAGAAAACGGGTATAAATGGTTCAATTTGGGACTTACCCCTACAAATGAAACTATTATTGACGAAGATTTTACAAAAAAAGCCAAAATTTTCGTTTTTGCGGAACATTTTAAATATGATATGAACGCGTTATTGGAATTTAAAACGAAATTCAATCCGGTATGGAAAAAGAAGTATGTTGCTTTTTATACAGGTAAGCGGATGATATATTTTTTAAAAGATTTTCTCTACGTTTATTCTTAAAAAAGTTTGCGGTTATAGAATATCGGTTCAATTTATGTTTTAAGGTTTACTAAAGTGAAAAATTGCTTTACGGTTTTTACATTGAAGTTGTAATTTTATATAATAGAAAAAATTTTATTTTAGATATAAAAGAGGAAAAAATGATTATAACGCTAAAAAACAAAGCTACAAAAAAAGAAGAACAAAAAGTTATCAATAAGATAAAAGAGTTGGGTTACATACCTCATGTTTCAAGAGGTAATAATATTACCATTATCGGAATGATAGGCGAGTTTGCCGAAAAGTATAAAGAAAATTTTGAAGCCATGGACGAAGTTGACCACATAAGCGAAATAGAAAAACCTTACAAACTTGCTTCAAGAGAATTTAAACAGGAAAACACTGTAATAAAACTTCCTTACGGTATAGAAATCGGAGCAAATAAAGTTCCCGTTATTGCAGGACCTTGCGCTATAGAAAGCAAATCGGTTTTAGATGAGATTGCAAAAATAGTTAAAGATGCCGGAGGAACTATCCTCAGAGGGGGAGCGTTCAAACCCAGGTCTTCCCCGTATACGTTTCAGGGACTTGGTGAAAAAGGCTTGAAATACCTTCACGATGTCGGTATAAAATATAAATTGCCGACGATAAGTGAAGCTATGAGTGTGGAAGAAGTTCCTTTGGTAAGCAAGTATTGCGATATCGTTCAAATAGGTGCAAGAAACGTTCAAAATTACGATTTATTAAAAGCGTGCGGAAAACAAAAAAAACCCGTTCTTTTGAAAAGAGGTATGGCTACTACGATAAAAGAGTGGCTACTTTCTGCAGAATATATTTTAGCTCAAGGTAACTACAACGTTATGTTATGTGAAAGAGGCATAAGAACGTTTGAAACGGCAACAAGGTTTACGCTTGATTTGAATGCAATTCCGGTAGTAAAAAAACTTACTCATTTGCCTGTAGTTCTTGACCCGTCTCACGGTATAGGTATAAGAGAACACGTTCCTACGATGGCGAAAGCTTGTTTGGCCGTAGGAGCCGATGCGATAGCTATGGAAATTCATCCAAGACCGGAAGAAGCGTTGTCGGACGGTCCTCAAAGTTTGTTGCCGGACCAATACAAAAAGCTTATGGAAGAACTTAAAGTTTTGGCAAAAGCGATAAACAGAGCAATTTAATGAAAACGGTTGCTATTATAGGCGTCGGGTTAATGGGCGGTTCGTTGGGAATCGCTTTAAGACATGTACTGAAAAACGGTAAAAGACTCTACGAAGTTATAGGAATAGGCAGAAACGTAAAATCTTTACGTCTTGCGAAAGACAAAAATGCCGTTGACTCTTATTCTGCTGATATATCTTGCGTATCGAAAGCCGATATCGTTTTTATTTGCAGCCCTGTAGATACGATAGTTGATATTTACAAAACCGTATCAAAGTTCGTTACGAAAAAAACAATTGTTGCCGATATAGGTAGCATAAAGTTTAACGTTGACGATAAAATAAAAAAAATTAAAGAAAAAAATAAAAGTTTTCCGGATTTTGTAGGATGTCATCCTATGACCGGAACGGAACAAAACGGTATAGAGTTTGCCAGTCTTGACATATATAACGGAGCTACCGTAGTTATTACGTCAAAATATCGGACAAAAAACGTAAAAACGGTGTCGAAGTTATGGAAAGATATCGGATGTAA
>JAZNAT010000026.1:0-9130 GCA_045586665.1 Endomicrobiaceae bacterium | reverse complement strand
TACGGTAAAGATAACAAAAAAATTCTTGCATTGTCTCAAAAGTATAAGAAAAACGAAATTACTACAGAAAAATATTTTAAAACTTTATTTAAGTTTGCACGTAAATATGGTATAAGCACAGAAAAATATCCGCAACTTTCTTTGTTTAAACAAATTCTTTCAATAAGAAACAAAATCGATACCGATATTATATCTAAAGAAACGGCAAATGCTATAAATTTACTGAAACAAGAATTATCTTTTGCAGAATATAAAGCACTTATTGAGCTTTCAAAATCTTACGAAACAAAAAAAGTGTTTTATATTGAATTAAATAAATATTTACAAAAAACAAAAGATTATGGAAAATTTCCGCAAATAAAACTTTTTTCTTCATATATTCTGCTCAATTCACAAACAAATCCTATCGATTTTGTTCGTCAAGAAGAAATGTTTGTAAACGAAGTAAGAAACAAATCGTCAAAAACTTTAAGTGAACAAGAAGTTTTGTTTATGGAAAGATTTGTTTCTATTTTCGAGTCTTTGTTACAAAACAAAATAAATTACAGAGAATATAAAAATTATAACTATGCTTTCGGTGAGTTCGAACGCATATTGAGCAAATATATAGTTTTTGCCAATCTTGATGCTTTAAGAAAGTATATAGATACGGCAGAAAAATTTTATTCGGTAAATACTGACCGTGACGAATATTTTGTTAAATCGCTTCTTGTTAAAGATGAAAACAATGTGGCAAAAATTAATCCCGTCCGTAACGGCAATGCCGAAGAAATGTTAAAAACCGCTGCAAAAATAGATGTTATAATTTCCGGCGGTTTTCATACGGCAGGAATTTCAAAACTTCTTGAAGATAAAAAACAAAGTTTTATAATTATTACTCCGGAAACGGTAGGCACTATTTCCGACTATGATAATTTGTATAATTCAATAATTTCTCGTCAAGCGGAATTGTTTGAAAGAAATGCGTTTGACTTTATTAAAAAATCCGCAGTTTTTGAAATGTTTCCGTTATCGGTAGATCCCGTTAAGGCCGTATTTACCATAATTTTTTCCGAACAAACTTTAAGAAAACTTCAAGCAAACAAAATGTTGGATGCAAAAGTTATAGAAGATACAATAAATTCAGGTTACGGGAAAAAAGTTGTAGAAATAGAAAGGATAGAAATTAATCCGGACACAATACATATAAACGCTAACGGTCAAAAACTTACAATTAAAAACGGTAAAGTGTTTTACGAAAATGAACCGATAGAAGAAGAAATACCGGCTTCTGTTACCGAAACAGAAGTTAGCGATGGTATTGCGGTTCAAAATGCAGTAATAGACTTTTTAATTTTGTCTGTAAGGCACAATGTTGGTAACAGTGAAATTGATGCCGTGTTTGATACCTTACATAAAAATTATTTGTATAAACAAACTATAGATTTGTTAAAAAATGCTGCACAAAAGTTTTCTACGGAACAAAGAAAATATATAGAAACCAAAATTGCTTTAATAGAAAACAATAATGGGAAACCGTTACTTTCAATTTATAAATCGTCTCTTGCATCAAAAATCAAATTTAAACCGTTGGCTGTTGCCGTTGAAAACTTTTATTCCGTTTTTATTGTTCCTTTTAAAGAGCTTAACGATATGGCATCAATAGTAAGCGGCACGATTACTCAAAAAGATTTTCTTGAACAACATAAACAATATGTGAACGGTGATGAAAATACGAGAATGGTTATGGAACGAGCTCTTGATTCGATAATAAAAGCTACCGTTATGTTCGGCGGAAACAATATTTTAGGAAAAGTCATAAACTACGTTTTACATATGTTTCACAATGCAAAAGCAATAGCTTCTCGTTCGGAGCTTCAATTTTCAAAAGATAAACATATAACGAACAGCATTTATGAGTTGATGAAACGAAACGGGCTTGGTGCCATTTATGACGGTCAAGGTACAAACTTCGGAGTATATTCTAAAAATGCCCAAAAAATGGAATTGTGCCTTTTTGATGAACAAGATAACGAAACAAGATACGAAATGTCTAAAAATAAAAAAGATGTTTGGAATATTTATCTTCCCGATGTAAAACCCGGGCAGAGATACGGTTTTCGTGCATACGGTCCGTATGAACCGCAAAACGGACATTACTTTAATCCGAACAAACTTGCGGTAGATCCATTTTCGTTTCAGCAGGAATCGCGTTTTGTTTTTGACGATTCTTTAAGAGTATGCGAAAAAGGTAATTTGTATAAACCCGATACAAGAGATTCCGCACCTTTTGTGCCTAAATCCGTTGTTGTGGATTTAAGAAAGTTGGATGCGGTTGAAACCGTAAAACCTCCGGTTTTATCAAAAAGTCAAAGACCTGTTATTTATGAATTGCATGTCGGCGGTTTTACCGCCTTAAAACAAGATTTGCCACAAGAAAAAAGAGGCAGGTTGCAAGGACTTGCCGATGATGAAGTTATTGAACACTTAAAATCCATAGGAATAAATACGGTAGAAGTTCAACCTATACAGTCCGATGCAAACGATCCGTATTCTCACCAGAGAGGATTAAGAAATAATTCCGGTTATCAAACGGTAACATTTTTTGCATTAAATCCGGATTTCGGTGATCCGTTAAGACCGCAAGAAGATTTGGTAACTTTAAAAGAGACGATAGGGAAATTAAGTAAAAACGGTATCCGTTTCGCAATGGATGTGGTTGATAATCATAGCGGGGAAGGTGCTGCCGAAACCGATCCGTCTTTATGTTACAGACTATTAGATAATTCAACTTACTATTTGCTTAATCCCGAAAATAAATCCGGTTACGATGATGCTTCCGGTTGCGGGAATGCTTTTAATACGAATAATCCCGTAGTTCTTAACATGATGACAAAATATAAAGAAATGTATGTTCTCATGGGTGCCCGCTCGTTCCGTCATGATTTGATGGCGGCGGCAGCAAGAAATGAAGAAACAAGAGAATTTGATCCTACATCCGCATATATGCAAATATTTGAAAACAGTGCAATTCTTTCCGAAATAAAAGAAAAAGAAGGTATTGATATAATAGCTGAAGGCTATATGGCAACCGGCGGTATAAGAGGAGTCCGTTCTTATTATACGGACGATTTTCATGGAGATGTTTTTACATGGAACAGCGGGACAAGAGAAGCTATTCGTAATTTTATAATGGGACGTTCCGGACCCGGAGCTCTTGCTGCCGCTATTGCAGATCCCAACGGGATAGGATCAAGAAGACAACCTTATATTTATTATATGGGGTCGCACGATGGTCATCCTTATGCACAACTTTTGGCCGTCCGCGAAAAAGATAATCTTGATAACGGATGGAACAATAATGACGGACCTAACGAGTACGGTATGGGGCTGGGATACGATAACGAACAGATAGGCAAATATGTAGCCGATGCTATGACCGTTTTATCTTTTTGCCAAGGACCGATAATGTTCGGCATGGGAGACGAGTTTTTACGAACACAACACGGAAATAATAATCCGTATAACCAAAGTAATGAATATTTGAATATGCAGTGGGATAAACAAGCTCCTTTGGCAAAATATATGAGTGCACTTGCAAAATATCGTTTAGGACATCCTTCTCTTGATAGTTCCAAAGGTGAACCTTTTTCGGGAAAAATTGTAAACGGAAACGGAGATAAAGATGTTGCCTGGTTGCATCCGGACGGGAGACAGGCACAGTCTCAAGATTGGCAGGAAAAACATTTCGGTTTTATGGTTTCCGGAGACAGGCTCGGCGAGTACGGTATTTATGATGACGATACTCTTGTTTTGATGAATATGTCGGATACACCTATCGATTGGAACCTTCCTTTTTCCGCAAAAACAAACCCGTGGCGAGTCTATTGTTCGACAAGAGATTTGGAACTTTCAAATCAGGGAAATGAAGTTTTCGGAAATAGGTATCTTGTTTTGCCGGGTGAAGCCGTAATTTTATATAAGGCTGTCGGTACGGGAGAAGTAATAAAGATGCAAAAAACGGAATATATGTATAGTTTAAATTCGGAAATAACGGACGATCAGTTAAGAATTGCTCTTACGATATCATATCCGAATTTTATTGAAAACATAAAGTTAGAACCTTTGAAAAATGCATTTTGTGCCGTTTATTCAATTTTTGTTGCACCTTTTTCTGAACTCGGAGATATGATGTCGATTGTTAGCGGAACAATGACACAAAAAGAGTTCCTTGAAAAGCATAAACAATATATAAACGGAAACAAAAATTTGCAACTTGTTACGGGAAAAAGGTTAGCATTTATAATAAAAGCAACTGCTCTTGCAGGTGAAACAACTATAACCGGAAAAGTTATAAATTATATTTTGCATATGTTTAATAATGTTGAAGCTGTTATATATTCTTTTATTGAACAAATAAAAAATTCGGTAAGAAACTTTACAATAAAAAGACAGATAAAAAAACTTGATACAACAACTTATGTAATAAATACATCCGAATATAACAACGTTGTTCGTCGCAGGGCAAAAGAGCTTTCCGATATGGGTGTTAAAGTTGCGGTCATAGCAAATTATGTTGACGACAATCTCTTTCCGGAAAATGTAAAACAAGACGACTCTTTAGGTTTTACAACGGCAAAAATGTCTGTTGATAAAAATACAGATGTATATTTTATTTCAATACTTTCAAATGCAGATTCTACCGATATTTTTGATGCTTTAAGTAATAACGGGAAAAACCGCATTATATTTGAAGAAAGAGTTGAGAAGACAAAAAAAGGAACAGTTTTACTCGGTAGAACCGATAACATAATTCCGGTAAATCCCGAAATGCCTATATTTGAAAATATTGAAATTGCATTGCAATCAGAAAGAAGTGAAGAAAGAGTGAAAGCAATGAAAAAAAGACCTGTAAATATGGACTATGTTTTTGAAGATGAACTTTCTACTCTTGAATCTATACAAAACAGAGTTGCCGAAACGGCATCCAAAAATTTCGATACAATAGTTGTTTCAAGCAAACTATCCGTGGAAACATTAAGAACTTTAATTGCAGAAACTCACAATAAAAATATTAGAGTAATACTTACACATGAAATTACAAATAATGAATTAAATTCCGATGTATCTTCGTTACTTGATAAAATATCTTCTTCAAAATATATGCTCGATAAAAATGATTTTGTTGCAATAGAAGGTGTAATTTTAAGATTTGAAAAAGTTGATACAAACAATTCCATTGCTGTGCAAAATGTTAAAACTGCAGTAAACAATATTGAAAAAGGGTTGAATGTCTTGACCAGGTCGGGTTATATCGGTGTTCAACTTGATGTTGAAAATAAATTTTCGAATTTTAAGTTTAGGAATGAAGATATAGTAAACGTTTCGTTGTCGGACATGAACGATAAACAAACTTATTCCGAAGATGCAACAGTATTATTTTATTTAGATAAAAATTCTGTTTCACCGGACAGTTTAACACCATTTGATATGGCAAATATGATGAAAAAGTTTGAAAAAGTGCAAGCGGTTATAATTCCGGGATGGCTTGTAGATTTTGCCGAACATTCAAACGACGGTTTTAGTTTTAATCCTGTAAAATTTTTAAGAGCAAGACTCGGCAACAGAAGCACTATAGCTTCAACTTTAGCGGAAGCTTTGGAAAAAGGAAGGCTTTCCGCTACGGAAAAAGGATATTATGTACAAGACGAAAGTTTAGATGTTTTGTACGGATTACTTTCGGCAGTAAGAAAAGGTGAAAATGTTGATGATAAACTAATAGAAGCAGCACTGAATATTTCCGTAAGTTATAAGTCGTTGTCGGGCGTAACAAGACAAATAAAACTTGCCGAAACACCTATAGTAAAAGGAGAATTGCTTGATGTTTTAGTCAATTACAAAAATGAACAAAAAGGCAAAATCGTTTTAAAACAGTTCGGTGCCATACTGCAGGGTATTCTTGAAACATCAGAATTTAGAAAATATGTAAAGAAAAAATATTCCGATACGGACGATTTTGAAAATTATACTTTAGCTTTGGTTGAAGCAAGACTTTTATGTTTTGAAACAGGAACGGAAGTGAAAGGAAATTACGGTAAAGATGAGGTTCCGTATATAGATGCTTTAGGAAAAGTTGCCGGAACAAAAATTGACGGTTTGTCATCGGCAAACGATAGTGACAGACCTTTGAGGGAACATATAAATATTCTTTTTGAAATGGTAAATAACAATGAAACAGGTCCTCAAGATAAAGCAATAGCTTTAGCGGATTTACTGCAATTGCTTGCAATGGATGTTGCCGAAATTGATTTGGCTCAGATTTTAACAAACGGCGAACAGATACAGAATATCAGGGCAATACTTTCCGCTGCCTAAGGTCTTGAACGACAACATCAATATACTTGTTTTTTAATGATATTTATAGTTTTTATCATTCTTTCTAACATAATTTCAAAATGGTTGTTGTTGATTGGTTTAGTATGAATTTTTAATGCATTTAAAAATTCGTTATAGTATAGTTTGTTTATATTATCTTTTTCCCACACAGTAGTATCATTTATAATGTCTTTTAATACATTATAATTGTGCTTATCTGTATCACTATTATAATAGGTGCACAATGCTTGTCCCGATAATCTTTTTCTGTTTATATAAAATTCATTTTCATTTTGAGGTTTGTTATTAACCAAATATACGGGCTTTTTCGGTAATTTAAAGTTGTTCGCCTTAAATGTAATATAAATAGACATATTTCTATGTTCTGTGATATTATTTTTATAAATATTATAAAGTTTTATGTCGCCATAAGTTATATTTTCTTTATCAATATATTCTTTTTGTTCTTTATTTATATTAAGTCTCATTTCAATTTTTTCTTTTGATTCTTTGTTTTGTTCGGATAAAGGGTTATACGCAGTATATTTCGGCGGGAATTTTAGTATAGGCTCTAAATTGCTTGCTTTAGCAAGAATTTCAAGACAATTCTGATTAAGTCCCCTTACCAATAAGATATCTTTTATTTTGCCAAAATGTTTTAGTCCATAATCTCCTGCAGACAGAATATAAATATAATTTCTTCCGGTATCATCTTTAAACAGGTTTATCACTTCATGACCGATATTATAGTCGTCATTTAAATAATTACCTGCATACATTCTGTTCAATAAGATTTCTTCGACCATAAACTTTTCCAAATAATAACTTTAATAATATTTTATGAACTAACAACGATAAATAATAAAAATTTTATATTTTACTCTATAAAATTAATTGTTATAACTGCTTACTTATTATCCGTATAGTGTGTAACCATATAGTGGGTTATTGAGGCACATCGTATAGCGGCAGCTTTTTTAAATTCCTCATATGACATTTCTTCCGAATCGTCTGCTTTATCGGAAATTGCACGGATGATAACAAACGGTGTTTTATTCAGATAACAAACTTGTGCAATCGCACCGCCTTCCATTTCACAGCACAAACCTCCGAATTTTGAAATGATCGAGTTTTTTTGCTCTTTTGATGCAATAAACTGATCTCCGGTACAGATTCTTCCTTCAAATACATTAATTTCGGGGGCACATTCTTTTGCTGCGGTTACTACATTTTTTCGCATATCCTCGTCTGCCGGAAATGCGGCAGGTCCGGATTCATACACCTGTCCTGGAGCATACCCCAAAGGAGTCAAATCAAAATCGTGCTCTATGGCATCGGTAGATACGACGATGTCTCCAATATCTATTTTTGTATCTAATGATCCTGCAACCCCCGTATTAATTACACGATTTGCATCAAATACATTTATAAGTACTTGTGCACAGATTCCGGCATTAACTTTTCCTATCCCGCATTGAACGACGACAACATCTTTTCCGTCAAGTTTCCCTTCACAAAACTCCATTCCTGCAATTGTAGTAGTTTTTGATATCTTCATTCCTTGTTTCAAAAGAGTAACCTCTTCGTCTAGTGCTCCGATGATTCCGGTTTTAATATGTCCTATGCTATTTGCGGTAGTGTTGCTACAAGCGCTAAAAGCAGGCGGCAAAAAGGTCGTACAAATCAAAATAAATAATATCTTTATTTTTTTATTCATAATGTTTTATCCTATAAGTTTGGGTAGTGATTTTTATATAAGAATTTGTTTTATTTTATACAAATTTTACTAAAAAAAATTATTGTATTGCAAACTGAAACTTTTGCAAAGCACAACTAAACTATGGTAAAATAAAATTACCATATAAATAGGAGGCGGCATACATATTATGGAAGTTATACAAAGTTTTACAATAGATCATACACACTTAAAGCCGGGAATATATGTTTCAAGAGAAGATAAAAGTTTTACAACTTTCGATTTGAGAATAACCGAACCTAATAAAGAACCCGCAATTGCTCCTTCTGCAATACATAGTATGGAACATTTAATGGCTACATGGTTTAGAAATTCAAAAGTAAAAGAAGATGTTGTATATGTAGGTCCGATGGGATGTCTTACGGGAATGTATATTATTATGACAGGAAAATATACCGTTCAAGATATGCGAAAATTAACAATCGAGTGTCTTGAATGGATTTTAATACAAACGAAAGTTCCGGCCACACAGCCTGAAAGTTGCGGCAATTATCTGCTTCACGATTTACCTATGTGTAAATGGGAAAGCAAAAGGTATATTGATCGTCTAAAAAACGATTTTCATAGCGAATACATAAAACTTCAAATTAAACTTGAAGACGGAAAAGTTTTTGCCGATGCATAATATAAATTAATGGTATAATTTTTTATTGGTATAAAAATTTTCTTTTATATAGATTTGAATTTAATCTAAAATGTTTTCAATTTAGTTTGAAAATTTTAAATATAGATTGGAAATGAAAAAAATACTAAACTATTATATGTTTTATAATATTTACCAGTCCATAATTGGTTATAATGGATGGCTTAAAAGATATTATAAAACTTTTATTTTTCCTGAAATACAAAAAAAAAGTGATATTTCATTATTAGATTTAGGATGCGGAACCGGAAACATTATAACAAAACTTCCAACATATATACATTATACAGGAATTGATTATCAAAGAAATTATATTGATTATTGTATAAAAAAGTATCCACAGTGCACATTTATATGTCAAAATGCCATATACGATA
>JAZNAT010000025.1:0-12557 GCA_045586665.1 Endomicrobiaceae bacterium | reverse complement strand
TTGTCGCATATGTGTTTTAACCTAAACATATATTGTATTTATTGACAAGCAATGACTTTATTTATAAAATCTCATTTTTAAAGATATTCTGATTTATAAAAATAAAGAGAATTACTTATTATCCATATAAAACCGTAACTTTTTATAAAATATAAAGTCTAATATATTAAGGTTAAATTTTAATATTTATCGTTCTAAGGTATAAAAAAGGTAAAATTATGAAAAAAAGTTTGTACATATTAATAGTATTTTTCATTTGCGGCGGCGCTTACGCTCAAACACTTACCTGGCAGGACTGTATAAATACGGCAAACAAAACAAACCAAACTCTTTTAACGGCAAAACAGGATTTACAGATTGCCGAATACGATTACAACATAATATTAAACAACTATTATCCTTCGGTAAATTTTCGTTACGGTTTTTCAAGAAGCGGTAACGGACATACGGAAAATAATTGGAGCGCAAGTTTAAACGCTTCACAGACGATATACAATTTTCAAGACAATGCACAAATTAAAAGTAAAAAAGCCAATATAAACAAAACCGTCGCGCAATTAACCAAATCTTGTGCGGAGGTTTACTATTCAATAAAAGAAGCTTTTTTAAAAATGTGTTACGCTCAGGAAAACATAACACTTTTACAAAACATTTACGAGTTAAGAAAACAGAGCGCCGACATAGTACGTTTGCAGTATGAAGGAGGAAAGGAAAGTAAAGGTAACATGTTAAGAGCTCAAGCCCAAAAAGAGTCCGCTTACGCAAACGTCGCCAATGCCGAAAGAGAATTGGCGGTTGCAAAAAGGACACTTGCCCAAACGTTAGGACAGGACTTGAACTCCGACTTTACGATAGATTATAAACTGTCGGAAATTAAAGATAATAAGACGGTTGATATCGACAACATAATTTTGTCGTCGCCGGATGTCATACTCTCGTCATCATCGCTAGAAATAGCCAAATACGGGGTGGACATTTCAAAAGGGAACCTTTACCCTTACATATCGGCATCGGCATCAATAGGCGTTTCCGATGAAACAAACCCTTTACCTCCCGCCGACAGTAAAAATTGGAGTTTGGGCGTAGCATTAAATTATCCGCTTTTTTCCGGCGGACTTACAAACGCTTTTAACAATATAAAATCTTCTCAAGTTTCCATGGATAAGGCAACCGAAAATTATAAACAAACCGTTTTATCGGCAAAAACGAATTTGGAAGAAATTTTGGCTGAAATCGAAAAAACAAGAAACAACATAAAAATTTATCAAATGTTTTTGGATGCGGCAATCCAAAGACAAAAAGAAGCAACGGTAAAATACAGAGCCGGAACGATGGAGTTTCAGACATGGCAGGACATTGAACAGGAATATGTTAACAATCAAATATCGCACCTTTCCGCCCTGCACAATTATAATTTAGCCTTAGCCAAAAGAGACAGACTGCTGGGCAATACTAACGGAGAAATTAAATGAAAAAGAAAATAACGTTTATTTTATTGATTGCGATAATTGCGGCGGCAGCCGTATATTTTATCAAAAGCAAAAAAGAAAAAGTCGTTACGCAAAATTATGTTTCCTACACCGTATCTTCGGCAAACATAAAAGAAATCATCGATACTACAGGTGAAGTTTCGGCATTGAACAGAGTTGAGATAAAACCTAGTGTTGCGGGAAGAGTGGACTCTCTGCTTGTAAACGAAGGCGATACAGTAAAAAAAGGGCAGGTTTTGGCATATTTAAGCTCTTCCGACAGAGTAGCGATACTTGACGCCGTAAGAGCAAATCCCGACGAAAACCTTTCAGACTGGGAAAACACTTACAAATCAACGCCGGTAATTTCGCCAATGAACGGCAAAATAATTTTAAGAAACGTCGTTGAAGGACAGACCATATCCACAAGCGACATACTGTTCGCTTTAGCCGACGAGTTGATAGTCGTAGCAAGTGTTGACGAAGCCGATATAGGTAAAATTAAAAACGGACAAAACGCGCAAATAACGCTTGACGCTTATAAAGACGTTACCATTAACGGAAAAGTCTTTCAAATTTTGGAAGAAGGACAAAACGTAAGTAACGTTATAACATATTACGTTAAAATAAGACCGACGAAAACGCCGGACTTTTTCAAGTCGTTAATGACGGCAAACATAGACATTACCGTAAGCGAAAAGAAAAACGTTGCGGTTATACCGTGGGACAGCTTTCAGGAAGACGAAAACGGCAACACTTACGTTTTGACCGGCGACAATATGCAGCAAACCAAACATTTTATAAAAACAGGTATTCTTGACGGCGATAACATTGAAGTTGTTTCAGGACTTGCCGTAGGCGACAAAATTTTAATTAAACGGGACGATTACAGCATATCGACCGCAAAAGACGAAGCGAAAGGTTTTTTACAGATGACACCGACAAAAAGAAAAACAAACAAAGAAATTTTGAACAATTCATCGTCAAGTGCGACAAAAAAATAATATTATGAAAAAAGAAAACAAACCGCTATTACAAATAAAAAATATTACAAAAGTTTACAATGTCGGCGAGACTCGTCTTGACATATTGAAAGGTATAAACCTGACTGTTGAAGAGGGCGAATTTGTCGCCATTATGGGACCGTCCGGCTCCGGCAAAAGTACGCTTATGCACATACTGGGACTTTTGGACAGACCTACGGACGGGGTATATGAAATTTACGGACAAAACATTTTAAAATTTAACGATAATCAAACGGCATTTTTAAGGTCAAAAATTATAGGATTTGTTTTTCAGCAGTATAATCTGTTAAATAAAATGACGGCTTGCGATAACGTAGCGCTGCCTCTTGTATATTCCGGAGGAACTAACAGAAAAGAAAGAGCCGAAAAGCTCTTAAATGATGTAGGACTTAGCGACAGAACGGAACATAAACCGACACAACTTTCCGGCGGACAACAGCAGAGGGTTGCCATTGCAAGGGCGCTCGTCAACAATCCGAAAATAATTTTTGCCGATGAGCCGACCGGCAACTTATCTTCGGCACAGTCCGACGAAATAATGCAGATTTTAACCGACTTAAACAAAAAAGGCATAAGCATTATTTTAGTAACTCATGAGCCGGATATTGCAAAGTGGGCGGACAGACTGATAACCATAAAAGACGGGCAGGTTATAGGAGATACCAAACAGAAACCGTCAAAAAAAACAGAATCGAAACCGTTGACCGTAAAAAAAGATTCGGCACATTTAAGTTTGGCGGAATTTGCCGAAAACTTTTTTTCCGCAATCAGAGCGATAATTTCAAACAAGACAAGATCAATTTTAACGATGCTGGGTATTATTATAGGAGTGGCATCCATCATTTCCATGCTCGCTTTAGGAAGCGGTGCGCAAAAGTCGCTTGAAAAACAGATAACGTCTATGGGAACGAACCTTTTATATCTTATGCCGGGACGAATTTCTTTGGGAGGAGTGAGCGGAAGCATTGTAAGAAGAATATATTTAAAAGACGTTCAAGCGCTTGCAACAAATACCGCACTTATAAAAAATATCGATCCTAACGTAAACGGCTCGGCGCAAGTGGTTTATGGAAACAAAAACACAAACACTTCAATTACAGGTGCAACTTACGTTTACCAATATATGCAAAATGCCGTTCCTCAATACGGCAGATTTTTCACTAAAACCGAAGATGAAAATCTGGCTAAAGTCTGTGTTATAGGTACGACCGTCGTCAAAAATTTGTTCGGTAACGAAAATCCCGTAGGTAAAAGCATAAAAATTAACAGAAAACAGTTCAGAGTCATAGGAATACTCCCTGTAAAAGGCGCACAAGGTTACAGAGATGCGGACGACATAATAATAGTCCCTTTAAACACGGCAATGAAACGACTTTTCGGAACGCAATACGTTTCTTACGTTTCCGTAGAAGTGCAGGATGGAAAAATGTCGGAAACGGAAACTTATCTGTTAAAAACCATGCTTGAACGAAACAAACTTACAAGCGAACAGGCAGACGCGTTCAGAATAAGAAATATGTCGGACATGATACAAATGCTTACTTCCACAACTCAAACGATGACAATGCTTTTAGGAGCCGTTGCCGGAATTTCGTTAATCGTCGGCGGCATAGGAATTATGAACATAATGCTTGTAAGCGTAAGTGAAAGAACAAGAGAAATAGGGTTAAGGAAAGCGATAGGTGCAACAAAAATTGCCGTTTTGTTGCAGTTTTTAATAGAGTCGTCGGTACTTTCACTTTTGGGAGGAATGCTCGGCGTAAGTTTGGGCATAGCAATATCTTTGATAGTATCGAAATTTGCAGGTTGGGCGGTATTCGTATCAAGTTTTTCAATAATATTGTCGGTAGGATTTTCGGCGTTTGTAGGTATAGTGTTCGGATTATGGCCGGCAAAAAAAGCGTCCGAGTTGTCTCCGATTGAAGCGTTAAGACACGATTAAAAATTGCTGGACACAACTTTTATTTCTGAACCTACAAAAGCTATTCGTCTGTTAAACTGTTCAATAAAAAATACTGAGTATTTTTTTTAAAAGGGGGATAATATGAAAAAATTTTTAAGTTTGGTAACGGTACTTTTTATAAGCGGTTTTGCTTACGCCGTTCCGCCTCAAAGCGATGAAAATATGCCTCAACGAGCACAACACCAGCATCAACAAAAAATCAAACATGATTTTGACAAAATTCTTAAAGAAGCAAATATTACTGACGAACAAAAAAATAAAATGGAACAATTTATGCAATCCGATATTGCAAAAAAGAAAGAGTTAAGGAAACAAATTAAAGAAAAAATGAAAAATATTGACGAAGAACTTTTAAAAGAAGATTACGATATCAACGTAATAAACGGTCTGTCTTCGGAAATCCAACAACTCAATTCGGAAATTTCCAAAATAAACGTTAACTCAAAACTGCAGATAAGGAATATTCTTACCTACGAACAGTTTAAACAGCTGGAACAGCACAGACAAAAAATGCAAGGAAAGATTAAAAGCGGAAATAAAGAAAATTAAAAAAACTCATTTAAAAGACAGATACCGTGCAGAGCATGGTATGACAAAATGTACAGGATTTGATTTTCAATTTCGCAGTTGCGTATAAAACTATTTTCCCAGCTGCCCGCATGCTGCTCCTATATCAAGACCTTTAGGCTCTCTGATATTTACGGTTATACCGTTAAGCTTCAATATTTTTTTAAAGTTAAGTATTGAAACCTGCGGCGGAGTTTTATAATCAAGACTGTCGGTTTGATTGTAAGGAATAAGATTTACCTGAACGCTCGGGTTTACGAGATTGTTTGATTTCAAAAGTCTTGCAAGTCTGTGTGCGTCGGTTGACGTATCGTTAACACCTTTTAACAAAATATATTCTATCGTAACGCGTGAATTCGTTTTTTTAAGATAATATTTACATGCGGCAAGCAAATCCGAAATTTTAGTATCAAAATTGTTAGGTATGATTTTTTTTCTTTGTTTATCGTCGGTTGAATGCAACGATAACGCAAAACGCACGCCTAACATTTCGTTTGCAAGATTTTTAATTGCCGGAATTATCCCCATAGACGAAACGGTTATATGTCTTTTGCCTATATTCATTTCTTTTTTTGAAATTAACGTTTTTATTACCGAAATCAAGTTATTATAATTAAGCATCGGTTCACCCATTCCCATAAACAAAACCCCGGAAATTCTTTCTTTTATATCGTTTTCAATATATAAAATCTCTTCCAAAATTTCACCGCGCGACAAATTTCTTACGAATTTGGTTTTGCCCGACAAACAAAAACTGCATGAAACAGGACATCCGACTTGCGTAGAAATGCACACCGTTTTTTTGTTTTCGTTAGGCAGACAGACGGCATAAATATATTTATTGTCGTAGGTTTTGAACGTATAACGCACAGTAGCATCCATCATGGACTCTTCTTTTTTTACGTTCGTAAAACTTCTTAAACTGAAAGAGGAAGCCAAATTTCCGCGTATATCTTTTGAAATATTTGTAAAACATTCAAAATCCAAAACTTTTTTTGAATAAATCCACTGAATTATTTGATCTGTTTTATAATTTTCGCATACAAAAGGTTTTAAAAGCGAATACAATTGTTTAGGTTCGATGTCAAGAATAAAAGGTTTTCTCTGTTTTTTCATTTAGTATATTACCTTAGGTATTTTATGTTTCTGTTCGTAAATTTTTCCTGCCATTTGTTCCAATTTTTTTATTCTTTCTTCTATCGGAGGATGCGTTGAAAAAAGGTTCTGTAAACTTTTGGAAGAAAACGGGTTAACTATGAACATGTGTGCAGTGTTCGGGCTGACATTATTTTTTATCTTTGCGTTACCGGAAACCAGCTTTTTTAAAGCAGAAGCAAGCGCCAACGGATCTGCGGAAATTTTTGCGCCGTCCGAATCCGCAACATATTCTCTTGAACGTGAAATCGCCATTTGTATAAGAGATGCTGCAACAGGAGCAAGTATTATAAAAAGGAGCGAAGCTATAACGTTGGAATTGTTTCTGCTGTCTCTTGAACCGCCGAACCAAAACGCAAGCCTTGCAAGCATCATAATGGCACCGGCCAAAGTGGCTGCGATACAACTTATTAAAATATCTCTGTTTTTTATATGGCTCAACTCGTGAGAAATTACTCCTCTCAATTCTCTTTCGTCCAAAAGCTGCAATATGCCGTCGGTAACCGCAACTGCCGCATGCTGCGGGTCTCTGCCGGTAGCAAAAGCATTAGGCATATTCGCTCTTATATAATAAATTTTAGGCGTCGGTATGTTTGCGGAAGCGGCAAGTTCGGACACCATAGCATAAAGTTTCGGTTCATGTTCCGGTAACACTTCTTTTGCACCGTAAGACATCAGCACTATTTTGTCGGAAAACCAGTACGACACGAAATTCATAACTATTGCAAAAATCAAAGCGTACATCATACCGACTCTTCCGCCCAAAAGTTCGCCGATTACCAAAAAAAGCAGCGTCATCAACATCAACAACAAAAACGTTTTCAACGAATTAGTGTTCATTGCAAAACCTCTTTAATACTTAATTATTTTTTATTATACTAAATTAATAAAACAATTTTAAAAATATACAACTTTAAAATTTTCATTTTCAAGGCACAGTTAAAGTCCTCTATGAACGAATAATTTTTTTAACAATTTCAAAAGTTTTTTCCGTAGTTCAACGTATTCTTGTCCGAACAAAATTCGTTACATTAGATTGTAAGAACTTTGTATCGCAGCCGTGCGGATTTACGGCTCACTTTGCAATAGCCGGTCAAACGGAATTGACCGTTGTTTTTAAAATTCGGAACGAATGGCTTTAGTGCAGAAAAATGAAAAAATTCAAAATATATCAAAACTTTATCTATTTTTTTTTTATCAACGACATCATTCTTGCTTCGGTACGGTCGCGACGGTAAGAATGAAACATTTCATACTCGTGGCAGCTGCAGCGAGTACTTGCATAAATTCTTTTTATGCCGAGCTTTTTCATTTGAGTTTCGGCTTGTTCGCTTAAAGAAAAATATTCTTTATCCGAAGCTACGTTAAACGCTTTTTTAAGTTCGTCGCCCACCTGATAACAACATTGCAAAATATGAGGACCTATATATGTAAAAATGTCACGCGGACTTATCCCGAAATCTTTTAAAAACTTTATTACTGCGCTTTCTATTATTCCGCCGGCAAGACCGCGCCATCCGGCATGTACCATAGCAACTACGCTATAGTCTCTTGACGCCATAAACACCGGCATACAATCCGCTGTAAAAATACATAACATTATATCTTTGTCGCCGGTTATAAGACCGTCACAACAGTCAATAACTTTGTTACAATCGGAAACGGAAACTTTTTTTACCGAAGTTCCGTGCACTTGATTTGCAAAAACGATTTTTTTTGCCTCTATACCGACGGTCTTGCAAAACAAATTTCTTTCTTCGGAATTTTTCATATTTCCGCAAAGTTTTGTAGTAGTCAAATGAAACGTTTCAAACTTTTTTTCGTTTACAAAAAGATTGTCATCGTTTTTGTACATAAAATATCATAACCTTTTAGGTTTGTGAGTCTGCCAAGCAGGTTTTGCAAAAACGTCGTCAATATTTTCTTTTATATCGGTATCGTTTTCTGGCGACATGGATTCTTCTTTTTGCTGCTGTTTTTCGGCATTTTCCCACAAGTCTTTTGCCGGCTCCTCTTTTTTTTGAAAAGAAGCTATAATTGAAACTTTAATTTTCGTGTTCAGGTTATTGTCTCTGACGTTACCTATTTTCAAGTAAGGTCTTTCTTTACATTTGGTTTTTACGTACTCATCCGCACCTTTTATATCTTTAACGGTAAACTCGTTATTTTGTGAATAAGAAACGTTGATAAGAATTTTGCTGGCTTCGGTTATTTCGCCACCTTCAACGAACTTGTTTGTTAAAGCTTTTTCAAAAGCGTCTTTAAAATCCTGTCCGTCACCCAGCCCTATAATTGCGCTGTCGGAATTAGACAACACGCCCTTAACGTCGGCAAAATCTATGTTTACGACACCGGTTTTGGTTATCGTATCGGTTATAGATTCTATCGATCTTCTTAAAACGTCGTCTATCGTTTCAAACGCTTTTTCGTAAGGAGTTTTTTCATCTATCAAAGAAAAAATTCTGTCGTTAGGTATGATAATCAAAGCGTCGGCATACTCTTTAAGTTTGGCTATACCCTTGTTTGCGTGCGCCGCTCTGTCCGGACCTTCCATTTCAAACGGTTTGGTTACGACTCCTACGGTAAGAATTCCCAATTCTTTTGAAATTCTTGCTATAACCGGGGCCGCACCGGTTCCGGTACCGCCGCCCATACCCGTAGTAATAAAAACCATATCGGCACCGCTGACCATATCTTTAAGCTTTTCTTCATCGGCTTCGGCATACTTTTGCGCTTTAAGAGGATCGCCGCCGACACCCAACCCGTCATCTCCTAACTGTATTTTATTTTCCGCACCGGATTTTCTTAAAGTGGGTAAATCCGTATTTACCGCATAAAATTCAACGTTTGTAACGTTGGAAACTATCATTCTGTTTACGGCATTAGCTCCGCCGCCGCCGACACCTATAATTTTTATGATTGCCGGCTGATCGGTTTGCTGCTGCTGATTTTCTTTTGTTTCAGGAAAAAAAACATCCATTTTTATATCTCCGTTAATCAAGACCATTCTTCAAAAAATTTCTTTATTTTATCACCGAGCCCGCCGCCGGATTTTCTGCCTTTCGGTTTGGAAACCAAGTTTCTAGACTCGTTTTTTATCACGGCAAGCGCCGTAGTATAAAGTTGGGAATCGATTATTGCGTTGTCCGAACAAACAACGTCGTCATCTGTAAAATTTGCAACTTTTGCTACGGTATTAAAATATTTTTCAAAAGCTTCCGGCATACCTTGCAGCAAAGCTCCGGCGCCGGTAAGGATAAAACCGCCGACATATTCGTCAACTCTTATATTTTTTTCTTTAAAACTTTTTAACAGTTGTTCAAGCTGCAAATCTATCTGTGGTTTTATAACGTCGACAAGCTGTCTTTTGGTAAAAGTTTGTTTTTTACCGTTCGTTACGGAATATTCAAATTCCGTATTTTCGTTTTCCGCAATCAAATCTTCCAAAATAACGCCGTACTTTTCTTTAATGTTTTTTGCTTCTTTCTGGCTGATTTTCAATTTTTTAATTATATCTCTGGTAACGTAATCCGAACCGAAATTGAGCTCAAAAGAACATTTGATTTTACCTTCAATATAAACTACGACGCCGGTAGTCATACCTCCGATATCCACCAATATACAACCGAGCTCTTTATCATCTTTTGAAACGAGAGTATTCCCCAACGCACTGTAACCGTATCTTAAAAGCGGGTCGCGTGCGGACTTTCTGATATTGGTCATATTGCTTTTAGTTCCCACAACGATAAGTGCCGTAAGTTCCAAATATTTTCCGCTCATTCCGATAGGGTCCTGAACTTCCTGCTCGTCAAGTTTGTACTGCTGCGGTATAATTTCGACTATTTCTTTATTTTCATCGATTTTTTTTGTTTCTTCTATTCTGTTTATTATATCGGAAATCGTATCCTCGGTAACTTCCGCCTCATAATCTTCGGCAATTTTAAGTCTCGTACTTGCATTAAAAACTTCTATTAACGAGCCTCTTACAGAACATAACAACGAGCTCAACTCTCCAAAATTAAAATCTTTTTCGGCTTTGGTAAAAAATTTTTCTATCGTATATTCGGCATCCTGTATGGCTATAATCGCGCCATCTTTTATCCCGTCGGAATTGTAAGTGTCTGCCGACAAAATTTCTATTTTTGAATTTTCTCTGTCGTACTTTGCAAGAATACCGTGCACGGAATTCGTTCCGATATCCAAACTTAAAATCGTTTCTTCTTTTTCCATTTATAAACCCCTGTTTTTAACCATTCCGCAGAGACTGTTCATCGACGGAAGGTTTAACTATGATTCTGTTTTTATTGTTATCGATAAAACTTAAATCTATATAATCGGCAGTTACCGACTTTTTTAACAAATCGTTCAATACGGACTTGATTTTTTTCGCTTTTTCTTTTATTTTTTTATGTTGCGCACTACCCCAATAAACGACCGTTTTATCATTCATTTTAAAAACTATGTCTTCAACTTCACCGTACTTTATCTCGGTTATATAAGGGACATATTCCGACATATAACTTTTAAACAGTTTAAAAAATTCAAGTAGATTTTGTCTGTCGGGCGCACAAGAGTACAACAATGTCGGAATTTTCATATCAAACATATGCCCCCTTAAAGCAAACGGTTTGTTGTCGAAATCAAGGCCGACTTTATTTTCGCCTTCAAGGATAAAAACTTCCGGTTCTCTTTCAGTTAAACGTATTATTACTTTTTTTTCTTTCCATTTTCTTGTCATGGAAACATTTTTAAGTTCCGGTTTATAAGATTTAAGCTGTTTTTTGGTATCGGACAAATTTATTTTTAACAAACTGTCACCTACTTTAAACGGTACCAAATTTTTAATTTCAGTTTCTGTAACGTTGTTGCATCCGACAACCTCAATATTATCAATAAAAAATTTTTCATTTGCGTAAAGATAAGATTTCGAGTATCTGTATCCGTACACCAAACACAAAATAATGCATACGGCAAAAGAAATTTGAAAAAGTTTTTTTAACAGTTTAACGAAAATTTTATTTTTTTTCTTCGGCAACGATGATTTTGCACCGAGAACGGTATATCTTTTATACGTTCCTGCGCTTCCAGAATATCTTTTGGTTTTTATTTTTTTCTTTCTTTTTATTATATTCATTATCTGTTTATCTTTACTTATTTTACTTTGCAGATTTTAAAATTTCCAAAACCAAATCTTCAAAACTTAATCCCGCATATTTTGCCGCATCGGGAAACAATGAAGTTTGTGTCATACCCGGCAGAGTGTTCAATTCCAAAACGTATATGTCGTTATTTTTGTCAACTATCATATCAACCCTGCACGTACCGTTACATCTGAACTCGTCATAAACTTTAAGCGCAATTTTTTGAACTTCTTTTAAAACGTTTTCCGGTAATCTTGCAGGAATTATATGACGAGACTGCCCTACGATATACTTTGATTTAAAATCGTAAAATTTGCCTTTAGGAACAATTTCTATTACCGGTAATGCTTCGGCATTCAAAACACCTGCAGTTATTTCCGTCCCTTTTATATATTTTTCTACCAACACCCTGTCTTCAAATCCGAACGCAACTTTTACGGCTTTTTCAAACTCTTTTTTATTTTTTGCTATAGATATCCCTATTGCTGACCCTTGCGACGCCGGCTTTACCACTATCGGGAACTCTATTTTTTTAAACGGCTTGTTTTTTTCTATTATGGTCCAGGCGGCAGTAGGAATCTTTGCATACTCAAACATTTTTTTTGAAATGATTTTATCCATACTTGCCGAACTTGAAAAAACTCCGCAACCGGTATAAGGTATACCCATAAGTTCAAGCATACCTTGAATCGTACCGTCCTCGCCGGGCGTTCCGTGAAGAGTAATGTATGCAACATCTATTTTTTCTTTTACAAGTTTTTTGGCTACATTTTTGTTTACGTCTATCAAAACGACTTTCAAACCCAACTTTTTTATTGCCTTGTAAACGGCTTTGCCCGACATCAACGAAATTTCTCTTTCCGACGACGTCCCACCGCACAGCACCCCTATTTTTTGTTTTTTTAAGTTTATCATTTTATTATCTTTATTTCCGTTTCAAGTTTTATATTATATTTTTCGTTAACTCTGTTTTTAACGAATTTTATTAAATTCATCATATCTTTTGCACGACCGTTGTTTTTATTTATAAAAAAGTTTGCATGTTTGTCCGATATTTCAATACCGCCTATACCGTAACTTTTAAGATTTAAAGAATCTATAATTCTGCCGGCAGTATCGTTCGGCGGATTTTTAAATATGCATCCGGCGCTTTTGGCACCGAACGGCTGTGAAATTTTTCTTTTTTCAAATTCTTGTGAAATCGTCTTTAAAATATCATTTTTATCCGCTTTTTTCA
>JAZNAT010000024.1:0-5275 GCA_045586665.1 Endomicrobiaceae bacterium | reverse complement strand
AAAATATCGAAAAACACTTCACGATTTTAAGTTTTTTTACTTCAAGAAAATACTCATTAAAATTTTTGCTTTCAAAATCTGCTTACAAAATTTAATTTTAAAATTTTACAAATCCGATTTTTGCTCACAAATTTTATTTTTGTCGGTTAAAAAATGGGAAAAATAAAAAATAACAATTTCATAGACAGACAGACAGACAGACAGACAGACAGACAGACAGACAGACAGATACACTTTCATTAACGGCGCTTTTTGTTCTGTCATTGCGAAAAAGAGCTTTGCACTTTTGTGGCAATCTATATTATGTAATAAAAATGCGGACAGGTTATTAAATAAGCCTGCCCGTTTTTTTATTTGTTTTTTGCCGTCATTACCGAGTGTCATAGTCGGTAATCTCGTCGTTGGTTATTTATAAAAATAAAAAGTTTAAAAGTTGTAAGGGTTAATTGTTTTCAACTGTTCAACTCTTTTTTAATGTTGACTATTTTGTCTGTTATTTTATAAAATAATATGAGACCGTAGACCGTATTGAATATAAATAATTAAAATAAAAAGAAGGTATTTGTCATGTCCGAAAAATTAAGTTCCAAACTCGGTAACGAGGAAAAACCGGTTAATAAAACGGGTTTGCCGTTAGATTACGGCGACACTAAAATTACTATTTTACCGAGAGACCCTATATGTATTTTTGCATACTGGTCTATTTCCGGCGAATTTTTGGATAAACTTAAAAAACAATACGGTGAAGAAAATTTTATAAATTCAAAACTTGTAGTAAGAGTGTATGATACTACGGACATAAATTTTGACGGTTCCAACGCAAACAGATATTTTGACGTTTTCGTAACTCCGGAATCAAGCAGCTGGTACATAAACGTCGGCGAATTTAACCGTTGCTGGTGTGCCGATATAGGGTATTTGACAAAAGACGGCAAGTTTATTTATATAGCAAGGTCAAACAAAATCGATATGCCGAGATACGGCGTTTCAAACGTTACCGACGAACAGTGGGCGATGCTTCAAGTTGAGTTTGAAAAACTTTTAAGGATTTCCGGCGTAAACAAAATAGGAATGAGTTCCTTTGATATAGCAAAACTTATGAGAGAAAGATGGGAAGAAATCGTTTCGATTTCTCTTCCGAGTTCACATTCTCACGCAGGGTCAAGCTCGTTTAAAACGCATCCTTCTTATGAACAAACCGAACAAGTTTCACAAGACAAATCAAAAAGTTTTTGGTTGAGAGCCGATACCGAAATCGTTATTAACGGTGCTACGGAGCCTGATGCAACGTTGACGTTAAAAGGTATGCCGGTAAAACTTTCGGCGGACGGTTCTTTTTCTGTAAGATTTTATCTGCCTAACGGTGAAGATAAATATACGATAGAGGCGGTTTCGGCCGACGGGACAATGAAAAAGTCCATAACTTTTGAAGTAAAGAAAGATACTAAATAAAATTTTTGGAACTTAAATGAACAATAAAGGTTACTGGTGTCTTCAATTACACGCGCATCTGCCTTTTGTCAGGCACCCGGACTATCCCGATTTTTTAGAAGAAGACTGGCTTTATGAAGCCATAACGGAAACTTACATTCCGCTTTTATACGTTTTTGAAAATTTCATAAGAGATAACATAAATTTTGCCGTAACTATGACTATAACGCCGTCTCTTGCAAATATGCTTGCAGACCCGCTGTTGCAGTCAAGATATTATGCAAAATTAAACAAGCTTATAGAACTATCCGAAAAAGAAGTTTTAAGAACAGTCAATACTCCTTACCATAAAGCTGCGTTGATGTACGAAGAAAAATTTAAAACATGTAAACGCATATGGGAAAAGTATAGAGGAAACCTTTTGACAGGTTTTAAAAATCTTCAGGATGCGGGAAAAATTGAAATTATTACGTGCTGTGCTACGCACGGTTTTTTACCTTTGATGAACAACGAAACGGCGCAGCGAGCTCAAATAAAAGTTGCCGTTAAGGATTATCAAAAACATTTCGGAAGAAAACCTAACGGTATATGGCTTGCCGAATGTGCTTACGCTTACGGTGTGGAAAAATTTTTAAAAGAATCTCAAATAAGATTTTTCTTTATGGAATCGCACGGAATATTGTATGCTACTCCCAGACCGAAATACGGAGTTTTTGCTCCGGTATATTGTCCTAACGGTGTTGCGGCCTTTGCCAGAGATATGGAAACGGCACAACAGGTTTGGAGCGCGGAAAGCGGTTATCCGGGCGATGGAGATTACAGAGAATTTTACAGAGATTTGGCATACGATTGCGATTACGATTATATAAAACCGTACTTACATTCCGATGGGGTAAGAAGAAATATCGGTGTAAAGTACTGCAGAATAACCGGTAAAGTTCCGTTAAACGAAAAGCAGCCTTACGATCCCGAAAATGCGGACAATAAAGCAAGAATTCATGCCGAAAACTTTGTTTTTAACAGAACAAAACAAATAGAATATTTGCAGGGGATTATGCAAAAAGAACCGATTGTCGTTTCAATGTACGATGCTGAACTTTTCGGACATTGGTGGTTTGAAGGTCCTAACTTTATAAATCATATTTTCAGACATATGCAAAATTCAAATGCTTCGTTTAAACCTATAACCCCGATACAATATTTGGACAAGTTTCCTGTCAATCAGGTATGTACGCCGTCGCCGTCATCGTGGGGTGATAAAGGGTATTATGAAGTATGGCTTAACCCTAAAAACGACTGGATATACAAGCATCTGCATATTGCCGCAGACAGAATGACGGAAATTGCAACTTCAAACAAAAATGCCGACGGTATAAAGTTAAGGTTATTGAATCAGGCAGCAAGAGAACTTCTTTTGGCGCAGTCTTCTGACTGGGCATTCATAATGACTACTGGTACCATGGTTGAATATGCGGAAAAAAGAACGAAAGAACACATTTACAATTTTACTGCACTGTACAACCAAATAAAAAATAATTCTATTGATGAAGGGTTCCTTTCCAACTTAGAGTATAAAAACAATATTTTTCCCGATATGGATTATAAAGTATATATTAAAGATTAAAAAGGTAAAATGCTTTTAACAACGGCAAATATATTAATAACGATAATTTTTATACTGATTTCTGCTTGCCTTCTGCACTTTTTTTTTAAAAACAAAAAACTTAAAAACAGAATAAAAGAGCTTAATCGTCAAATAACCGTCGCCGAAGAAAAAATACAGATTCGTACTATGGACATTGACAATCTGATAATAATGTTGGCAAGTATTCACGAGTTCGGAATTGAAGCTACTGAAATTTTATCAAAAGAGGAATTGTCTCAGGCTGTCGTCGATACAGCATGCAGTTTGATACATTCGGATTTGTGTTCGTTAATGCTGATAAATTCCGACAACGAGTTGTATATCGTTTCTTCAAAAGGGTTGTCAAAACAGGTTAAAGACGAAACAAAACTGAAAATAGGTGAAGGTATTGCGGGAAGAGTCGTTGCCGGCGGGAAATATATTTTCGTTGAAAATATAGAAACAGATATCAGATTTTTAAGAGCAAACAATAACGAAAGGTACGCTTCAAAATCGTTCATATCGATTCCTTTAAAAGTTAAAAATAAAGTTATCGGCGTTTTGAATATCAATTCGCCTAAAGATAAAAAACATTTTGACGATAGAGATTTGAAACTTTTAACCATTTTGGCGGATCAGGCTGCAATGAGGCTTGACAACATAGAATTGTTCAACAATTTACAGTCTTTTTATTTGGAAATGGTACAGACTTTGGCAAGAGCGATAGACGCAAAAGACGCTTACACTTACGACCATGCCGACAGAGCAAGAAAATACGCCAAAGAAATTGCCGTGAAAATGAACCTGCCTTACACAATAGTAAGAAACATCGAATATGCCGCTTTGATGCACGATATAGGTAAAATAGGAATTGCCGATAACATTTTGTTAAAAAGTGACAGTTTAACGGAAGAAGAACTTAAAATTATAAGAAAACATCCGTCGATAGGATATAAAATTTTGGCACCGGTTAAGTTTTTATCGCCGGTGGCTCCGATGGTTTTGTATCATCAGGAATGGTACGACGGAACCGGATATCCCGAAGGACTTGCAAAAGAAGAAATTCCGTTAGGAGCAAGAATTGTTGCCGTTATTGATGCTTACGATGCGATGACTTCCGACCGCCCTTACAGAAAAGCGTTTCCGGGAAAAACGGCTGTGCAACAGTTAAAAAAAGGTGCAGGTAAACAGTTTGACCCGAAAATAGTCGATATATTTATCGAGATTTTAAAAAAGGAAAAAGTTTTAAACGATGAATAAAGGAACTTTGTATATTGTGCCCACACCGATAGGAAATTTGGAAGATATTACATTAAGGGCTATAAGAATTTTGCAGGAATCGGATACGGTAGTTTGTGAAGATACCAGACAAACCGTTAAACTGTTGTCGCATTTAAAAATTTCCAAACCGCTTGTAAATTTTTATACGCAGAACCAGTTAAAAAGAATACCGCAGATAATGTCAATGATTAACGACGGTAAGAATATAGCTTTGGTTTCCGACTGCGGAACGCCTGCAATTTCCGATCCGGGATATTATCTTATAAAAGAAGCGTTAAATAATAACGTAAACGTCGTTCCGTTGCCGGGGGCGTGTGCTCTGATAACGGCACTGGTCGGCTCCGGTCTTGCACCGGACTCGTTCATATTTTTGGGGTTTTTAAAAAAGAAAACCGGTAAAATGAAAAAAGAGCTTGAGCTTGCAAAACAAACGCAAAAAACCGTAATTTTTTATGAGTCGCCTCACAGAATTTTAAAAACGGTTGAAGTTTGTAAAGAAGTATTCGGAGAAAATGCCGATATGGTTTTGGCAAGAGAACTTACAAAAAAGTTTGAAGAGTTTATCAGAGGAACGATAAAAGATGTTATTCAAAACTTAAAAAACAGAGAAATACTCGGCGAATTTATAGTTTTGCTACATCCTGTCGAAATGCCGCAAAATAAAAACAAAGGTTTGACTTTAAACGATTCGAACGATACGGATTTATAGTTTTTATATAATAATTTTTATTGAAAATTCATAATATTTTTAAAAACTATATCGTTGAAAAACTCCGTCATATAGGCTATAATTATAAAAGGTGATAAAAATGAACCTTATAACAAGATTAAAAAAAGCGGTTTCTTTAACCGTAACAAGTTGTCTGCTGTTATCTTTAATAATATCACCGTCGTCTATAAATGCAATGACAAACGAAGAAGCGACAAAACAATACAAAC
>JAZNAT010000023.1:0-20057 GCA_045586665.1 Endomicrobiaceae bacterium | reverse complement strand
TTTAATATGTTATTTATTTCTTCCCAACCTTTTCTTCTTATGACAAACAACACAAACAATATAAACGTCAATATCCCCATTTTATCGCCTACGCTACAATACTCTTTTACGTTATTGTACAACCTGTACAAATCTTCATCTATCTTGCCGGCACTTATTATTATTTTGCTTGAAACGTCGTCGCTCTTTTCAACTTTTATTATCTGCCTGTTTACCGTTATTATCCCGCTATCGCTGCTCGTGTTTACAGGCGTTTCTTCCTTCTCCGCCCCCTTACTTAACGGCGCGCTGGCTCCCGTCTCGCCCATTTGTAACATCTTATACAAATCTTTCGTTATTTTGTTACTCATTACCGTAAGCGTGTCCTGACAATCTTTGATTGTCTTGACTATTACGTTATTTATCACAGCTCCCAAAATTTTTGTGATTTCTTCTTTGTTCGATATGTTCTTCGGTATGAAATTGTTGATTATTATGCACGACAAAAGAATAACCGTAAGGACCGTCTTTACCGCCCTTAAAGATAAAAAACTTTTTATTGAAAAACTCATTATCGCAGCTTTCATTTTTTACCTTTTTAATCTTGTAGTATAAATCCTTACTTATTTTATAATCTATTTTTATGTTTTTTTCAAGACTTTTTAAATTTTTTCTTTTTTTAACGATTTTAATTATACAAAAATAACAAATATTTTTGTTAAAACTTTTGTGAAATTTTTGTAAAAACTTTATTTTAAGTATATAATTTCAAAATTGACAACAAATAATATAAATCATATAATTTATCTCAAAAAATGACGTAAAAAAGAAGCAAAAAATTTTAAAAGGAGAAAAAGGAAGATGTTTGCTAAGTTTAGAACTTTGTTTTTGACAGTATTTGCAGTAGCTTTAGCAGCAGTACCAAGTTTTGCCAGTGAAGCAAATCTTGTATTGCCTGATTTGTCGTCCGTAAGTTTTTTAGGCGGTATCAGCGGTTCGGCATTGTTGACCGTAGGTCTTTTGGTATGTGTGTTCGGTTTGATTTTCGGTTTTGTTCAGTACAAATCAATCAAAAATTTACCGGTTCACAAATCTATGTTGGAAGTTTCCGAATTGATATATGAAACTTGCAAAACATACCTTATAACACAAGGTAAATTCATTATTATATTGGAAGCTTTACTTGCAATAATAATTGCTGTTTATTTTGCAAACACAGGTTTTTCTTTTGTTAAAATAGCTATCATTATTCTTTGCAGTATTATAGGTATTTTGGGAAGTTATACAGTTGCTTGGTTTGGTATGAGAATTAACACCTTCGCAAACTCAAGAGCTGCATTTGCAAGTTTAAAAGGTAAACCTTTCCCAACATTTGCAATTCCTTTAAAATCAGGTATGTCTATCGGTATGTTACTTATAAGCATTGAACTTTTGGTTATGCTTATAATTTTGGTATTCATCCCAAGAGAACTTGCAGGTCCTTGCTTTATCGGTTTTGCAATCGGTGAATCTTTAGGTGCTTCGGTTTTAAGAATAGCAGGCGGTATATTTACGAAAATTGCAGATATCGGTTCGGACTTGATGAAGATCGTTTTCAATATTAAAGAAGATGATGCAAGAAACCCCGGAGTTATCGCAGATTGTACAGGTGATAACGCAGGTGATTCAGTTGGACCTACAGCAGACGGTTTTGAAACTTACGGTGTTACCGGTGTTGCTTTGGTAACATTTGTTATACTTGCAGTTAAAGATCCTGTAAACCAAGTTAAACTTTTGGTTTGGATATTTGTAATGAGACTTATAATGTTAATCGCAAGTGCAGTTTCATATTGGATAAACGGTGCAGTAGCAAAATCCAAATATGGTAATGCAGATAAAATGAACTTTGAAGCTCCTTTAACTTCATTAGTATGGATTACATCTTTTGTTTCTATAGCTTTAACATTTGTAGTTTCTAACCTTATAATAGGTGATTTGGCAAACGGTCTTTGGTGGAAACTTTCAGTAATTATTACTTGCGGAACAATAGCAGGTGCCGTAATTCCTGAAGTTGTAAAAATATTTACATCAACAGCAAGTGCATTTGTTAAAAATGTTGTTAATTCATCTAAAAACGGTGGAGCATCATTAAACATATTGGCCGGTTTAACATCAGGTAATTTCAGCGGTTATTGGATGGGGCTTGTTATAATTATTCTTATGGCAATAGCTTATGGAATAAGTTCTTTAACAGGTTTTGATATTATGAGTCACCCTGCAGTATTTGCTTTCGGTCTTGTAGCTTTCGGTTTCTTAGGTATGGGACCTGTAACAATAGCTGTTGACTCTTACGGACCGGTTACGGATAATGCACAATCAGTATATGAATTATCTTTGATTGAAAATGTTCCTAATATTAAAGAAGAAATTAAAAAAGATTTCGGTTTCGAACCGAACTTTGATAAATCCAAAATAACATTGGAAGAAAATGACGGTGCGGGAAACACATTTAAAGCAACAGCAAAACCTGTATTAATAGGTACGGCAGTTGTCGGTGCAACAACCATGATATTTTCAATTATATTCACATTGATGGCAGCAAACGGAGAAAGTGCAGTAGCTTCTTCATTATCATTATTACATGCTCCTTTCTTGTTAGGTTTGATTGCCGGCGGTGCAGTAATTTACTGGTTTACCGGTGCATCCAACCATGCCGTTACAAGCGGAGCTTATAAAGCAGTTGAATATATTAAAGGTAATATAAAACTTGACGGTGTAACAAAAGCTTCTACGGAACAAAGTAAAGAAGTCGTTAAGATTTGTACACAATATGCTCAAAAAGGTATGTGGAACTTGTTCTTGGTAATATTCTTCTCAACAATAGCTTTTGCATTTATCGAACCGTACTTCTTTATAGGTTATTTAATATCTATAGCATTGTTCGGTTTATTCCAGGCAATTTTTATGGCAAATGCCGGCGGTGCATGGGATAATGCAAAGAAAATCGTTGAAGTTGATATGAGAGAAAAAGGGTCCGAACTTCACAAAGCAACAGTTGTAGGTGATACGGTTGGAGATCCTTTCAAAGATACTTCTTCGGTAGCTTTGAACCCGATTATTAAGTTTACAACATTGTTCGGTTTATTAGCTTTGGAACTTGCATTAACTTTAACAAACCCGGTAGCACATATAGTTTGTGCAGCAATATTCTTTGTAATTTCAATCATATTTGTAGTCAGATCATTTACAAGTATGTTAATCAAATAAAAACATTATTATGTTTTATTTGATGCCGATAAGCTGAGCTAAAATTGCATAGCAATTTTTCAGCTGAAAAGTTGAAAGTTTAAAGACAAGAAAGACAGCAGGTATAAATATGCCTGCTGTCTTTATTTATCTACAGACTGTCACAGGTCTTTTCCCCTCGCAGTTACATACTTCTGCTATTATCTATTAATTATACATTATGAATTGTTATATACATTGTAGTTCTAAATTCTTTTAAAGAATTTTTCCAAATCGGATAGTGTTAATGTGTAAACGGTGGGTCTTCCGTGAGGGCAAGTCCAGGGCATTTTACAAGCAAAGAGCTCTCTCAACAAAGCTTTTGCCTGTTGTTCGTAAACTTTATCCCCCGCTTTAATACTTGTTCTGCAAGAAGCTCTTATAATTTTTTCTTTTATTTGTTCAACATCGGTTGCTTTTTCTTCTTCCAAAAAGCCAACCAAAACATCTATTATTTCAATAAAGTTAACATTGTTTCCCAATAATGCCGGATATGCGGTTAATCTGAAACTGTTATCACCGAACTCTTCAACATCAAATCCTAACTTTTTAAATGTTTCCAAATTGTTTTTTAGTAACATTGTTTTTGATTTTTGCAACTCAAAAACATCCGGTATTAAAAGTTGTTGTATTTTCAAAGAGTTTTGTTCCAGCTGATTTGAAAACATTTCGTATCTTACTCTTTCTTGTGCGGCATGTTGATCTATTATATAGAAAGTTTTTTCTTTTTCAACTAAAATATATGTTTCAAAAATTTGTCCTATAAACTTAAAATTATCTTGCTTAATTAAATCCGTTTGTGTTAGTTTTACCGGTTCGGAAACAGAAACGACTTCCGTTTCTTCTTTATTTATAATAGGTGTTTTGTAAACATTTTTATAATCATCAACACTAAACTGTCTTGACGGGTACCTTACACTGCCATAACCGCCGCTATGCTTATAAGCCGGCGGAACAAAATCGGTTTTTATTATATTATCCGGAGTAACAGAATCATTTTGAATATTTATTATATTTGCCGGAACATCCGATTCCAAAGAGTTTTTAATAAAAGAATAAAAAAGTTCATACATTCGGTTTTCTTGAACGAACTTTATTTCTCTTTTTGTAGGATGAACATTTATATCGATATCGGACGGATTGGTTTTCAAGAACAATATTATTCCAGGATGTCTTCCTATAGGTATTGCTTCTTTGGATGCCTGATATATTGCATGTATTAACCATTTAGGGAAATTTACACATCTTCCGTTAACAAACAAATATTGCATATTTTTTTGCGGGAAAGAATTTTGTCTTGTTGTAATATATCCGTCTATTTCAACTTTCGGATGACCGAAAGAAATATGTTTTAATTTTTGTGAAATATTTTTGCCTAAGACATCTTCTATTCTTTGCAATTTTGAATCCGTTTTATGATAATCCGAAATAACTTTACCGTCCGAAACTATCTTTAAATTTATATCGTTTCTTACAAGAGCAATTTCATCCAAACAATTTATAATTTTGGCTTTTTCGGTTATATCGCTTTTTAAAAACTTTTCTCTTGCCGGCGTATTAAAAAATAAATTTCTTACTTCAACGGTCGTTCCGTAAGCTCCCGCCCAAGGCTGAAGTTCGGGCTTTGATTCTCCGTTCATGGAAAGCTGCCAACCGGAATTTTCACCTTGTTGTTGAGTTTTTATGCTAAACATTGAAATCGAAGCAATGGAAGGTAGCGCTTCTCCCCTAAAGCCCAACGAAAAAGTGTTTGAAAGGTCATCGAAGTTTGTTATTTTGTTTGTTGCATGACGACAAACAGACATCTGTAAATCGTCTTTGTTCATACCGCAACCGTTATCACAGACCGAAATAAACTTTTTACCTGACTTTTCTATTTCTACCGATATTGTCGTAGCATTTGCATCAAGAGCATTTTCTACCAACTCTTTTACAACATTTAAAGGTCTTTCTACTACTTCGCCTGCGGAAATTTTATTTATGGTATTTTCATCTAAAATTTTTATCGTCATTACTTTATTTTTAACCTCTTCTCGCATAAACCGTAATAACAGCACTCTTTTTTACAAACGTCAACAGCTCCCAGAATAATTTTGTTTTCACAGTCATTATAATCTATTGCAAGCCTGTTTATAAATTTTGAATCCGCCGTATTTATTTTTGTAAATTGGACGGCTATCTCCCATACGACGGCACGTTTTTGAGATCTTATGATTTTCCCGAATATCTGACTCGTTTCAAACCCAGGAAAATCAAAAACGAGACAAACTTCGGTTTTTACGGGAATATTAGAATATACAAACATAGACATTCCCCCGGAAGACAAATTCATTATTATTCCCGGAAAAAATCCCGTATCGGTAGAAATAAAAACTTCTTTGGCAATATCTTTTATTACCGGTAATCTCGGATGTTTTCTTCTGTTTAACATTCAGGCACCCCCGAAATTATTTTTTGTATTTCTCCTTCCATTCCGACAATAATTTCAGTGCATCTATCGGTCTTAAACTATCTACATCCAACTTACTTAATTCTATCAAAATTTCAGGTTCAATTGAAGTAAAAAGATTCGGTTGCTGAATTTCGTTTTCGAACTTAGAGAAATTTTTATGAAGATTTTTTTCCAAACCGTTCAATATTTCGTAAGCTCTTTTTGTTACTTTGTACGGAAGTCCCGCTATTTTTGCAACATGTATTCCATAAGATTTATCTGCAGCACCATCAACTATCTTATGTAAAAATATAACATTACCGTTCCACTCTTTCACATCAACACTTTTGTTTATTATACCGTTTTTATTTGCTAAAGATGTAAGTTCAAAATAATGTGTTGCAAATAAAACTTTTGCACCGGCATTATTTTTGTTGGATATATCCGAAAACGATTCTATTATCGCCCAAGCAATAGACATACCGTCATAAGTGGATGTTCCTCTGCCGACTTCATCAAGGATTATCAAACTTCTGTCTGTATATTGATTCAAAATATTTGCCGTTTCGGACATTTCTACCATGAATGTAGATTCTCCGCCCGCCAAATTGTCACCGGCACCGATTCTTGTAAATATTCTGTCTACTATACCTATTTCGGCATAACTGCAAGGTACAAAAGAACCTATTTGAGCCATTATAACTATCAATGCGGTTTGTCTTAAATATGTCGATTTACCTGACATATTAGGACCGGTTATAATCATAACTCTTTCTGCAGTATCGTTTAAATTTACATCGTTTGCGACAAAGTTACCGCTTTTTAAAATTTGTTCGACAACCGGATGTCTTGCATCTTTTAAAATCAAATTTTTACTGTCCGAAACTTTCGGACAACAATAGTTAAACCTTATTGCATTATCGGCAAAAGACAAAAATATATCAAGCTCGGCTATCATTGCCGACAGGTTCAATATGTAGTTGGAATATGTCGCTATTTCCTGCCTTAACGAAACAAAAATTTCCGTTTCCAATTTTATAATTTTGTCTTGTGCGGAAATTATTTTTTCTTCAAGAGTTTTAAGTTCTTGGGTTATATATCTTTCCGAATTTGTAAGTGTCTGTTTTCTTATATATTCGGCAGGCACCAAATGAACATTGGATTTCGTTACATCTATATAATAACCGAAAACGGAAGTATAACCGATTTTCAAAGTGTTTATTCCTGTTTTTTCTTTTTCTTTTACTTCCAAATCGGATATATATTTTTTTGCATCTTTACTTAAAAGTCTGTAATCGTCTAAATCTTTTGACACTCCGCTCTTTATTACGTTACCGTCTTTCAAAAGTATAGGAGCTTCCGGATTTATATAACTTTCTATTTTGTTTATAATGTTTAAAGCAACACTTGTATCAATATTAGTCTTAAACGAAGCCTCTTTTTCCAATTTTTTTAAGATATTATTTATTATTGCCAAAGAATCTTTTAATGCCAACATTTCTTTGGGATGCGCACCGCCACTAACAATTCTTGATACAATCCTGTCCAAATCACAAACAGATTTTAAATCCTGTCTGAGTTCTTCTTTTAACGATGTATTTTCAACAAATACTTTTGTGTTATTTTGCCTGTTTTCAATTTCCGAAATGTTTAATAAAGGTTTTATTAACCAATTTCTTAACAGCCTTGCACCCATAGGTGTTATAGTAGAATCTATAGCATCAAGCAACGAACCTTCTTGTTTTAGAGTAGATAACGATCTTAATATTTCCAAATTTCTTATTGCTACGGAATCCAATACCATAAAATCGTTATTTTCTATATATTTTATGTTCTGCAATATGGAAATTGTCTGCGGTTGATTTTCTTGAATATAAACAAAAACAGTTCCGACAGCCGAAATAATGTCGGGTTTATCCGCAATATTAAAGTGTGCCAACGATTGAACATTTAAAGTTTTCTTTATAAAACTTTCGCAATAACCGCTATCAGTATAAATATCTTTTACAGGTGAAGCCAATGTTTCGAATTTTTGTAATATTGTTTGAAGTTTTTCGTTTGCACAATCTTTCTGAGATATAATTATTTCGTTAGGTTTATATTTTGTAATTTCATTTTCCAAATTCGATAATGTCGACCTGTATGTAAAAAAATCACCTGTAGAAATATCGGTTACGGCAATTGCCGTATTTTTTTCCAAAGCATCTAAAATTAAAGACATTAAAAAATTGTTCTGTTTTGAATCAAGCAAATTATCTTCTAAAATCGTTCCGGGAGTTATAACTCTTACAACTCCTCTTTTTACTATACCTTTTACCGTTGCGGGATCTTCAAGCTGCTCGCAAATCGCTATTTTGTAACCTGCTTTTACAAGTTTTCTTATATAGTTGTTTACGGAATGGTACGGCACTCCGCACATCGGAGTGGTTTGCCTTTTTGTAAGTATAACTTCCAATATTTTATGAGCTTTTATTGCATCATCACCGAACATTTCATAAAAGTCGCCCAACCTGAAAAACAGTATCACATCCGGATACTGTGCTTTGATATTTAAATACTGCTGCATTAAGGGAGTAACTTGATTATTTTCTTTCTTTACTATTGACATATTTTATAATTCAACCTATTTTTTAAAATATTTCAGTATTTCGTACATTTTACTAATCTTTGAAACATAGTTTTTGGTTTCTTTAAAAGGCATTTCTTTAGAATCATACTCGATAATCGGATTTTCCTGTTGCCATTTTTGAACATTTCCCAGCCCCGCATTATAAGAAGCCAAAACCAAATTCGTATTATTATTAAACATATCGGACAATATTTTTACATAACAAACTCCCAATTTTATATTAAGTTCCGGCTCATACAATTTTTCTTCACTGAAACCGTCAATATTCAAATATTTTTGTGCAATCTCTTTTGCGGTCGGCGGCATTATTTGCATAAGACCTATTGCACCTTTTTTGGATTTTGCTTTAGGATTAAAATTCGATTCCACTTTCATAACAGCCGTTATAAGCAGCGGGTCTACATTATATTCAATAGAATATTTTTCTATTATAGGATAATATTTCAATGCCTTATTTACATTAAAAAGAATATAACTAATCATCAGCAAAACACATATTAAGCATAATCCTAAAACTATTTTGAAAATTTTCATTGTTGTAAAATTCCCGACATACTGTTAGGCAAAACTTTAGTTATTTTTACGTTAACCGTTTCTCCGGTCAAATTTTTATTCGTATCAAAAAACACTTTTATATTTTGGCTGTTTCTTGCTTCGGCAACACCGTTATTAAATTTTTCCACAAGAACTTCAACCGTTTTATCAATATATTTTTCGTTAATTTTTTTCGATATTGCGTTCGAATCTTCCAAAAGCAAAGCGTGCCTTTTTTTTATCGTTTCAAGAGAAACGTTGTTCGTAAATTTTGCGGCAGGAGTTTTAGGTCTCGGCGAATACTTAAAAATAAAAAGTCCGCCGAATTCAAGCCGTCTGGATGCTTCCAACGTTGCATTGAAATCTTTGTCCGTTTCTCCCGGAAAACCCACTATAATGTCGCTTGTTATGTTGATATCGGGAATTTTATTTTTTATTTTTTTATATAAAGTTTCGTACTGCAGGTAAGTATATTTTCTGTTCATGGCTTTCAAAATGTCGTCGGAACCGGACTGTAACGGCAAATGAATATGTCTGCAGATTTTTTTATTCAAAGCGATTTCTTCTATAAGTTCGTCGGACAAATCTTTGGGGTGGTTGGTCATAAATCTTATTCTTTTAACATTTTCAAGTTCCGATATTTTTTGTAAAAGGCCTGTGAAATTTATTCCGCCGTAATTGTAAGAATTTACGTTTTGTCCCAACAAAATTATTTCTTTCGTTCCAGAATCCGCCGCTTCTTTAACTTCTTTTAAAATATCGTTATAATTTATACTTTGTTCCGGTCCTCTTACGTGAGGAACTATACAGTAAGAACAAAAATTGCCGCATCCTTTTGCTATGGTTATATATTTAAAAACTTCATCGTTTTTTCTTTTATAACCGACACTACGGTTTTTGCTGACATATTTACTTACGACGTTTGCAAACATATCGCCGTCTTTTGCGCCTAAAACGAAATCGACGTATTTGCACCGCGACTTTATTTCTTTTGCAGCATACTGAGCCATACAACCGGTAACACCTATAATCAAGTCGGGATTAACTTCTTTTTGTTCTTTAAGTCTTCCGAGCAGAGAATATGCTTTATGTTCGGCCGAAAACCTCACCGAACACGTATTGATTATCACAATATCGGCACTTGCAAAATCTCCCGCTGCAACAAGCCCTTTTTGCAACAAAAATTTTGCCATTTTTTCGGAATCGTTAACGTTCATTTGGCAGCCGATGGTTTCAATATAAAATTTCATTTTTCTTTTGCCACTTTTTGTAAATATTTTTCATAAACGGAATTGAACAGTTTCGAGTTTTCCAAAAGCATCTCTTTATCGATAAAACCTTTTCTGTAAGCGATTTCTTCAAGACAACTTACCATTATGCCTTGTCTTTGTTCTATAGCTCTTATAAATAAAGAAGAGTCCAAAAGGGAATTGTATGTTCCGGCATCAAGCCAGGCGAAACCTCTTCCGAAAAGTTCCACCGACAGTTTTTTCCGTTTTAAATAAACGTTGTTTACGTCGGTAATTTCAAGTTCGCCCCTGGGTGAAGGTTTGACGTTTTTTGCTATTTCAATAACGTCGTTGTCATAAAAATAAAGCCCCGTAACCGCCCAGTTGGATTTTGTATTTTGAGGTTTTTCAACTATCGATACGGGATTATTGTCTTCGTCAAGTTCCACTATTCCGTATCTGTTTGGGTCTTCTACCGAATAAGCGAAAATAGTCGCACCTTCCTGCCGTGCACAGACTTTTTCCAAAATTTTAGGAAGACCGTGTCCGTAAAAAATGTTGTCTCCCAAAACCAAAGCGACGTTGTCTTTACCTATAAACTTTTCGCCTATAATAAAAGCTTCCGCAAGACCGTTAGGATTTTGCTGCTGTTCATAAACTATGTTTATTCCCAGTCTGCTTCCGTTACCGAAAAGTTTTTTAAACTGAGGTAAGGCTTCCGGAGTGGAAATTATTAAAATGTCTTTTATGCCTGCAAGCATCAAAACCGACAACGGATAATATATCATCGGTTTATTGTAAACGGGAAGCAACTGTTTTGATACAACCGAGGTCAAAGGATAAAGTCTTGTAGCTTTTCCGCCTGCAAGAATGATACCTTTTCTTTTCATATTTTCCCCTTTTATACGAATTTTTTAAAATAGTCTATCGTTTTTAAAAGTCCTTCTTCCAAATTAATTTTCGGCTCCCATTTTAAAATTTTTTTTGCTTTCGAAATGTCCGGTTTTCTTCTTTTCGGGTCGTCTTGCGGCAAAGGTTTGTAAACTATTTTCGATTTGCTGCCGGTAAGTTTTATAATCGTTTCGGCGATATCTTTTACCGCAATTTCATAAGGGTTTCCTATATTTACGGGGTTATGTTCTTTTGATATCAGCAATTTATATATCCCCGAAATTAAGTCCGATACATAACAAAGGCTTCTGGTCTGAGTTCCGTTGCCGAACACCGTAACGGGTTTATTGTTCAACGCCTGATTTATAAATTGCGGTACGCATCTTCCGTCGTTTATATTCATTCTCGGTCCGTAAGTATTAAAAATTCTTACTATTTTGGTATCGAGATTGTAAACGTTATGATAGTTCATAATTAAAGCTTCGGAAAATCTTTTCGATTCGTCATACATACTTCTTGCGCCTATAGGATTGACATTACCCCAATAAGTTTCCTTTTGCGGCGTTACCGAAGGGTCGCCGTAAACTTCGCTTGTGGATGTAAACAAAAATTTTGCGTTGTTTTTTCTTGCAAGTTCCAAAAGGTTAAACGTCCCGTAAGAACCTACAAGCAGCGTTTCCAGTTTGTATTTTGCATAATGCGCCGGACTTGCAACGGAAGCAAAATCGACAACCGCATCGAATTTTTCTTTTAAAGAAATTTTATTTATGACGTCCGTTTTTTTAAACTTAAAATTTTTGTTATTTTGCAGATGTTTTATATTTTCTTTATGTCCGGTCAACAAATTGTCAGCCGCAAAAACGTAATGTTTTTTTTGTATAAGAAAATCGCAAAAATGAGAACCCAAAAAACCTGCTCCGCCGGCTATTAAAACTTTCATTTTAACCTCTATCAAATCATATTTTATTATTATATAATTTGTAATCGATTATTACAAATAAAAATTCGTTGCCGTAATTTTAAAAAATGATATAATACGTAAATGATTATTAAAACCGACAAAACGACTTTTGCACATTATTTGGAAGACGCTTCCGGCATGACGGACGCTTATGCCGACAAAGTTTTTATTCCGGAAACGAAAGAAGAAGTTTCCGATTTGTTAAAAGAATTGTCCGGCACAAAAACGCCCGTAACCGTTGCTGCCGGTTGCACGGGGGTAACGGGCGGAAGTCTTGCTTACGGCGGCGTAATTTTATCTACCGAAAAATTTGACTCTATAGGCAACCTTCGGGAAAAATCAAAAGACAAAGCGTTAATAACCGTCGGAAGCGGCGCAATAGTAAACCAGATAAAAAGTTACGTTTTAAAAAACGGCTGGATGTATGCACCCGACCCTACCGAAAAAAATGCAACTATCGGCGGAAACATCTCTACGGACGCTTCGGGCGGCAGAGGCTTTAAATACGGAACCTCAAGAAATTATATAAACGCAATAGAAATAATTTTTACCGACGGTTCTTTTGCAAAAATAAAAAGAGGCGAAACTTTTGCCGACGATACCGGAACCGTTTTACTGAAAACAAATTCCGGAACAAAAAAATTACGATTACCCGAATACAATTTACCGCACATAAAAAATGCCGCCGGATACTATAATTATAAAAATGCCGACTTGATAGATATATTTATCGGCTCGGAGGGAACGTTAGGAGTAATAATTTCTGCAGAACTTGTTTTAATAAGACCTTTTGAAATGTTGTTCGGCGGGATAATATTTTTCGATAAAAAAGAAACGTCTTGGGATTTTGTCAACGAAGTAAGAACGTTGTCGTATCGAAACAAAAAAGCCGGCGAAACCGGCATAAACGCAATGTCGGTAGAATATTTCGACAAAAACGCGCTCAATTTAATAAAACCGTATTATCCCGTAATACCAGAAAACGTCGACGCCGGAATTCTGTTCGAGCAGGACTGCACAAAAGACACTTACGATACTTTAATGGAAAAATGGATAAACGTTATTGAAAAATACGGTATAAACACCGACGATGTTTGGTTTGCTTCCGACGCAAAACAACAGGAAGAGTTCAGAATTTTCAGACATAAAATTCCCGAATGCGTCAACGAAATAGTAAAGAAAAACAAAATTCCAAAAGTAGGTACAGACGTTGCTGTTCCCAATGACAAACTGCATGAAATGATTTATTTTTGCGAACAAAAATTTTCTAAAAACAAACTATTCAATTTGACTTTCGGACATATCGGCGAAAGCCACTTGCACGCAAACATAATAGCTTCAACTCCGGAAGAATACCGAACATGCAGAAAACTTTATCTTGAAATTGCACAAAAAGCGGTCGCTCTCGGGGGGACGGTTACCGCCGAACACGGTATAGGGAAAGTCAAACATCCTTTTTTAGAAGCAATGTTGGGTAAAGAAGGAATAGAAGAATTGAGAAAATTCAAATTATCTCTCGACCCTTCCAATATTTTAGGAAGAGATAATATGTTTAAAAGTTTATAATCTTAATAAAAAATTACTTCGTAATTTTTTGAAGATTTGAAGATTTGAGGATTGGATGATTGGAAGATTTGAAGTTAAGTTGTAAAATTTGCTTTGCAAATTTTGTTATTACTTTATTTTCCTCTTTTCCTCCATTCTTCTAATATTCCAATCTTCTATTCTTCTCTTTTTTGTAACGACAAAAAAGACGAGCAGATTAAATTAATATTCACCATACTTATACTGTTTTTATGATTTTTCAACTTCTGTAAGAACCGTTAATTTTAACGTAATCGTAAGAAAAGTCGCAAGTATAATATCTTGCCCACTGTTTACCGCCCGACTTTACGTCTATGGTAATTTTACACTCTTTCTGCCGCAATATTTTTTTGGCTTTCTTCTCGTCGAATTTTACGGCCATACCGTCTTTAGCCGTCATAATGTCGCCGATATAAATATCAACTTTATCGGGATTGACTTTTACGCCCGCTCTTCCGAGAGCTGCAAGAATCCTTCCCCAATTTGCGTCGGAACCGAAAAGTGCCGTTTTTACCAAAGGAGACGTTGCAACCGTTGAAGCTATTTTTTCCGCATCTTCATGTTTTTTTGTATTTTTAACGAAAATTTCTATCATTCTCGTAGCACCTTCGCCGTCGCTTGCCATCATTTTTGCCAATTTTAAAGTAACTTCGTTCAATGCCTCTTGAAAAATTTCCAAATCTTTTGCATTAAGTTTACCGGTATTGCTTTGACCGTTAGACAAAACCAAAACGGTATCGTTGGTTGACGTATCTCCGTCAACGGATATACAGTTATAAGATTGTTTAACGGCAATTTCGGTAACCTTTTGCAACTGTTTTTGGTATAACTGCGCATCGGTTAGAATAAAAGATAACATCGTCGCATGAAGTCCTTGCAAATTGGGATGTATCATGCCGGAACCTTTCGTGCATGCCCAAATTTTTATTTCACCGGTCGAGACCTTAACTTTTTTTGAAATATATTTAGGATAAGTATCCGTCGTCATAATGGAAGTAACGGCTGCAAGTTCGTCTTTTTTCTTTATGCTTTCAACAAGTTTCGGTACGGCAGCGACCATTTTTTCTACCGGCAAAAAGTCTCCTATTACACCGGTCGATGCAACCAAAATATCCGTATCGGAAATTTTTAAACGTCTTGCAACTTCTTTACAGACTATCAAAGCGTCTCTTTTACCCGTTTTGCCCGTGCATGCGTTTGCACAGCCGGAATTTGCAACCACCGCCTGAAAAAGTCTGTATTTTTTCAATCTGTCTATATCTATTAAAACGGGCGCCGCTTTTACAAGACTGCTTGTAAACATTCCCGCAACCGTGCATGGACTGTCGGAATAAAACAACGCGAAATCGTTTTTATTTTTATTTTTTGCTATACCGCTGTGAAGTCCTCCGCAATAAAACCCTTTAGGTAACATTTTTTTCTCCTAAACTATATAAATTATTCCATTATTGTAATTTTTCCAATCCTGTTTCTTCAGGTAAGGCGAACATTATGTTCATATTTTGAACCGCTTGTCCCGAAGCGCCTTTAACCAAATTGTCTTGAGCCGAAATTATTATTAACTTGTTCGTTCTTTCGTCCACACAAACGCCTATTTCAAGAAAGTTCGTATCGACTACGTTTTTTATTGAAGGAAGTTTTCCCTCGTCCAACACTTTTACGAATTTTTTCCCCTTATAAAAATTTTTGTACAATTCAATAACTTCGCCCGTTTTTATTTGTTTGTCCAAATCGGTATAAATGCACGACAACATTCCTCTTTCGACGGGAATGATTTGCGGAGTAAAAGTTACGGTTACGGATTTAGCGAACATATTCGACAACTCCTGTTCGATTTCCGGAATATGTCTGTGTTTGCCGCCAACTTTATACGCTCTTGCGGTCGGGGCTTCCGTTTCATAATAGGCTTTTACGCCTTTTCTGCCCGACCCCGAAACTCCGCTTTTCGAGTCTATTATAATACCTTCCGGTTTTATAAGAGCGTTTTTTATCGCAGGTGCCGTACCGAGAAGAATCGTCGTCGGATAACATCCCGGGTTTGCTATAAGTTTTGCCGTTTTTATTTGTTCTTCATATATTTCGCTCAACCCGTAAACGGCATCTTTGATATATTCTTTTCCGGTATGTTTTACGCCGTACCACTTTTCGTAAGTTTCGAAATCTTTTATTCTGAAATCCGCCGACAAATCTATAACTTTTTTACCGCCTTTTATCAAATCGGGAACAACTTCAAAAGCTACCGCGTGCGGCAATGCCAAAAATACGACGTCGGACTGTTCTTTTATCTGTTCTATGTTTAAAGGATAACATTTTAAATTCAAGTCGGCATATTTCGGATATATGTCTTTTAAGTCTCTAAGTTCGGACGTTGCTCGTCCGGCAAGAACGGTAATTTCTGCCCGGTTATGTTTCGATAAAATTCTTAAAAGTTCTTCACCGGTATATCCGGTAATACCTATAATTGCGACACGAATCATTTTTTATTCCTCTATTAAAAATATTTATGTTTATTAATTTTACTAAATTTTAAATTGTTTTTATATATCGTCCGACCGGCAGAAGAATATGAAGAGTGGAAGACTACGCCGCAGCAAGTATGCTCTTTACGGCAAGCGCCGAAATTTTTACTTCCTGAGTAACGGTAGCTTTACGGCCGTACATATCTAACAACAATTCGGGAATACCGTCAAAATCGGATGCCGCAACCGTACCTTTATCCGATATTTTATTTTCGTTTTCCGACAACACTTTCTCCAACATTGCGTTAAGTTTCGTTTTCACCGTATCCAAATAATCCTGTGCGGTCATAGTATCGGAACCTTTTATAGTTCCGTATAAATTTTCAATCGTTTCGCCTTTCATCATTTGTTGTAAAGTAACCGCCAATATCGCCTGAACGGTTTTAGTATTTTTGGCGTTAAAGAAAGATCCTTTATCCAAATTAAGAACTTCGGAAACATCATCCGCTACCGTATTAGTTACAATACCTCTTACAAAACCTAAAAGTTCTTCATATCTTTCTTTTGACTTTAAATATTCGAAATAAGCCTTTGAATCGGTGCTTAAAACGTTTAAATTCAAATTATTCAATATTGTTGCCAAATTGCCGGCATTTACATCAAGAGAAATAACCTCAAACAAAGGTTTAACGTCTTTTACCGTATAATCGAACTTGCTGTTTAGCGCAGCTTTAAAACCTTTATCATATTTTGATTTTTTCGTAACGGTCTGTTTGATTTTTTCTTTGTTTTTACTTATAAACTCTTTGGACTGTTCGTCTATAATTATACTTAATACCGTTTCGTCTCTCAATAAAGTTTCAAAATTTTCCTGTGTAATCGTATCTTCTATTTCTTTTTTACCGGCAATATCGGTTTTCATATCGACTATCGGAATTATTCCGTATTGTGCGAACACGTCTTCCGCCAGCTGCGAATAAATTTCTTTATTGAATTTTATAGAAATTCGAGTATCTATTCCTTTTATCAATTTTACGTCGCGCAACTTTTTCAACAGTTCTTTTGCTTTTGCAACGTCGGTTATATCCTGAGCGTTTATTTTTGCACCGTCAAACGATATCTCGCCGATTTCGCCGCTGTTGTTATAAGCGACGATAAAACCGTAACCTTCTTTTTGTAAAAGTTCTATCTGCTCTTTACAACTTTCCGACTGTTGAGCGCTTATTACAAAAGTCGTCGCTTCCGTTGCCTTTGCCTCGTTATGACAAACGTTTGCGATATTATTTTTATTTACGTTCTTTCTTGTTGAAATATCAAACTTCAACTCTTTCGAAGGCATCATAACGGAATCGGTATGAACGTTCTTTATAGTATTTATGACGCTTGTAACGTTTTGGGCGTTTACTATAACTACCTGTTCTATACCTTCCAACACGTCAATTTTGTTACCGTCTTTATTTGCTTCAACCAAAAGCTGCAAAAGTTCGTCTTTGTCCGCTTCAACGTTTTGTTTTAAACAAAACAGTATTTCATTTTTTTCTTTATTCCATTTTACGCGGACTTTAACACCGTTAATTTCTCCTATTACGGCTCCGCCTCTTTCAAAAGAAGTTCTTACGGTTACGGCTTTTATTGACTGACTTCTTAAATTGTCTGCTTCAGTTTCGGTTTCGGTTATAACAAGATTTTGTTCTATACGTACGACGTTTTGTTGCAAAACCGCAATGTCTTCTTTTACCGACACAACTTTTATTGCAATGTTTTGTGATGCCGTTACGGGATTTATACTTTTTACGGCAGTATCGGCGGCAACGGCAGAAATGCCTGACTCTTTTTGCATATCCCGGTCAACTGATACTTGTTCTTGTCCGGCCGTTTGTTTTTTATCCGCTTCGACGACGGTTTGTTGTTTGTCCGTATAAGAAGAAACTTCTTCTTGTCGAGTATCCGAAGTTATAACGCCGTCGTTTTTTTCCGTTAAAGGTCTTATCTGAACTACGTATATTACTCCGTCTTTCATTGCCAATTCGATATCGGCATCGTACCCGTATTTTTCCTTCAAATACAAACCTATTGCGCTAATATTTTCAATATCCCGTAAAGAAAATATTTCTTTTGTAGAGTCTTTTTTTGAAACGGATTTAACTTCCCCGTTTAAACCGTATTGATAGTCTTGTCTTTCGGTAACATAGTCGGATATAGTTGTTGTGCCGTTGGCGGAAACGTCAACTTGTATTACGCTTTGCGCTTTTTCACCGGAAACGACAATTTCACCCTGTCCCAACGAGCCGCTTATCGTTATATGTCCGTTTTTTACCGTCATAACAGCAGCCTTTTGAGAATCTACGGCTTGCTGCACCAATGCAGCCGGGATAAACTCCTGTTTGTTTGAAATTTGATAAGCAACGCTTCTGTCACCATAAACAGATGTCAAAACAACATTTATTAATACATTGGTTATTTTTTTTCTTTCTACTCCGACTTTAGATTCTCCAACACCTGCTGCAGAAAATTTTGCTCCGTCTTCGTTTTTAAATGCGGACCTTACCGCATACTTATCGTTTTCGGAAACATATCCGTTTGCTATTGCTTTTCCTATTTTTTCATCTATTAAATCGTCAAAATCTTTTAATTCATCTTTACTTAAATTTTCTATTATATTTATCATTTTTCTTGCAGTATCGTTTGCAAGAGTTTTATTACCGGTTCTTATTGCCTGCTCATAAGTAACATATAATTCTTTAAATTTTTCATTTTTATTTAATATACTTAAAAATGCTCCGGCACCTATCATTACACCATAAGGAACTCTGACATCTATACCCGAAATTTTACTCATTTCATCTATCATTGCAGACATATCTTGCAAATTTGTAGCTTTTGTTCCAAAATTTTGTTTATCTACCGTTTCATCAAACCCTTTTATATTATCTTCAATATTTTGACTTATTATCGGTCTTCCCGTACTTTCTTGTTCCGTTTCTTCGGATACAACGGATTCTTCTGCCGATTTGTTTACGGATTTTTCCATATCTTTATATTTCTTATATTCAGCTAATTTATTCTCATCTTTTGATGTAGCGTTTACAACATTTTTATCAAATATTATTACTCTTCCCGTATCTCCGTCAATAGCAATTTCATCTCCTTCAGAAACCGTTATGGTCTTTTCTACAACTTCTTCAACTTCGATACCGTTTATATTTTTATTATTGCCGCTATATTCGGTATATTTTATTTCTGCAAACAATTTGCCTTCTCTTTCCGCAAAATCAATTCCCGTTATTATTGTTGCAGATATCCCTTTCTCTTTCACAATCAATCCCTGATGACTCAATTCCATTGCACTTGCCAAAACTATACCTTTAGCCTTCAATGTAGCTTCCATATCTTCAGGAGACAAATATTCTTTTAAAAGAATGCTATCGGCATCAACTTTATCGGAACTAAAAACAACTTTACCTATTACTGAACCACTGTTTTTACCCAACAAATTTCCGGATTTTGAAACATTTGCAGAGTTAGTTTCTTTACCACTTAATTCCTTTCTAATATTCTCTTTTTCAATTTTTGTCTTTTGTCTCGGTTGATCATAAACTTGATATCCTTCAGCAATAATTTTGTCCACCAACGATTTACCGTTTAAAGATACTCTTTGTCCGTCTTGTTTTACAAGTTCAGCACTTGCATACCTTATCATATCATTAACGGAATTTTTCAATACTTTTACAAACAAATATTCTCCGGTTGACAATTGTAAATATCCGGTTCGATATTCCAATTGTCCGACTTTAGCTTTTGTTTCCAATTTTAATATTTGTCCGTTTTGTTTATTTAGTTCATCTATAACAGATGCTTGTTTTAGAACATCGTCATCTCCTGCATTTATATCCGATAATAAATTTTGTATATTTTTAAATTCGGTATAATCTTGATTTTTTACCATGTTACCCTGTTCATCAACAATAATTCTACCTTCACTAAAAGCTCTATCTATAATTTCATTAAAATATTTATTTATTCCTATTTGTCCTAAAACTTCGGTATGAGTAAAAGGTTCTTCGTATATAACATTGCTATCTTTAGGTATTTCCGG
>JAZNAT010000022.1:0-22581 GCA_045586665.1 Endomicrobiaceae bacterium | reverse complement strand
GAACGACATGGCTACGATCCGACTTTATACAATCTTATATCTTTCGTATTATCTTCGGCATCCAAAAACAACAACTGTGCAATCAAAGCATTTGCCGAATCGGTCGTTACCGCTCCTTCCGCACCTCCGACAAAAATTACTCTGTCTTTCAAGAGTCTCGAGTATATATCGTATCCTACGGAACCGTTCCCACTTCTATCTATTACAGTCGGTATAAAATTAGGCATTTTGTCCCCCAATAAAAATGCTTCGCATTTTTTAGTTTATAGTTTACGGTTTATAGCTCATAGTTTAATGCAAAATTTTGTTTCATAAAAATTTCTAACAAAGATTAGCAAAAACTTTAAGCTCTCGCTATCAATCACATTCAATCTTTCAACTTTTCAAAAATAAAAATTGCTCCGCAATTTTTATTTTACCGGCATATCTTTTTCCGTTTCTGTTATTTTGGCGTTATCAACCAAAAATTTAAATATTTTTTCTTCTTTCATTGAAGCGGCAATATTTGCCTTATTTTCTTTAAAATAATTTTCGACGTCTTCTTTTCTCGTCGGGTTGGAATCAAGCATTTTTCGTTTTTCTTCGTCCAAATCTTTATCCGTTACTTCAATTTTTTCCAGTTCACATATCGAATTCAAAATATAAGACAAACGGACGTTTTTATCAGCTTCTTCACCGTATTTTGCCTCGGAAGATTTTATTTGTTTTTCAATAAATTCTTCGCCTGCTCCCTGATTTTTCATATAGTCGGACATTCTTTTTATCAAATAGTTTTTCTGTTGCAAAACTATGGATTGCGGAACGTCAAATTTATTTTTTTCCAAAAGATGTTCGACTATCTGTTTTTCAACTTCGGAATTTTGCTTTCTTACTTCGTCCTGTTCCAAAGATTCTTTCATTTTTTTCTTTAAATCGTCAAGATTTTCAAGTCCCATATCTTTTGCAAAATCGTCGTTAAGTTCCGGAAGTTCCTTTTCTTTAACTTCTTCTATCAAAGTTTTGAACAAAACTTTTTTGCCCGCCAAAGTTTTATTTAAATAGTCGGCAGGATACTCGATTTCAATTTCTTTCGTTTCACCTTTTTTTGCTTTTACCAAACCGTCTTTAAAACCTTTCAAAGTATTGGGCGCACTTAAATCTATCATAAACTCTTTTGCTTTTATGTTTTCTGCAGGTTTACCGTCAACAAACCCTTCATAGCTCACGATAACGAAACTGTCCTTTTTGACGGTTCCCGTTTTTGAAACTATAAGTTTTGCATTTCTGTCAAGCATAACGTCCAAACTTGCTTTTATATTTGCATCGGTAACTTTATATTTTTCTTTTTTTATTTTTATTTCTTTATAACCTTCGGCTTTCATATCGGGCTGACATTCGGCTTTAAAACAATACTTTAAATTTTTACCGAAATCGTACTCAATATTCGTAATTACCGGCATATCTATAGGTGCAAAATTTTCTTTTTCCAAAGCACCGAAAACCGTTTTCTTTATCATATTTTCAATCAGTTGCTCCCTTGCAACGTCGGAATAATTTCTCTTAACCAAATCCATAGGCACTTTACCGGCTCTAAAACCCGCAATTTTTGCCGTCTTGCGAATTCTGTCATAAACTTCTTTCAACTCAACGTCGGTCTGAGACGGTTCTATCTCGACTTCCATAGATATCAAACACGGTTTTTTTTCTACAACTTTTGATTTGAATTCATACTTGGTAGCACTCATTTGATAATTCTCCATATATTTTATTTTTGTTATATTAAACCGGTAAAACAACAATAATACGAATTACTAACAATTTTTAGAAAATTGGATGATTTGAAGATTGGAAATAGTTTGTAAAAATTGCTATTCAATTTTTGTTACTTATTAAAATTCCTATCTATTTCTATTCTTTTATTCTTCCTATCTTCTAATCTTGTGTCGTTAATGCGGATAGAGGGACTTGAACCCCCACACCTTACGGTATATGGTCCTAAGCCATACGCGTCTGCCAATTCCGCCATATCCGCTCTAAAAATTATTTAAGTTTAAATTATATCATTTTCGGTAATTTTTAGTCAATTTATAAAGGCAATTTATAATTAATGATAATGTTTTTAATTTTTAGTTTTTCCGTTGACAAAGCAGCTTTAGACGCAACTTCAAAACTAAAAATTGAAAACGACACGACTATTTCTTTTAATTTAACTTATAACAAACAACACTCGGTTTTTGATTTTCCAATTCCGCAGTTGCATCTAAAACTATTTTGTCAACGAAGTAATTGGAAAATAAAAAATCGACAAAAGATTGTTTCGTAGTTAAACATCATCACAAAAAAAACAAAAGCAGGAAGAAAAAAATACTCTTCCTGCTTTTTGTTATTTTTTATAGATTTCGTATAAAGCATGTAATGACAAAACAAACAAATTGTCACGGCACTTTAAAGTGTCAATGTCAAACTACAAAATTACAATGCGAATTTGTAACCTACTTTCATTTGCAATGTCGAATATTTAACATCAGATGTTTTGCCATAACCGCCTTTTTCTTTAAACGTTGAGTTAGTCATAGAATAGAGAAGTTCAAAAACAAAATTTTCTTTTATTGTTGTTCCTACACCTATTCCCCAATACAAACCGTTTGAATCTACATCCATTTCATCAGTATCCAAATTTGTAATACCGTAACCGATTTGAATTAAAGGATAAATGTTGTTAAATATATCGTTTCCCGTATCAAACACATACTTTGCTTGAGCATAAAGATTTGTAAAACCTACTTTTGCACCGCCGGCATCTTTAATTTTGGCATTGAATACATAACTTACTCCTGCACCGACTGCCAACTGAGGCATTACATAATAAAAGAAATCTGCCGTAGCGCTAAAAGCAGGATCAACGTCGTTGGTATCATCCATCTTGTCAACATCAACTTTAGACATAAGGTTAACACCCGCTTTAATGTCTAACTCCATTGAACCTTTTTCCGTTGCAAATACAGGTACTACAAGTGCTGCCGCCATCAATACTGCCAACAATCCTTTTTTCATTTACTTCCTCCTTTTTTCTTATTAAAAAAATGCTTACGCATTTTTTTGTTCAAAAATTGAACGATTGAAAAGTTCAAAAGTTTTCGGTAAAAATTGCAAAGCAATTTTGATAAATAACAGATTTTGCCGCAGCAAAAAATACATTAAACTCTTCAAAATTTTTTAAATGCAAAAAAAGCGGATAAGTTATTATTTAACTTATCCGACTTAATATAAAACTCAAAAAATAAAAAATTGCAGAAGATACATAATCGTATCTGTCTGCATATAAATAAAAAACATTAATTTTTAATTTTACAAAATCGTGATGCATAAATTTTCTCAAATCTTGATGTTTTTATTTAATAAAATTTTACGAAAAAATATATTTTTTTGTCAATAGCAATAAATATTTATTTTAAAAATGCAGTTCCTGCTACAACTTTAAAAACTAATGCACCAATATTCATAAATGTCATATTATATTTGAAAAAATTTTCGGGCGACTAAGACGTCTTTTCGTATCGTTCGTTTTAACATTTCGATGTTTTTGAATTTTTGTTCCGCTCTTATAAATTTGTTTATATAAACGCCGACTTGTTTTCGTTTCCAAACGTCGGAAAAATTTAACAAGTGAACTTCCACAGACAAGTTATGCTCTTTTATTTTTACTGTCGGTCTTATACCTATATTTAAAACACCGTAATACGTATTGAAATTTTTATCGGTTACGGAACATGCAAAAACTCCTCTCGGCAACAACTTATCGTCAGCAACTTTTAAATTTATAGTAGGAAAACCAAGCCTTCTTCCTATACGGTTACCTGAAACGTGCGTTCCGATAAAACCGAAAGTTCTGTCCAACATTTTATTTACCGAAACGATATCGTTTTTTTGTAAAAGTTCTCTTATTTTTGACGATGAAACTACTTTTTTATTTATTTTTACCGGTTTTATTACTGTAAGTTTTATATCGGTTCCTTTAATTTTTTGTTTTAACCATTTTATATTACCTTGCCTGTCTTTGCCGAAAGTGCAATCATAACCGACAACGATATGTTTTGCATTCAAATTTTTTACTAATATATCTTCAAAAAATTTATCCGCAGTCAGCGACAATATTTGTTTATTTACAGGTAACAATAATATTTCATCAACTATAAAAGATGATAAAACATCAAGTTTTTCTTTTGTAGTTGTTATAAGTCCGCTTACTTGTTTTACAGGACTTTCAAAAGATAAAACAATACTTTTCAAATTATTTTCTTTAGAAATTTCTACAACTTTATTTAAAATTACCTGATGTCCTTTGTGAACGCCGTCAAATGTTCCGATAGTAATTACAGATTTTTTCATAACAAAAACCTTAATGATTTTTCTATTCTTCCATACCTCTATTCTTCCATTCAAATTTTGCGGAGCAACATTTACACGTTAAATTTGAATTCGATAATGTCACCGTCTTTTACCATATAATCTTTCCCTTCGCTTCTTAAAAGTCCGGCTTCTTTAACCGCTTTATCGTTACCTAATTTAAAAAGGTCGTCATAAGCCATAACTTCGGCTCTGATAAAGCCTCTTTCAAAATCGGTATGAATAACGCCGGCAGCCTGCGGAGCTAAAAATCCTTTTTTTATTGTCCATGCCCTCGATTCATCTTCACCGGCAGTTAAAAATGTTATAAGTCCCAACAAATCGTAACTTGCTTTAATAAGTCTGTTAAGTCCGGGCTCTGTAAGCCCCAAATCTTTCAAAAATGCCGTTTGATCTTCATCTGACAGTTCGGAAAGTTCGGCTTCTATTTTTGCACAAATAGGTATCGCTTGAGCATTTTCCTGTTTTGCTCTTTCCAAAACTTTTTCCGTATACTTGTTTCTCATTTCAGGCAAATCGCCATCTGAAATATTACATGCATATAAAACAGGTTTTGCCGTTATAAGAAAAAAGTTTCTCAAGATTTCTTTTTGTTCTTCTTCTATTTCAAGAGTTCTTACAGGTTTTCCTTCTTCCAAATGAACTTTTATTTTGTCTGCAAGCTCTTTTTCGGCTATAATCTTTTTATCTTTTGACTTTATATCTTTTTGCAACTTTTCCAACTTTTTATTTATCGCTTCCAAATCTGCAAGCATAAGTTCCGTTTCTATAATATCAATATCTCTTATAGGATCTATTTCTCCCATAACATGTGTAATGTCAGAATTTTCGTAACATCTTACAACGTGAACAATAGCGGAAGTTTCTCTGATGTGAGCTAAAAATTGGTTACCTAACCCTTCACCTTTAGATGCACCTTTTACAAGCCCTGCAATATCAACAAATTCTACAGTTGCAGGCACCTTTTTTTTAGATTTGTAAAGTTTTTCCAAAAAGTTCAATCTTCCGTCCGGAACTGCAACAACACCTACGTTAGGATCAATCGTACAAAACGGATAATTTGCACATTCCGCCCCTGCTTTCGTTATTGCATTAAATAATGTAGATTTACCTACATTAGGAAGTCCTACTATACCTAATTTCATATTTTACCACCTTTTATGGAAGATTGGAAATTGCCTGCCGGCAATTTTCAATTATAAATTATAAATCACAAATTGTAAATTGTCATTATGCGCTTGCAAGTAAACTTCTTACGTTTTCAAGTTTTATATTTACATTTTCATCAAAAACGCCTTTTTCAAGCACATCGTCAAGAACAGGCAACAATCCTATTTCTCCTTCTTTATAGGAGAACAAACTCCCGTTAAGTCTGTCCAAAACTACGGTATCTGTATTTATTCTGTCAACTAGGATAGCACCCAAAATGCCGTTTGAGACAAGCCCGGCATATTTTGAGTCTACTAGAAATTCCGTAACATCGCCGCCGACTGCTTTTAAATATACGGGAATTGCTTCTTCAGGCGACAACGGATTCGACAAGCATACAAACTCTTTCATATCCGCACCGACTTGCCCCGAAACAAGAGCAACGTTATATTTTGTCTGCACGTCTTTCTTTTTAACCGTTTGTTGAATTTCATCAACATTAATTTTTTTGTCAAGAGTCGTTATCGCTCTTCTTTGAAGAATAAAAATTTCTTCGCCTTTAACGGCAAACTCGACATCTACCGGATATCCCGCATCTTCTTCCAAAAGTCTTACGATTTCGGTAATTCTTTTTATCATTTGAGAATTTAACGTTCTTGATTTTGACTTTTTACCTACGGAAACTATCTGTGTTCCTCCGTTATAATCGGCTATAATTTTTAACGGTTTGTCGGCAACGGAATATTCGATAGTTTCGCCTGTATTGATGTCTGCTTGAATATTATCAGGCGTAAGCATACCTGAAACAAGCCCTTCTCCAAGACCGAATAAAACGTTTATAATTTCGTTACCGTATTTGTCTCTGCTGAAAATTACGCCCGCCTTTTCCGACTCAACCATTTCCTGTATCAATACTGCAGGTTTTACAACTTGTCCGCTTTGAATCATATATTTTATGCATCTTTCCGAAAAGAAAGATTTCCAGCATTCTTTCAAACTCTCATAAACTTCGTCATAATTTACGTTAAGTTTCGTTTCTCCCATACCGGCAAAAGCGTTCGTGGCACCGTCTTCTCCCACACCTGAAGATCTGACGGAATATTTCGTATTAAAATCCGTATATTTTGAAATTTCATACCTTATTTGCTCTTCAACGGCAAACTTTCTTTCATCTTCAAGCTCAATTACGGAAATTATTTGTTCTGAAAGATAAATTGCCTCTTCAAAATCGCCGTTTTGTATTGCACGCTCAAAATTATCAAGCAGCGGTTTATAGCCTATCGAGTCGAAAATAAGCTCCAATATGTTTACGCTTATTCCTACGCCGTTAGGTACCGTAACGTCTTTTTTACCTTTCAACAGTCTGTACATTTTTGCAAGTTCCGTCGTTTTTGAACCGAAATTTTTACCGTCTTCATCGTTTATTCCGTCAAAAGAAATTATTTCTTTTTCAATATAGGTTATGTCACCTTTATTCATATTTTTGCTTAAAAGGTCGTTAAGCATAGGTGCAAGGATTTGAATAATTCTTCTTTGTTCTTGCAGTCTTTCGTCGGTATCCGTTTCGGAAACGAAAAATTTGTATACGGAAACATTGTCCGACATTTTCGTTATTTTTTGCATATCTTTGCCGCTCAACTTACCTTTATTTAAAAGTTTATAACTTTCGTCAATAAAGTTTTGCAAATAAACGTTAAGTTTATCTTTTATTTCTTTTTGAAGATACGCAACCTGCTTTTTTATGTCTTCAATTTCGTCTACAGGTTCAACCGTTTTTATAAATTCCAGTTTTTTTGTTAACTGCTCTATTATACTGTAAGCGATATTGACGTTTGTTACGTTTTTAACGTTATCCAAGGCTTCGTAAAGACTTTGAATTTTGTCTTGAATGTAACCCTCGTTCAACTTTTTAATTTTGTTTTTAACCGAAACCGGCATATCTTTTGAAAACAGTCCGTCAAGAATTTTTGCCGCTTGAGGATTGTCAACAACTTGAAAATAAACATATTCTACAAATCTGTTCAAATTTTCATCTTCGGAACGTTCTTTCATAAAATCGGCAACCGAAACTGCATCATCACCGTCAATATAAGACTGTAATCTGTCAAGAAGCGCCGTATCCATATCGTTAAACAAAAGAACGGTTCCTTTTTCGCCGTTTATAAGAACTCTGTAGCCGTTTTTAAGCGACAGATTTTTTGCTTTAACTTTTTGAGTTTGGAATCCGTTTACCGTAACGATGCCGTTTTCGGACAAATAATACTGAATTTCCGTCTCGCCGTTAACCCAATTGGCTGCGCTCAATACTACGGACGGTTTTTCAAGTTCCCTTGTGGTAATTGCCGCATGGCTTAACACACCTCCGCCGGTAGTTATTATACCTTTGGCCGTTTGTATGGCTTTAATGTCGTCGGGAGTCGTATAAGGAACCACCAGTATCGAGTTTTGGTCAACGGTTTGTTTATCAAAAGTTATATTTCCGGCAACATAAACTCCTTTACCTTCCGACGTAGGAGAACAACGCACTTGCGGACTTTCTACGGACTGAATGCTTCTTTCAAGCAAATTCTTTATTCTTTTTCTTTCTTTTTTGCTTACCCATTCCTGACTTTCAATCTCATATCCCTGAGCCGTCAAAATTTCAATAAGTTTGTCGCCTCCGATTTTTTGTCTTTGTCCGTCAACTATAAGTTCGGCGGCCGCATATCTGAACCGTTTTGTCTGCGGACTCATTACGCCTTTTATAAAAAGTTTGTTTCCGTTTACAAGTTCCATAACGGAACTGACCGCAACCAAATCTCCGACATATCCGACAATTTTAGTTTTCAAATCGTAACCGTTTACCAAATTTATAATTCTGCCCTGTTTTGACGTTTCGGTAACATCTTTGAAAACATCTTCTATTATGGACTTAAGTAAATCATACCCTTCGTTTTTCTTTAAAACGCCCTGCTCGTCTATTACAAGATTACCTTCTATAAAAGCCCTTTCCATAGGCTCGTTAAAATATCTGTCAACTACTCTTTGGTCGGTCAAGTCTCTGGCGGTAGTATCTTCCGGTAACAAATCGGTAATACCCAAATATGTAAGTATTGCATTTAACGAGTCCGCATTTAACGACCTTTTGTTCGGTAAAGAAACCAAGTTTATCCCTCCTTCACCGTAGCCGAAAGCTTTCCAGCCGTAATTGTTTATGTCAACGCCGTACCACATTTCGCCGCGCTGAAATTTATCTACAACTCTTTCAAAAATATCTTCGTACTGCATTTCGTCGTGTCTGTATTTCAAATCGTAGTCAAGATTGGTTGAAAATTTAAAAAGTTCAACGACTTTTTCAGCAATATCGATTATATCGGAAGAATCGTTAAGTCCGTAATCTTTGTTAAATACCGCCTGCAGCCCGTAAGATTCCTGTCCGTCGGAATACTGCGTGTCAAGCGTTACGTTAAACCCTAACGATTCAAGTATGGTAGCGAAATATCTTATTCTTTCTTTTTTACCGACATCGGCATAATTTACGGGTCTTTCCCTGTAATAAACGCTTATACCTCTATCAATGTCGCCGAAATTAAAAAATATGTCAACGCTGTGTGCGTTTAATCTCGTCGTCCATACCACCATATCGTCTTTACAGATAAAATCGTCAATTTTGTTTCCATGAGAAACTTTTGAAAAATTCTTACTGGAAAGTCTTGTTATAAATTTAACGATATTCGAGTTTACTTTATCCGACAAATTGTATGCCGTTATTGAAGACAATCCTTCGGCGTTTACGGTTTGAATCATGTCCGTACCTATTTTCCTTACGTCGCCGATTTCTTGTTTAAAGTCGGCTATGGATACCTGATGTACCGCGTTTATAAGAGTATGTATTCCGGTTATATCTCTTATAGTATCGATTTTCCAATCGTCTAAAGAAAGATGTTTTCTTATTTTCGTTCTTTCATCGACGGTTTTATCGTTTAAAGAAGCCTTTATCGCGTTAAGAGCCGTTTGTGCGTCCTGTCCGTGCTCACTGTTAATTTGAGCAAGTCTTTCTATCATCTGCTGTAAATTGTTCAATAGTTCCGACACGTTTTTTTCATAGTTTACAGGGTCTTTTATTTTGTTTAACATCGTAAGAACGGAAACGTTATAGTCCAAAATTTCCTGCAACAACTGAAAACGCAACAAAACTTGTCCGACTTCGGCTTTTGAAAAATCGGTTCTGCCGTTTATTTCGGTTACCGTAGGATTTCTCATCATAAAAGGAGCTTCGTCGTCGCGTTTTCTTCCGTAACCGCCGAACAATTCCAACGGATATTTTTCGACGACAGTTTGTTCTACGGAACTTAACAAAGGAGTAAAACGATATTCCTGTTCGCCGTTGATATTTTGCATATAGACTTCGCCCTGATACAAATATACCGGCATATCAAGTTCCGATACAAGTTTTCGTACGTCTGAAAGGTCAACGGATATTTCTTTATTTTTCGTTTTATAAATACCTGCCGCAGTTATTCTTATTAACGAATAAGCGGCATCTTTTCTTTTTTGTAAATCGTTATTTTTGTCATTTGCAATATCAAACAACTTTTCAATCAAAGTTTGAGCCATTTCTTTTGCTTTAACATTATCAACTCTTCTGAAAGAGTAAGAATAGTTCGGACGGTAAGCATTTATTATTGTGTAAGCCAAGTCGACGTATTCGTGCGCGTTAGATAACATATCAACCATTTTACCCGTATCTTGCGAGATATAATCTTCCTGGGGAAAAACGAAATACAATTTTGTCTTTTTATCGTTATTTTTTGCAGCACTCAAAAATATCCCCAACGTTTCAGGATTAAACCCGATACCTTTTTTTCTTCTTACAACCATATCGTCTTTAAAATTGAATAAAGCTCTGTATATTTCCACATTGTTCGGAGCACTTTCGGCAAGCATTTTAAACAAATCCAAACTATGGCGTTTTCTCGTTTCGTACTCTTGTGAACCTTCTTCAAGTTTGCCGTCGGATATCGGAGAATATATTTCAAGTATAGAGGCAACAAGCAGTTCTACCGTTTTTGCGTTGGTTTCGTTTTTTGCAATACCGTCGGTCATTTTTGCAACCGACACAACGTTTGAAAATAAGTTATAAAATTCTTTATTATCGGAGTTTACGTTATAAAAAGCATTTAACAAAAATGATATACTGCCGGAGATTTTTTTATAATCCAGAGATTCGGTTTCCGAAACGATTTTACGTATTATATCAAAAATTTCGTTTGACATTTTGTCGGCAAAACTTTTATTATCTTCTTCTTTTACCGTTTTTACGATTTCTTCAAAAAGCATGTTCAGCTGATACTGCAAAAGCGGAATCGTTACCTTGTTGATTTTTTGTGCAAGCACATCAAGCTCGTACAAAATTTTCGTTATGTTTTCTTTATTTTTTAAAGTTTGCTCGTTTGATACGACATTGAACATATTTCTACAGCTTTGTTTCAATACACCGGAAAAAGATTTATCGGTTTCAAGCCCTTCTGAAACGGTCAAATAATACGTTTCAAGTCCCGAATAGCCGTAATCCCTTAACCCGCTCATTATCGAAAAAGGAATTTCTTCCTCTTTTTCAATAACGCCTTTTTCAAGAAGAGATTCAACAATTTTTACCGCAAATGTTTTATCCTGCGCAAACAAAACTTTCATCATATCTCCTGCGGCGGATATGACTTCATATTTTTTATCATCTTCCATATTTTCAAATAAAAGAGGCAAGATTGAATCGAACAACAACTTTCCCGTAGACTGGTCGTTTACGTAACCGGCAAACGGCAGAATATAATCGAACAGACTGTCTTTATATTTTTTGTTTTTCGATGCCATAATAATTTTAAATAAAACGTTTATTTGGTCGGAAATTATTTTATATTTTTCGGCAGAATTTTCAGGCAAATTTTCAAGAGTTTGTCTTACTTGCGTTATAGTGTCGGTAAAATCTCCGTATTTTATTATTGCTTTAAGGTTTTCAATCAGGTTGTCAATAATAGATTGCTCTATTTCAGTAACATCTTCATAATCGACACCGTCGTCCGAAAATTGATAATTCGTTAAAGTCGTTATCGGTCTTCTTTGAAGTACATAAATTTTACCGTTTTCATCTATTGCAAACTCAATGTCTACAGGATACTGGGCATCGGTTTCCAAAAGATAAGCGATATATTTAAGTTTGTTTATCGTAGCTTCGTCGACAACTCTTTCCATTTTTTCTTCTTCGGTAAGTTTCGACATTACGGTTCCGCCACCGTCTCTTTCTTCAATCTTTGTCATATTGTTCAACGCTCTGCGGTAATCTATTCTTCCGTCGGATGATCTTACGGAAATATGGTCCGGCGTAATTCTTCCGGAAACAAGCCCTTCTCCAAGTCCTAAAACAGTTTCAAGAGTTAAATTTCCGTCGTTATCTCTGCTGAAAATTACTCCGGCTTTTTTAACACCGCTTACCATTTCCTGCACAAGCAGCGCAGGTTCTACAACGATGCCTTCTTTTATCATATCTTCTATGCAGCTTTGCGCATAAAAAGATTTCCAACAATTTTTTACGCTTTCATAAACTCCGTTTTTGTCAACGTTCAATTCGGTTTTCGCCATCCCTGCAAATGCATGCGCTATACCGTCTTCACCCACACCCGAAGACCTTACGGCATACTTTTTATCTTGCCGTAATTTTGAAAAAAGGAATTCTTCCAAACTTTTATCGTTGAGCTCGTCAATAAGTTTCGTTATTTGTCTTCCTGCATCAAAAGCTTTTTGTTTGTCGGAAGTTTTTATTGCGGATTCAAAATCTTCGACAAGCTGTGAAAACTTTTGTGACGAAGACGTATTCTCAAAAAATATTTTCAAAACGTTTTTACTTATTCCGATACCGTGAGGAATTTCTGTATCCTGCACTTTTTGTTCTGCAAAAAGTTTTGCCATTTTTGCAAGTTCTGTAGTTTTCGTCCCGTACTTTAAGTTATCGCGCGCGGATATTTGTTCAAATCCTTTAATTTCTGTGTCATAACCTGAAACGATATCCTGCACCGATAAAATTTCGTCCATTTTTCCCGACAACTCTTTAACCGATGAACTTGCATAAAAGTTCCACACTTTAGCCTTTTCGTTTATTTTTAAAAGCTCGTCGATTTCTTCACTTGTTAAAGATTCTTTACTCAAAAGTTGCAGCACACGTGCTTTTAAAACTTTTAAATCTTTACGTACTTGTGACATTACTTTTTGTTTTTCTTTATTTATGGTTTCCGTTAACAATAAAAGTTCTTTTAGTTCTTTTTCCTGCTCGGCGGAATACTTTACAGTTTGTATTTCCGTTTCAAGTTTCGTTAATATGGAATATTTTATATTTTCGTCTTCCACGGATTTTATGTTTTCCAGAACTTCTTTTACGGCTTTTATTTTTTCGCTTGCATATACACCGTTAAGCTCCGATACCTTTTTGCCTATTTCCGTATCTTTTTTCCATTCAAGCAAAGCGTCCGTTATTGCGCTTTTCGTTTTATCGTCAACAACCTGCAAAAATATATATTCTACAATCTGTCTTATATTTGCAGACGTTTCATGTTCTTTTATATATGAAACGATTTTGTCCGAATCGTTATTTTCTATCGCATGCACAATAAAATTTATTTCCTGTTCGGATATTTCGTTATAAAGCAAAATTCTTCCGTTGTCGCCGTTAGCCAAAACTACGTCACCTTCTTTAAGAGTTATTTTATGCTCGGATATTTTTTGAACCTGATATGCACCGTGTTCATGGATTTCGGATTCCATTATATAATACGGTACTTCAAGTTTTCCGTTGCGCCAAACGCCGTTTGACAATATTGCCGTTTTGTTGTTTTCTCTTGCCGTTATGTTTGCGTGACTTAAGGTTCCGCCGTTTGTCGTCATTAACGCTTTGGCTCTTATTATCGTCGCAACATCTTCCGGAGAAACGTAAGATGCTACCCACATACCGTTTTCGTCAACCTTTTCTTTATCGTAAGTTATACGTACAGGAACGTATCCTTCATTCATTGCCGATACACCCATACCTCTCATATATATTCCGTCTTTGGATGGAAGAATTCTTTCTCTTAAAACTTTCAACGTATTTTCTTTTTCAGAAACGCTTCTCGGCTTTTGTTTTTTTACTTTATATCCTGCGGCGTTTAATTTATCTATAAGTTTTTCGTATGTAAGTTTCGTTCTGTTACCATCAAAATCGACAAACTCCGTAACCGCACATTTTGCCCTTTTTCTTTCTTTATCAACGGCAAGTTTTACCGAAATCCAGCCTTTATCGTCAAGTCTTAAAGCTCCGCTTAAAACAATCATCCCGCCGATATAAGCTTCCGTTTCAAAATTGAAATCACCGTAATTCAAAAGGTTTATGATTTGTGCCTGTCTTAACGTTTCGTCAACATTCAAGTTTATTGCGTCAAGCAAATCGGAAGTCGCATCGTAATTTTCGTTTATTTGCAGTCTTCCGTCTTTAATATCAAGTTTTCCTTCAACGTATTTTTGTACTATCGTCCAAACAGTTGCATTTTCCGAGTTTATTCTCAACATTTTGTAAACGTCGGAAAAATCATTTTGTTTGTGTTGCATCTTTTCAACGCTGTTTTTCAAAGATTGGATTCTTGCCTGCCACTGTTGTTTCAAATAACTTATTTTGTCGAATCCTCGCGGCATAACGGACGAACTTTTCATTTTTTGAAATTCATCTACCGTTAAGTGAGGAACGTCAAATTTATTATAATAATGTTTACCGGTATCGACGTCATTTCCTTCTATATCAAAATCCAAATTTACGGTATTTGACACAATATTTAAAGCCTGCGCAAACAAATAAGAGTACTGCTGTGCGCTTGACAAATTTTCAGGCACAGAATAATGCGCTGAAAATTTGCATACTCCCGTTACGGAACGATCTTCGGAAACATTAGAATCTATGTCGGTAATATCAAACCCGGCTTGAGAAAATAACGATGCCAATAAAACCGTTCTCATAGCATTTCCGTCCCCTCTGCCGGAATCGTTGAAATTAACTCTTATTCCTTCGTCCAAATCCACAAGTATGTCCACGCTGTGAATGCCCAATTTCTTTGAACATATAAGTTTGTTGTCTTTTGAAACCATATTTACGGTAGAACCTTTTATACCGTCTATCGTCAAATTTGAAAGAAATTCCTGCATACGTCTTGAAACGCCTTTTTGCGAACAGTCATAAAAAGAAAAATATTCTTTATCGTTTTCCTTTAACGTATATTTTGTTCCGGCAACGTTATCTTTTAATGCAGACATAAAATATTCTATAGAACTTTGATGAACGGCATTTATAAGAGTGTGGAGCTGTTCTATACTGTCAAGAGAGTCTCCCGTCCACGGTTTCAATTTCGCCATTTCGGCAACACTTATTTTATCTTTTTCAAAGCCGCTTTTTATCCTTTCAAAAGAAGCGTCAAGCATCATTGCATGCCTGTCGTCAAAAACGGCCAGATTTTTTATCATTTCTCCTGTAAAATATAAAGCATCCATCATTGACTCTTTGTTGCCTTTATTCATTTCCGACAATGCAAAAACGTTGTTTTCCAAAACGTTATCCAACGCATCAAAATAAGAAGAAACATGCAAAACGTCAAATTCGGGATTAACCGTTGTTTGCGGTTGAAACCGTTTTTTTAAAGTTCTGAAATATTTTACCGGACGAACGTCTTCGGTTTCAAAAAAAGATGAAGGGAGCTTGTCAAAAATAAGTTCGTATTCAGGTATAAATACGGTTCTGTCGTACACAGAAGATTCTTTTTCTATACTGTCAAACTCAATATCTATATTTTTATAAAACTTTTCCAAATCCTCGTATTCGGTTATCAAACTTTTTAACTCGCTAGGAATTTGATCATAAGCTTCCTTGAGGTTTTGCGGTTTTGAAATATTTATTTTGACCCCGGTATCATAATTATAAATAAATCTGAACAAAGACAACGCATCTTCTTTGTTTATCTCATAAATACGAGCGACCGCAGACAAATCTTTTACGGATATTTTAAAATAATCGATAACGCTATTTAAAAGACTTTTCCCGGTATCGCTGCTTTTAACGAAAGCGATAACCGGAATTAAAGTTTCAAAAACTTTTTCATTAAAAACCGTTCCGTTTGAGCCGGCGGAAGCTATCAGGCGGTTCAATTGCTGCGTAACGGTCTGCAGCTGCTGACGTTTCGATAACGAAAGAGCTTTTTTAAGTTGCGAAATTACATCCGAAAACTCTTCGCTTTGAAAATAAGCGTTCGACGGAACTTGTGCAGCCGAATATTGAAGTCGCGAAATTACGTCGCTTAAATATAAGTTATATTTTTCAAGTATCGAAACGTCTTGCACAAAATCTTTAACGTCTTCGGCTTCAAGCAAAACAGGACTTTCGGCGGAAATAAAAACGTCGTTTTCGACGCCGCAAATTTCATAAAACTCTTTCGTCCATTCGTATCCCTGACGTCTGGCTTTTAAGTAAGGAGGTGTCGTCTGTTTACCGGTTTTATATAAAACTCTTATCAAAGCCTTAGCATATTCGTACCCTTGGTCGTCGTTCAAAGATAAAAACAAATCCACCTGTGAAAGGTACCAATTCGAATATATGTCTTTGTCTGCGGAAATACTTTGATTTAAACTTTCTTCCCACTTTTCAACGGACTCAAAAGACATCGGCGACGGTAACGGAAGAGCAAACCGTCCGTACTCCGTAATATTTTTTACAAGAGATTTGTTATTGTAAAGAGCATTCAATATTTTATGAAAATACTCTTTTTTGCCGTTATTGTACAAATACCGTGCCGAGCTTAAAAGATAATCCTGAAAACGCGTAGAAAAATTCTTTTTGTCCGTCGCCTGATGCATAACGAAATTAAACATTTCATCAAAAAGAACGGTTCCGTCTTCATCGTTTAAAACGGCGGAAATATTTAAAAGCTGTTCAAGCAAAACATTTTCTTCAAAATAGTATTTCCCGTCTTCACCGTAAGAACTCTTTTTATTTTTTTCGGCTTCGGTTTTTAAAAAGTCGGAAATCTCTTTTACGGCAGTGGCAGCAATTTTTTTATCGGACAACCCTTCGGCAATTCTTAAATCGTTATAAATATTTTTAAGTTCGTCCGCTTTTTTTTGCGGCAACTTTTCAATAACCGAATTTAAAGCGACAAGAAGCTCTTTTAAAGAATCTTCAAAATACCGTCCGTCTGATTTTGTCCGGTCTGCTTTTATTATATTCAAAAGATTAAATTTCCCGTCTTTCGTAAGTAAAGAAAAAACATTGTTTAAAGAATGCAAAACGGTCGTTACGACCGGAGCCAGCAAACTGAATTGCGGAAACGCCAAAGACACGGCAAGATAAGTTCCCGTTAAAATTACGGAAGGGATGACAAAACTTTTCCAATTTCTTACATCCGTTTGTTTTGTTATTTTATCCGCCAAAGAGTGAGCTATGGAAAATCCCAAAACGCCTACGACGGACGTTACTATTACCGGGACTATAGACGCGGGATTTGCAACAGCAAGCGTTGTCAAAAAAAACGGTGCAAATCTGAAAACCGTTTCCTCAACTGCAGGAGCGGCAACTATGTCGTATATAAGTTTAAAATTTTTGCGTGCGTTTGAAAACAAACTTTTAAATATGATAAGCTGCGATTTTTCCGGATAATATCTTTCGATTAAAAAATCTTTATCGCCGGTTGAAGAAACGTAACCTCCTTTTACGGTAAAAGAAGTTTTTATTTTTGATAAAGCGTTCTTGTTGTTTATTTCATAAATCTTTTCGTTTAACTTTTGCAACAAATCGGAAAGTTCCTGCCGCGCTTGAGCGGAACCGTCAAACAACGTCTCATCAAAAATTCTTCCTATCGTCATATGAACGATACTGGGCGTTTTATATTTCGAATCTTTATTTATCAATTTTGCTCTTAATCCCATCATTTGAGCAATTAAATTTTCATCGGTAATTTCATAAATTATAACGCCGTCCGGCATCAATTTCAACGTGCCTCTAAGCGTCGTTTTAACGTCCGTAAAACTTTCGCCCAAAAGTTTTGTCTCAACAAAAATATCACCCTTCTTATCACCGCTTTCAACCGCCTCGTCCATTTGAGAATCGGAAAAATCAGAAGAATCGTAACCTATCGTCATGTGAAGCTGTTCAAACGGCATTAAAGATAAAAATTTGTCCGAAACTTCACTTAAAGGTTTCAATACATGCTCGGCTATTTTTCCCCTTGCGGATCCGCTCGGTTCCAGTTCTATCGACGGTTTGGCATATTTGGAATTTTTAATTCTTTTTACCATACTTAACGTTTTTACATCGTCTATTGAAGCGTAATCTGTAATTTGTCCGTCGGAATAAACGTAGTTTATTTCATTTACCGCAGCTTTATTGCCGTTATCTTTGTAGCGGACGAAAAATTCGATTTTTTTACCGGCATCTTCGTAAGAAATTATGTCCCAGTTTAAAACTTCAACGTTTCCGTAAAAATCCGACTGTTTGGTTATAACATAGTCGCGTACGAAATTTTTAATTTCGAATATCGTCTCTTCTTTTGAAAAATTTTCAAAAGAAGGGTTTTGAACGAGCGTAAATACGGCATTCAATATTTTAGGAAAACTTACGTTTAACGGTTCCTGCGTCAACGGTTCCAAATTTATAGTGTTTCTCAATATCTTCGAGTAATACATGACGTTATCTATATAAATTTGTTTTGCCTGCTCTATCGGTTCGGTAATTTTTGGTGTTATGATAGCATAAGAAATTTTTTGTTTTTCAAATATTTTTTCCAAGCCTCTCGTATGAAAACCGCCAGTGACTACAAGTTTTATATTTTTATTTGAAATATTTGACTTTATTTTTTCAACGGCAGAAACCGTATCTTTTATTTCAACCGCCGTCGAAACGTTGTTTTGTGAAATTATGGAAGCTGCAAAAATACCGTCTCTTTTGATGTTGTTTTTGTGATAATCGGATAACAGCTTATAATATTTATCCAAATTTTTTACGGCATTGTCCGCAAAATACGACGTCCAAACTATTCTGAATTTGTTGTAATCTTTTTCAAAATTATAGTACTCATCGGCGGAAATGTCGGCGGTAAAATATTTTTTTATTACAGGTATAAATTCCGATAAAAAACTTACTTCTCTTTCATATTTCGTTCTGCCCATTTTTGTATAAAGTTCGTTTATGAAAGCTTCTTCTTCTTTAATAAGAGAGACCGGATTAATGTTTCCGTTAAACTCCAAATACGTAAAGAACGTTTCCAAATTCACCAGTTTAAGTTTTTTGGTTATGGAAAATCTTCTGTTGAAATTTATCAAATCATCGGCAATGTCTTCAATATTGTTAAAATTATTGCTTTTCTTTAACAGCTCCGAAAACTCTCCGTAAGGTATTTCGTTTTTCAAATCCGACGTAAAACGTCCGAACTCGCTTATGACTTTTTTATTGTCAAGTACCTGTGCTTTTTCAAGCAGAACTATATATGCCGATACGTTCGGATATTTCGTTATTGAAAGTCCTAAAGAGTCGGCAAAAACGGCAAGTTCTTTATAAAAATCTTTTGCCGTTATCTCTTTTTTACGGAAAGAAGTTACGACTTTTTCAAGTTTTCTTGCCTGTCTTCCCGAATAGTCTCTTTTTATTTTTTTTATTTCCTTTTCAAGTTCCGTACATACGGCTTCAATTTCCGGATACAGCGTTATAATCTCACCCAAAAGTTTTATATTTTCTTTATAAAGCTGTTCGTTTTCTATACCAGACACGAAATTTTTTTTGTTGTTTACTATCGAGTAATATTCCGTTCCGCTGAGTTTACCGTTATTTATAAGCGATTCCAAAACGTTGGAACCGTCTTTGCTATCGTTAAACGAAGAAAGCCACGACGTATCTACGTTTTTAAAAGCACCTTCCAAATAAACTTTATCAAGTCCGTAAAAATTATCTATATATCCTATTATGGAAGCGATTTTTCTTTGAGTTTCGGCATGACAGTGAAGGTCCTGTATGTTTATTATTATGTCTTTACTGTCAAAATATTTTGCCGACGTTATTTTTCCTAAAGAAGACGGTATTATGGGGACGGAAACGGATGCTCCGGAAATTGTCGAAGACATTGCCGTGCCAAGCGAAGCGTAAGTCAAATCGCTTAACGCCGAAGTAATTAAAAAAGCCGCCGATACCGACAAAGCCGTAACTTTTTTAAGCAAACCTTTGTTTAAAAATTTATTTTTCATGTCGTCTCCAAAAGAAAACACCCGCTTCATAAAAAAAGCGGGTGTTTATATATATTGCATACTTAAATTTTTATAACCGTTACCGAAAACTTTTTTTGCGGAACAAAAAAACAATAACATAATTATAAAATAAACGGTTTTGTACCGCGTAAAAAATCCGTTACATAAAGCAATAGGCATACGTATTTTGTCATAAACGGTTACGTTTATGCCGTTTATACAATACTGTATCAAATTGTTTTGAAACTGAAAACCCGTAATTATAACATCTCCGGATGCGTGAGCCGCTTTATTTTCTTTTTTCGGAGAATCTTTTTTATTTGAAGTTGAAGGTTCAAGCAGATTTGACGTCAGCGAAAAATTTATTTTTTCTATCGTTGAAGAAATCAAAAATACGGCTGAAAAAACATCTTTCTGTATTGAAGAAAGTTTTGAAAAATCGGAAAAATCGATTTCAAAAATAAAAGACGGCAAAATACAGTTAAAAATGACGATTAAAGCTACCGAAAAACAGATAACTTTTGAAAGTATTTTCCGCAAGATAAAATCGTTAAAGTTTCCCGCCATTTTTATCATAATAAATACCTATAAGAAGTATAGGACATTAAAATTTTTTGTCAACGTTTTTTACGTTGTAATATTATATAAAATTTTAATGACAATTTATAGTTGAAATGAAGAATTTTTAATATTCGGTTTTGAAACCTAATATTAAAAAAGTATGACGAATTTGATTAACGCCTTTGATTTTCGGTTTTTGCAGTTGCGTTTAAATTTTTTTACCAACGCACAATCCCGAAAAACAAAGGCGTTACACAAGTTATTTTTATTTTTTTCGAAAAGGTTTACTTTGTAAATTCAAATTCCAAATTTCCTATACGGACGGTATCTCCGACTTTGCATCCTTTCTGTTCCAAAGCAAGCTCTACACCCATCTTTTTTAAAATGTTTTGAAACCTTCTTAATGCCTCGTCTTCGTTAAACTTCGTCATTTCGGTTAACGTTTCTATTTTTTTGCCTGAAACGACATAAACTCCGTCATCTTCAACGTTTATCGTAAAATCCGGTTCATAAACATACTTTTTTACCGGAACGGATTCTATGTCTTCTTCTTTTGCCGGCATTTCGGTAAGTTTTGATAAAGCGGCAAGAAGTTTATCTATACCTTCTTTGGTTACGTTCGATATGGGAAATATTTTTTTGTTTTTAACGTTCTTTTTGAACTTTTTTACGTTTTCTAAAGCGGTATCGGTCGCATCAAGCTTGTTTAAAGCAATTATCATATGTTTTTTCGACAAATATTTCGAGTATTTTTTCAGTTCCGAATTAAGCACTTTATAAACATCGTAAGGATCTTTTCCGTCAAATCCGCTTACGTCTATCATATACAACAAAACTTTCGTTCTTTTTATATGTCTTAAAAATTCAAGTCCCAGCCCTTTTCCGGAACTTGCACCTTCAATAATACCGGGAATATCGGCAATAACAACCTGCTTGTCGCCAAAAGAAACCACACCCAAATTCGGTTCCAATGTAGTAAACGGATAATCGGCTATTTTCGGTCTCGCAGAACTTACCACTGACAAAAAAGTGGATTTTCCGGCATTCGGAAAACCTACCAAACCTACATCTGCAATCAGTCTTAATTCAAGTTCGATTTCGGATGTCTCTCCCGGTTCACCTTTCTCGGCAATACGCGGAACTGTATGTTTTTGCGTTTTGAAAGCGGAGTTTCCTCTTCCGCCTCTGCCGCCTTTTGCAACAAGCACTTTTTGTCCTTCTTGTTTCAAATCGGCAAAAAGTTCTTTATTTTTATATATCAGCGTTCCGACGGGAACGGTTATAACCAGATCTTTTCCGTACTTTCCGTACTTGTTGGAATTTTCTCCTTTGCTGCCGTCGGCTGCAAAAAATTTCGGTCTGTAAGACAAGTCCAAAAGAGTGGATTTTTTATTATCGGTTTGTATATATACGTCACCGCCTTTACCGCCGTTACCGCCGTCGGGACCTCCCAGCGGAACGTACTTTTCCCTTCTAAAAGAAATACAGCCGTCGCCACCGCGACCGGCTGTAACAAAAATTTTTGCTTTATCTATAAACATTATTTTCCTTAGTTTGCAGAAGGTTCCACATTAACGAAACATCTGTCTCCGGCTTTTCTTACAAACTTTACCGTTCCTGCAACTTTTGCAAACAAAGTGTTATCCTTTCCCATACCTACATTCAATCCGGGATGAAATTTCGTTCCTCTTTGTCTGACGATAATAGCGCCTGCCTGTGCAAGCTGGTCACCGTATATCTTTACACCTAATCTTTTACCTTGAGAATCTCTACCGTTACTGGTAGAACCTTGTCCTTTTACATGTGCCATTTTCTTCTCCTAAAAACTTTTAAGCCTTTATATCCGTAATTTCTATTTCGGTTACGTATTGTCTGTGTCCCTGCATCTTTTTATAACCCTTTTTAGGTCTTTTTTTGAAAACAAGAACTTTCGGCAATCTTTTTTGTGCAACTACTTTAGCCGTTACCGTAGCACCCTCAACCGTCGGTTTTCCTACCGTAACTTTATCGCCGTCGGCTACCATTAAAACTTGGTCCAAAACGACTTCTTTACCTTCCTGCGCTTCATCAAGTTTTTCAATAACGACGTTCAAACCTTTTTCCACTTTATACTGTTTTCCACCTGTCATAACTATTGCATACATTTTCGTTTACTCCCATTGACTTACTTCTTTATAATCTGTATAATTTACAAAAATAAATTAAATATGTCAA
>JAZNAT010000021.1:0-23130 GCA_045586665.1 Endomicrobiaceae bacterium | reverse complement strand
TATTCCTTTTTCTTTTTCAAAAGAATATATCTATGAACTTTACTTTTACAGCGGTTTTATAAAAGTATGTTTAAAAAATTATAATGATGCTTTACAAGACTACGATAAAGCAAACATATTAACTTATATTTTTAAAGAATTCCGCTTTCGAGACAATATTTGCTATGAAATAGAAAATATAAATAAAAAATTATACGGTATTGTTGAAGGCAGTAAAAAAACAAAAAATATTTAACGGAACAATTGCATTTTCCTAAAAGGGAAAAAATATTGTTTAAAGTTTTGGAAAATTCAAGAGTTGATATTTTAAAATATCTTATTGAAAAACAGAACTATACCCCGAATATCAAAAATAAATATGGCGAAACATTGTTGTTTGCAGCGGCAAACAATATTTGTTTTAACAAAGAAGATTTTATCATTTTAAAATATTTATTAGATAAGTGCGGGCTCAAACAAGAAGAGCTCTTATCGTTAATGTTAAATTTTAAAGATAATCCTGAAGTAATAAAATTGTTTGTTGAAAAATTTACAAAACAACAAAATTTTATGTAAATTAAAAACTATACTAATTGCTACGCTACAAAAAAACATATAGACAAAACTTATAAAAAAGAATAACATATACTTTTAAAAGGTTTGTATAATTGTGGAAATACGGAGCAAAAATGACACAAGAACAAAAACCGATAGAACCGGAAATTGTTGACGAATATCCGAAACAAAAAAACAAAAGTATTGAAGAAAACGGCAATAAAAAAGTATGGGCGTGGATATTGCTTGTATCGGCAATCATTTACGGAATTTCCCCGATAGATTTGATACCTGACGTTCCCATCGCAGGATGGATAGACGATTTTACGATATTATCTGCCGCATTGACAAACTTTGTTCAGCAACAATTTTTTCAAACCGACGTTGTTTTGAACAAATTATTTAAAATATTAAAATGGATTTTAATATCGGTCGCAGCACTTACAATTCTTACAGCTTTTTTAATAATAACTTTAATTGTAAAAAATTAAAAGACTTTTTACGTCAAAGATATCAAAAAAATTCAATTATAAATATAAAAAATATCCGAATATTTTATAAAATTTTATATAATAAAAACGTAATGTATTTTGTTTTAAACCGGTTTAAGAGGTTCAGTCAATGAATTTAAAAAACGGATTTGCCGTACTTATCGTTATAATGATATTTATAGCGGGATTTGTTTTAGGATTTAAAGCTGGCAACACATATAAAAACATTTCTGAAAAATACGATTTTATCGTTTCGTCGATTTATAATCTTCCGAACACGATAATAAACATACCTAAATTTGCCGCCGGTAAAGTTATGGACACGTTATCTTTTGAAGAATATCGGTTTGATAATTGGACAAAAGAAATTTTAAAAAAACATATAAATGTTTTATACGCCGTCAACAACAAAAATTTTAATGAAATAAAAGATACTTTAATTTATGAATCGATAAAAACAGGCAAACCCGACATTTTAAATTTCATTATAAAAAATAAAATCGTTATTTTTACAAACGACGAACTTGAAAAATTAATGCTGAAATTTTGTGTCGAACAGAATTTACCTTATATCGATATGTTAATAAACAATAATGTCAGCGTTAATATCAAAAACAAGTCAGGCTTTACACCGTTACATTTTGCATGCATAAATAACAATTTTGATTTTGTAAAACTCGTAACCGAAAAAGGCGGCTCATATTTAAACGATATAAACAGTTACGGAAATACTCCCTTGTCATACGTTAACGATAAAAGCATATACGATTATCTTGTTTCGGCAGGAGCAAAACTTCCGCAAAATTTGCAAAAAGAAGATTTGTTAACGAAATACGATAACAAAAGCGTATCTTATATTCTTAAACAATCTTTACAAAAAACAAAAAAGTCCGTTGATAAAATAATATCAATAACGATTATATAAAATTTTTATATATGATATTGAGTTTCTTCAATTTTCTTTGTTAGCGAATAATTTCTGTAATATAAACATACATCTATTAAAACCAAACAAAAGTTGAATAAATACAAATAAAAAACGCCGTCCATATTATAAAAATATTTGTGCAGCATACCTGCAACGTAACCGATTTCCACAACAAACATAAACAAAAGACTTTTACCTGCATTCTGTCTTGACTTATAACTTTTATAAATTGAAAACGGCCACGCACTTGCAAAACATAACAACATAACAATTTCAAAGATGCTCAATTTTGTAATCTCCTAAAAAATTATAAACAAATTTTGTATTCATTATTATTAAACTTAAAGATAAATTATTAAAATCGTTCTCTAATAAAAAACTTGTCTTATCGTTTTTTTGATTTTCCGTTTTTCCCGATACAACTTAAAAATACGATAAACTTTAAGGTATGTTTTCATTTTTCAGTTTTGAAGTTGCGTCTAAAGCTGATTTGTCAACGGAAAAACCGAAAAATGAAAACATATCTTAATTTCATAAAATTTTCAATCGACAATTGTACAATTAAAAAACAGAATACATTATTATTAATTAAAATTTTCAAACAGATTCGCCCGCAAGGTATCCGGTAGAAAATGCAGCCTGTAAATTGAACCCGCCTGTAGGTCCGTCAATATCCAAGATTTCACCGCAGAAATATAAATTGTCAACCAATTTAGATTTCATAGTGCTTTGTTCAACTTCTTTTAAACTTATACCGCCTTTTGTAACTATGGCCTCATCTATAGGTCTTGTAGAAACTATTTTAAATTTCATTTGTCTCAGACCGTCAAAAATTTTTTTACGTTTTCCTTTGTTTACCGACGAACATTTTTCTGTGAGTTTAATATTATTTTTTTTCATAAAAACATCCGTCATTTGTAACGGAAGCAAGGTTTTTAACATATTTTTTATGGGCATATTCCCGAAACCGTTCAATTCTCTTACAAGCCTTGCGTCCAACTGTTTATCGTCAAGCGCAGGTTTCAAGTTTATTGCAATTTCAACGTTTGCATTTTTTTGTTGAAGCAGTTCATAAACCGAAGAGCTTACAGTAAGTATAAGCGGACCCGTTAAACCGAAAATCGTAAACTCTATTTCGCCGAACAAAGTTTTGACAGGGTTGTTATTGCATATAACCGAAATTTCTATATTTTTAAGTTTTAATTTATTTAAGAATTTTAAATATTTATCGTCGGAAACCAACGGAACAAGCGACGGTGACGGATTTATTATCGTGTGTCCGGCTCTTTCTGCAAGAGCGTACCCGTTACCGTCGGAACCGGTTAACGGATAACTTTTTCCGCCGGTAGCCAAAATAAATTTATCGGCAGAATATTTTGTTCCGTCTTTTAAAATTACGTTTTTAATTTTTTTGTTTTCAAAACGAAATTTCGATACGTAAGCGTTCGTAACGATTTTTACGTTACCGTTTTTTACAAACTTTATTAAAGCGCTAACTATATCGTGCGCATCGTTACTTTGCGGGAAATATCTTCCTCCGCGCTCCAAGCGGCAGTTCACACCCAACTCTTCAAAAAAGTTTATCGTATCGGTATTGAAAAATTTGTTAAAAGCGCCATATAAAAACTTCCCGTTATCTCCGAATTGTGCAACGAACTCTTTTATGTCGGCACTGTTGGTAACGTTGCAGCGACCTTTACCGGTAATTGAAAGTTTTATTGCAGGTCTTGTTTTGCGTTCCAAAAGCAAAACTTTCAATCCTTTTCGTGCGGCAACACCGGCGGCAATAAGACCTGAAGCTCCGGCACCTATTACTATAACGTCGGCACTATTCATGATATTTCGATTGTAACCGTTTTAACAGATTATCTATTTTTCGATATAAAAAGTTTATGTCAGAAGTGTCGTTGACAAAAACAATATCGGCCATTTTACAACATAAAGCAACCTGCTGACCGGAACCGGAACTTTGCGCTTCTTTTCGTTCCAATTCGACAAACTTTTCCAAAGTTTGAGGGTCTCCGGGACGCTTTCTTGATTGCATTCTTTCAAACCTTATTTGTTGAGGAGCATCAACGTTTATTAAAACGAAATTTTCGATTGTCCTAAACGTTTTTACTTCTTCACTGTGTCTTATGGAAGTAATACAATAATTTTTACCCGTTTGAAACTTTTTTATAACGGATTTTGCCAAAACTCCGTTACCGTTATCCTGCCTTAACTTTGTTCCGAACTTAATTAAATTTTCTCTGGTCGGTTCAATGTTTTGCTCTTTCATTAAAAGTCTTATTTCGTCGGATAACGAAAAATGTATAAACCCGTTTTTTTTAACTATGTAATCGGCAACGGTATCTTTTCCGGAGCAGTACGAGCCTGTAAGACCTATTATCATTATTCTTGTTCCACCTCTACCTTTTTACCGAACTTTATGCTGGCGGAAAATCTGTGCGTCATACCTATATCGCCGTAAGGTACGAACGCATAATCGAAACCGTAATCCGAATATTGAAGCCCGAACCCGAAATTTATCCAGTTAAACCCGGGTATATCTTTATTTCTCCCTTCATAACCTACTCTGAAAAAGCAGTCCATGTTTTTTATAACTTCAAGCGTATATTGCGTTCCCAAATTAACGTAAAAATCGTTGTCTCTGGGAAAGTTCAAGTCAAGAGAAACGAGCCACTCGTCAAAAATAAAATGCGATGCACCCGCCTTAAACAAAAACGGTAACGGTTCGGTAGTTTTGTTGAACTTCATATCGGTACCGAAATTCGTAATTGCCGCACCTATAAAAGTTTTACCGTTATTTATGTCATAATTTCCGCCTAAATCTATTGCGACGGCAGAAGCCGAATTTTCTATTTTTGAATAAATATATTTCAAGTTTAACCCGAAATTGAACTTCTCATAACTGTTCGCATAAGATAAATACAGCGCCATATCTATCGGCGAAAAAGAACCGTCGGCGGTGTTTGTATTGTCAACTTTATCCATACTTCCGTAAGAAACGTACTGCAATGCAAAACCGAACACGCCGGCTTCCTTCGTAGGTAATGCAAAAGCCAGCCACTCATAATTTATGTCTTCAAACCATATCGTGTGAGAAAAAGAAAGTTCTTTTTTGTCGACAAAACTTAAATTTGCAGGGTTCCAATAAATTGAGTCGGTAGCGTTATAAACGCTTGTAACGGCGTTACCCATACCTGCACTTTTTGCTCCTATTCCGAGCTTTAAAAATTGTGCCGTCGTCGTACCGACATCGTTTTGTGATAAAAAAGCTTGCGCGTTTGAGAGAGAAAAAATTAAAGTTACAAAAACAATAATTAAACTTTTAATATTTTTCATAAATATATTTTACAAAATTATTAAAATATACAAAAGCCCTTCTTTTTTGTATAATACATTTTATGAAAAAATTTTCACTATTGAAAGAGGACATTCAAACCGTATTTAAAAAAGACCCTGCAGCACGCTCGTGGGTTGAGGTTCTTTTATGTTATCCGGGACTTCACGCAATATGGGCACACAGGGTATCTCATTATTTGTGGAAACGCAACTTTTTCTTTTTTGCAAGACTTTTGTCGCATATAACAAGATTTTTTACAGGAATAGAAATTCATCCCGGCGCAAAAATAGGAAGAGGCATTTTTATTGACCACGGTATGGGAATAGTTATAGGTGAAACCACCGAAATCGGCGACGACGTTTTATTATATAAAGGCGTTGTTTTGGGCGGAACATCTTTAAAAAAAGAAAAAAGACACCCTACGTTAGGCAACAACATTATTGTCGGCTCAAATGCAATTGTTATGGGCGCAATAACGATAGGAGACAATGCAAGAATAGGAGCCGCATCGGTAGTAACGCACAACGTCCCTGCAAATGCTACGGCAGTGGGAATACCCGCAAAAGTAAGTATAGGTTTTACTAAAGAAGAAATTAACTGCCTTGAACACGCAAAATTGCCCGACCCGATTGCAGATGCAATGAAATTTGTCCTTAACGAACAAAAGAAATTGGAAAAAAGAATTTCTGAACTGGAAAAGAAATAACAACCAAAATGCTCGACGGTTTTGCGGGGCAATACGGATAGAGCATTGCAAAAACCTGTAATTATATTTTTTCGGATAACGTTTTATATTGTTCCAACGTAAGTTTATCGGGACGCAGCATTTCGTCAATATTGTTTGCCGTCAAAATTTTTGCAACTGGAATTTTATCAATTTTAAGAAACGACGACAAACAGTTTAGCATGGTTTTTCTTCTCATTGTAAAACAATGTTTTATTAAAGGAAACAATTTTATATTAGGTTCTTGCGGTAACTTGTTTATAAGTTTTGCTACAGACGACATTACTTGCGGTTTCGGACTGAAACAGCCGGGCGCAACGTCAAACAAAAACTCGGTATCGGCATAATATTTCGTAAAAAGAGATATGTACCCGTAATCTTTAGTTCCTTCTTTACTTACAAGCCTCGCAATAACGTCTTTTTGCAGCATTATAACAGCGGAAACAAAATTTTTGTTCGGTAAAAACGTTTGAACTATTGCAGTTCCAACATTGTAAGGCAGATTTGCAACTATTTTAAAAGGTTTGTCCGGCAACTCGAATTTTAAAAAATCTTTATTTATCACCGTAACGTTTTTGTTATCCTTATATTTTATTTTCAAATTGTTTGCCAAATTCGCATCTATATCAACAGCAATCAAATTGTCTGTCAAATCTTTTAAAATATCGGTAAGCGCAGCTTTGCCGGGACCGATTTCTATAACGGTATCCGTTTTTTGTATATTTGCACATTCAACTATTCTATGTGCAATATTTTTATCTATAAGAAAATTTTGTCCGTGAGGCTGTCTCATATGTTTTCCGTAACTTTTTGATTTAAACTATTATATAAAATTATAAAACAATTTATATCGAAAAACTTTTTATGCAGCCGACAACATCGCTTTAACGTTGTCGGTACTTATTTCGATATTTTTAACGATTGAACGTTTTTTCTTTATATCAAAAATTTTCGGAACTAAAATAGAAGCGGATGTAATTAAAGCGACCGCCGCAAAAATTATAACGTTGTTCGATATCCCTATTGCAAGAAGACCGCTTATTGAAATTTGCGTAATCGTCGATATTATCGTACCGAACATCGCTTTAAAACCGAGCCATTTCGATTTCATATTATCGTCCAACACTTTATATACCGAAGAAACTTCCGTTAACGAAGATGTTCCTTGCCAAAAATTCATTGCGGCGTATATAAGCACTAAAAATATGGGATGTTCCGTAATGACAAACAAAAAGAACATCACCGCAGCGGCACCGAAAAATGCTGTTCTTACGGTTTTGTTTTCCGTTATAAAACCGAACTTTCCTATAAAGTGAGATGCTACAGATTGCAGTATGTTTGCCGCAAAATAAACCGGAGCAAGCAGACCGACATTCACGCCTGCAGATATTAAAGCGGGCTGCAAGAAAAAACATAACACGACAAAAAAGATATTGTTTACTACTATATTGATTATTGCAAGAGACAACGTTTTTTTGTCCGAAGAAAGTTTTGTTACCGGAGCAGCCAAATTCGATAAAATTTGTTTTAAAGTTTTCTTTTCTTTATTTACAACTTCTTTTTCTTCATGCGTTCTTTCTTTATTCCCGTTTTTAATTTTTTCGTTATGAGTAAATATAAACGCACCTGCGGTTATTAATATGTCTGGAATTGCGGCTGCAACTATTACAGTAAACTGGCTTGTCAAATATGCTATTGCCCCGCCCAACAATGACGATACCGACATTATTATCCAAAACAACGACATATTAGAACCGTAAATTTCTTTAAACGAATCTTTTTCACCCAAATTGTTAAGAGATTCATACAAGAAAGGACTTAACGATAAAGATAACAGTGAAATTCCTATCGTAGGAAGAACTTGTGATGCTACAAGCAACATGGGCGAAAGCCCTGACAAAGCAAAAAATATTGTCCCTAACGCGTGAACTGTTATTGATACTATAATTAAATTCCTTTTTGAAATTTTGTCACCGATAACGCCGCCGATACCGGAAACGGCAAACGATATCGGTGCAAGCAGCGACATCACTAACGATATTGGCGCAAGTCCGTACCCGTTAGACTGCATAAATATCGTTGAAAAAGATCCGTATAAATCAAAACCGAGCATAAACTGTATGAAAGGGAAATATTTTATGTTGGACTGCATATTTTTTATTGTTTGCTCATCCAAATTTAAAGGATTGGTTCCTGAATACTTATAATTGAAAACTGTCTTGAATTTTGACAAATCGGTTTTTACAAATTCTTTTATCTTTAACAGCAGACCTTTTAAAGAGGACTTATTTTGTTTTAATACCGTATCGGTAACATCCGGATTAACTTCTTTTTCATTTTCCTTATTGCCGTTCTTGAAAAACTTTTTATGGTTTTGTGCCCAAGAATTTATAATTGAAATGATTTCTTTATCTTTCAAGCCTTTTTGTTTAAGCGCTTTTATCCAAGATTTTAAAAATTCTTCTCTCTTATAATTCGATAATGCTTCGACAAAAAGTCCGTCTGATAAACAACCGTTAAAAAGTTGGCGGATGTTCGTTCCGTTTACGGTTTGATAATTATCGTCATAGGAACGTTCATATATGTTTTGAAAATTTTCAATAACGTTTGCGGCAGTTATACCTTGCGGTATTACCGTTACGATTAAAAAAGAAAAAATCAAAATATGCAATAAAAATTTTTTTAAGTAATGCATAATTGCTTGATATTTGTTTTAATGTAAAATATCGTTACATTTTTGTATTTTATAGCGATTGTCCACATTAAGAAAATCCGTCATTGTTTGTATATCTTTATCGACCAGTTTGGATTTGTCGTAAGTGGTTCTGAACAGAAAATCCAGTCTGGAACTTTTTATTATTTCAATACTCAACTTTATATCGTTAATATCTACCGGAACACAACATACATTATTGTATTTGTCAAAAGGAGCTTTTATGTCCATAGCAATAAAATCGGCAAGTTTTGCGTCTACGATTTCTTTTAATTTTTCCGGGTTTGAGCCGTTAGTGTCAAGTTTAATCAAATATCCCATACTTTTTATTTTTTTCATAAAATCCGTCAAATCGCTTTGCAAAGTCGGTTCGCCGCCAGTTATTACGACGGCGTTCAACTGATTTTTTCTTGTTTCAAGAAACGATAAAACCTGTTGTTCAGGTATGGGAACCTGAAACATATTGTAGTAAACAAGTTCCGGGTTATGACAATACTCACACCTGAAATTGCACCCTTGTGTAAAAACTACGGCAGCCGTTTTTTGCGGATAATCTATAAACGAAAATTTTTGCAGTCCGCCTATTCTCATAAAAATACTCCATATTCTCCAGTTGAAAAGTTGAAAGATTGAACAGTTAAAGAGTGTTGTGCATATTGAAATGTTTTTGATAAATTATCAGATTTTTTGCGAAGCAAAAAATACATTAAACTGTTCAACTGTTCAACAGGCACACAAAATTGCCTTCGGCAATTTTACATGCTTGCCGCTTTTCTTATTTTATATTCTTCCTGTTTACCTTCATTCCATTGAGAAACAGGTCTTAAATAACCGACTACTCTTGAATAAATTTCACACGTAGCACCGCAATGAGGACAAACTGCAACTTCTCCGTTAAGGTAACCGTCGTTAGGACAAACGCTGAATGTAGGAGTTATTGACATATACGGCAACTTGTAATTGGTAAACGCCGTTTTAATAAAATTTTTCATTGCTTCGGTATCGGTAATTCTCTCGCCGATAAACATATGTTGAACCGTTCCGCCGGTATATAAAGATTGTATTTCGTGCTGCAATTCCAATACTTCAAACAAGTCATCGGTATAGTTTACCGGCAGCTGTGTGGAGTTGGTATAAAAAGGAGGCTTGTTTTCTTTTACCGCCGGCATATTTGCAAAAATTATATCGGAATACTTTTGTCTGTCTATCTTTGCAAGTCTGTAAGAAGTACCTTCTGCAGGCGTGGCTTCCAAATTATAAATGTTCCCGGTTTCTTCCTGAAATTTTTGTAATTTGTCTCTCATAAAATTTAAAACTTTTAAAGCGAAATTTCTCCCCTGCAAACTTGCAATGTTTTCTTTTAAAAAGTTTAAACAACACTCGTTCATACCTACGACACCTATAGTTGAAAAATGATTTTTCCAGTAACAACCGAATCTTTGTTTGATGTTTCTTAAATAAAAGCTCATGTAAGGATAAAGATTTTGGTCGGTAAGTTTTTCCAAAACTTTTCTTTTTATTTCCAAACTTTCTTTTGCCGTATCCATCAATTTTTCAAGTTTTTCAAAAAAATCTTTTTCATCTTTTGCCGAATATCCCAAACGCGGCATATTTAAAGTAACCACTCCTATGGAGCCTGTAAGAGGTGACGCACCGAAAAGTCCGCCGCCTCTTCTTCTGAGTTCTCTGTTATCTATTCTAAGACGACAACACATACTTCTTGCATCGTCCGGGTCCATATCCGAGTTAACAAAATTTGCAAAATAAGGAATACCGTACTTTGCCGTTATGTCCCACAACAGTTTAAGTTCCGGGTTGTCCCAGTCAAAATCTTTGCCTATATTATATGTAGGTATAGGAAAACTGAATACTCTTCCTTTAGCATCGCCTTCAAGCATAACTTCCAAAAATGCTTTGTTCAACACGTCCATTTCTTTTTGAAAATCGCCGTAAGTTTTAGGTTGCGGTTTCCCTCCGATAATTACGGCTTCGTCTTTATAATGTTTAGGCACTCTCAAATCAAAAGTCAAATTCGTAAACGGCGACTGAAACCCTACACGCGTAGGAACGTTCAAGTTAAATAAAAATTCCTGTAACGCCTGTTTTACTTCTTTATATGATAAATTATCGTAAGCAATAAACGGTGCAAGAAGCGTATCAAAACTTGAAAATGCCTGCGCGCCTGCAGCTTCTCCCTGTAAAGTGAAAAAGAAGTTTATAATTTGTCCCAATGCCGTTTTGAAATGTTTTGCAGGTTTGGATTCAACTTTACCGGCAACACCTTTAAAACCGGTAACAAGCAAATCGTATAAGTCCCAACCGACACAATATACGCCCAAAATTCCCAAATCGTGTATATGCAAATCGCCTTCGCTGTGTGCCTGTTTTATTTCATTCGGATAAATTTTATTTAACCAATACGTTTTGCTGATTTCCGAAGAAATGTAATTATTTAATCCTTGAAGAGAGTACGACATATTGCTGTTTTCTTTTACCTGCCAATCTTTTTTATATAAGTATTGGTCAACCAAATCCACGTTAAAAGTGGAGACGATATCTCTTATTTTCGAGTGTTGTTCTCTGTATATGATAAATGCTTTTGCCGACGCTTTGTAAGGAGAATTTAATAACACTTCTTCAACGATGTCTTGTATTTGTTCTACGGTAGGCTTTTTGTTAACGATTGTTTCCTGAGCGATACTTAACACTTTAACCGTTAACCGTAAAGCAATTTTTTCGTCAAACTCTCCGGTAGCTTTGCCCGCTTTTAATATTGCCTGTTGGATTTTTTGAAAATTGAATTTTTCTTCTTTGCCGTCTCTTTTTAAGATACTGTCAAAAACAGATAAGATTTGTTCCATTTGCATTTCCCCCTATTTGTATTTTATAACAACATTTTTACAAATATGGAAATGCACCCTGTTTTCTTGTTTCCATATGAAATATTCAAGTCATTCCTCGACAACTTGCAATATGTGTGAATATCGTTTTACCGGCAGGTCTTCTGGCTTAAGGGTAATAACCTACTAAACTTTGTCTTCCCGCTTAAAAAGTTTAAACAGTGACTTTATTAAAGTTTTTCGTCCCCTATCACAGCACCGGGAGTGCTTCCGATTCTAACGGAATTTCCTATTAAGTTTGTCAAAAACACCGATAAATATTTTAAAATTACAACTAATTATAATTATTAATTTAATGTTTGTCAATATCCAAAACACAATATATTGTTCTTTTATATGGATTTTACAACTATATATAGTGATTTGTAAATATAGTTGAAAAGTTGAATCATTAAAAAGTTTTTGGCAAAAATTGCTTTGCAATTTTTGATAAACACTTTGATTTTTTGAAAAGAAAAATATATTAAACCATTAACTACGAATCATAAACCGGCTACTTTTCGGTTATTCAATTGTTTAACTATTTTTTAATAGGGTAATTTTTACTATTTCCGATTTGGAAAAAAGTCTCATCGGCGGACCCCACCATCTTGTCCCTGCAGTTACATAAATATAAGATGTGTAATTCGGATATACCTCTTTATACAATCCGCAAAAGTATTTGTATAAAAAGTATTCGATAATATCAAAAGGCGGAATTTGTCCTGCATGTGTATGTCCTGAAAGCTGTATCGTTATGGGATATTTTTGGCTTTCAAAAAACGGGTTCGGCTGATGAGATAAAAATATTACCGGTTTATTAAAATCTACGTTTTGTAAAGATTTTGCAACGTTTAAAGGTTTATAATTTGCCGCTATCGATGTGGGGTCAGTAATACCTGCAATATAAAATTTGTCGTCTACCAAAACATTTTCGTTGTTTAAAAGATTAAAATTCAATTTTTCGCAAACATCTTCATAGCTTGTTATTCCTCTATAATATTCGTGGTTACCGCTGACGGCAAAAGTTCCGTATTTGGATTTGAATTTCGATAATCCGTACTTTTCATAAGTATTGGTTATATCGGTATCTGCCAAATCTCCGACAAATGCAATGAGATCTGGATTTAATGAATTCGTTATTTCAACTATTCTTTTTATAGTATCATATTTTGTCGTAACATCTATATGAATATCCGCCAATTGAACGATAGTTAATTTATTTACAGGTAAATTCGGAACGGAGATTTCTATTTCCGTTACTTTAGGCTCGCCGAGCGTATTTATGACGGAATAAACTGCAGAAACAACAATTAAAATTGCCGTTATTAATGTTGTATTGTATTTGAATTTAGGAGTATGTCCGAAAACAAATGCTAAATGAGACAACAGTAAATATGTAAGTGCTATGGAAAAAGTTCCAAGCCATATATAACCTATTTCCGTTAAAACTTTTGTATACATCGTAGGTTCGTTAAACCTTGACATTTTAAACGAATAAACACTTAAAAAAGTTATGATTAAATAAAATGTTACAAATATTATAAGTGCCGTAGCGCGAAGTTGCAAATCGTGAACGATTCTATAAACTATATAAGCATTTCCCAATATGTAAATCGTTAAGAAAAAAATAAAAAACACTATTCTTGCTCCTATCGTTTTAACAGACATTGTCTTGCTTTAAGTATAAATTCGGTTGCCGTTGAACATAAATAATCCGGATACGTCCACGGAAGTTTCGTAAAACCTTCTTTTCTGTATATTGTTGTAACTTCGGCATAAATACCTTTTGAAAGATATATTCTATGACTGAAATCTTTTGTTGATGCAAGTATGACGTTTGCAGGCGTTATGTATCCGGGATCAATATTTACAATTCTGTTTTTATTTTTGGCAAAAGAATCTTCAATGTTGTTTGTTTCGATTTTTATATCCGCTAAAGTATCCGGCAATATAAGTTTTTCAAAAGATATCCATTGCCTTTTTAATTTTTCGCCCATTTCTTTGTTGTAATATTTTGTAAAAGTAAAATCTATTGCAGGACTGCAAATGTCTATTTTATTGTTAAACTTTTGTTCCAATGCTTTATACACTTCTTCTATATTGAAATCTTCATTAAAAATAAGTCCGAAAAAAATTTTTACTAAGTTCGGTTGATTAATATTTCCCATAACGGAATTATTTTACCAAAATTTAAATTTAAAATTAAACTTTTTTAACAAAAAATAATATAATGAAGATATGATTATATTAAAGGAGTTCAGCAATGTTAAAGCCTAAAGTTTCAATTATCGGTTGCGGGAATGTAGGAATAAGATATGCTTATTCTTTAATGATTAACGGTTGTGCAAGAGAAATAACACTTGTTGATTATTTTAAAGATAAAGCCGAAGGAGAAGCAATAGATTTATCTCACGGAGCACCGTTCACCCCGGCAGTAAATATAAATGCCGGTGATTATGCGGATATAAAAGGTTCGGACTTGGTTGTAATAACGGCAGGGAAAAAACAAAAACAGGGACAAACAAGAATAGATTTATTGAAAGACAATGTAAATTTATTTAAATCGATTATACCTGAAATAATGAAATATGCTCCGGATGCAATACTTTTAATTGCTTCCAACCCTGTGGATGTTTTGACTTATGCCGCTTATAAAATTTCCGGTAAAACGGCAGATAAAGTTATAGGTTCCGGAACTTTACTTGATTCCGCAAGGTTCAGATATGAAATAGCAAAACATTGCAACATAGATGCAAGAAGTGTTCACGGTTACATTTTAGGCGAGCACGGCGATTCCGAACTGCCGGTATGGAGCAAAGCGACCGTCGGAGGAGTAACTGTTGAAGACCATTGTATGTTATGTGACAAAAAAACAAACTGTAACCACAACGCCATTTTGGACGAAATTTTTAATAACGTAAAAAATTCGGCATATACCATAATTGAAAAAAAAGGTGAAACTTCTTACGGCATAGGTCTTGCTCTTACAAGAATTACAGAATCAATATTGTTAAATGAAAATTCCGTTTTGCCGGTATCGGTACTTGTGGAAGATTTTTACGGGATAAACGACGTTTATTTAAGTTTACCTGCCGTAGTAAACCGTGACGGCATAAGGCAGGTTCAAAAAATAGAGTTTAACGAGAAAGAAAAAAACGCTTTTATAAATTCCGCAACAATACTTAAAAATCTGTTAAAAGAAATAGGGCTATAAACGGCACAATAATAGAAGATTGAAAATAGGACTAAATATAATTAATAAATAAAGGAGAAAAAAATTATGAACGGCAAATCGGCAGTAATTTTAGCAGCAGGAATTATTATTACAGCTTTTGTATTTGGAACTTTTTTCGTATCTGCAAGAAACGAACAATCCATAAGAGTTGTAGGGCAAGGTATAAAAAACGTAACTTCCGACATTGCAAAATGGAATATGAACATTAATATAAACACTTCCGTTACAAACAAAACCGATGGGCCGTCATTAATACAAAAAGAACTGTTAAAAATAAAAAAATATTTGATTGGTAACGGTATTGACGAAAAAGATATTTTGGTTGACCCGGTTAACTCTTACCCGAATTACGGAAACAACGGAATAAACGGTTACTCTTTCAATCAAAGAGTTGAAGCAAGGTCAAATAACATAGAACTTATTGAAAAAATAGCACTTGATACCGAAGCTATGGCAAATCAAAATATATATTTACAAAATTCCGACATTGAATATTTTATTTCCAATCTTGCAGATATAAAAGCCGAAATGCTTGCTCTTGCAACAGTCGATGCAAAAGCAAGAGCTCAGGAAATTGCAAAAAGTTCTGGCAATAAAGTTTGTAAACTTCTGTCGGCAAGGTCGGGAATATTTCAAATAAGAAAACCGTTATCTACCGATGTTTCCGATTACGGAATATATAACACTTCTTCAAAAGAAAAAGAAATTGCCGTTACCGTAACCGCCACATTTAAAATAAAATAAAAAAGTCCTTGACATTTTTTATTTTATGTACTATATATCTTTTCGGACACAAGGTCATCTGCTACAAGATACAGCATCTTTGAAGACCTTGTGTCTTGCTAAAAGTTTGTGTGAACCGGTTATAAAATTCGTATAAAAAGTTCTTGACAAATTTTATTTGATGTACTATAAACATTTACGGGCACAAGGTCATATACTACTTTGGTACTACACCTTTGAAGACCTTGTGTCTTGCTAAAAGTTTATATGAACCCGTTTCCGGCACATATAAAAAATTATTTACAATCTTTTTTAGTATACTATTCTTTTTATGGGCACAGGGTCAACTGCTACTTAGATATTGCATCTTTGGGACCTTGTGTCTTTTTTTGTAAAAATTTATTTTACCTGCCATAAATTCTTATTAACCTAAAAAATAAAAGCTATAGCTATACTTTTTATTATAAAAAATACTATAATATAAAATTAATTTATATATATGTTTTTGCGGTTGAAAAAACGGTAAAAACAGGCAGAGGTTTTAACATTGGTTCAAAACAATAAAAATTTTGTTCAAACAAAATATTTTACTTTTGAAAATCTTGTACTTGAAAGCGGCAAAATCTTACCGCAAGTTACCGTAGCTTATGAAACTTACGGAACATTGAATAAAGAAAAAAATAATGCCGTTTTAATAACGCACGCTTTTACGGGAGACGCTCATTGTGCCGGATACCGCGAAGGTGACGAAAAGCCAGGCTGGTGGGATTCTATGGTAGGTCCGCAAAAAGCGTTTGATACGGATAAATATTTTGTAATATCGTCCAACGTTTTGGGCGGATGTGCCGGAACGACCGGCCCGGAATCGATAAATCCTTTAACCGGTGTTGCCTACGGAACGGATTTTCCCGCAATTTCAATATCGGATATGGTAAAGGCTCAAAAACGTTTAGTGGAATTTTTAGGTATAGGAAAACTTTTTTGCGTTGCGGGCGGTTCTATGGGCGGTATGCAGGTATTACAATGGGCAATGGATTATCCGCAACATATATACTGTGCCGTGCCGATAGCCGCAACTTTGAAATCAACACCTCAACAAATAGCGTTTAATGAGGTCGGCAGACAATCTATAATGGCGGATAAAGCGTGGAACAACGGTCATTATTACGGTTCTGTCGAGCCTGACAGAGGGTTGGCGGTAGCAAGAATGTTGGGACATATAACCTATATGAGCGATTATTCAATGCAAAAAAAGTTTCCTATTTCGCAGGATAAAGAAAAAAATGCAAGTTTTAATTTTAATGCGGATTTCGAAGTCGAACAATATTTAAGATATCGCGGGAGCTCTTTTGTAAAAAGGTTTGACGCCAACAGCTATTTATATTTATCAAAAGCGATAGATCATTTTGACGTTCAAAAAGACAATTTTTTACCTGAAGAAAAAGGATTTGATATAAAATTTCTTGTTATTTCTTTTAAATCGGACTGGCTTTATCCGCCTTACCAATCGGAAAACATAGTTAAATTTTTAAAGTTAAAAAATCAGGAAGTTACATATTGCAACATATATTCAACTTACGGTCATGATGCGTTTCTTTTGGAAATAACCGATGAAACCAATTTAATAAAAAATTTTTTGAATAAATTGTATGATGAGGTTTTCGGCGGTGAAAAATAAAAATATTTTGTTGGCACATTTGAAAATTGCCGGTATAGTTACCAAAAAAGCTAAAGTTTTGGATTTGGGTTGCGGTAACGGCGATTTAATGTATCTTTTGGAAAAACGTAAAAAAGCAAACACGCAAGGGGTTGAAATTTCCGAAGAAGCGATATATAAATGTGTGGAAAAAGGGCTTTGTGTTATGCATTCCGACATTGACGGTGCTTTAGACGGATATGCAGACAATTCTTTTGATTTTGTCATATTAAGCCAAAGTTTGCAGCAGGTTAAAAGGATAGACGAAGTTCTTGAGCAATGTTTAAGAATAGGCAAAAAAGTTATTATAGCTTTTCCCAACTTTGCACACATATCGCTAAGGTTTAAACTGTTTTTCGGCGGAAGAGCGCCGGTAACAAAATGTCTTCCCGACAAATGGAACGATACCCCCAACATCAGATTTTTAAGTATCAAAGATTTTGAAATCTTTTGTAACGAAAAAAATTATAAAGTGATGGAAAAATATTTTATAACCGACAGTAAATATTGTTATGCAGTTCCTAACCTGTTTGCCCAACAGGCAATTTTTGTAATTACGAAATAAAATACAGAGGATAAAATGGAAAAACAAGAAACTACAAACCAAAAATTTTGGCACAGTATTGAAACAAATGACGTATTGCACGAGTTTGACAGCAATGCGGAAACGGGACTTAAATCATCGGAGATTTCCGACAGGCAACAAAAGTACGGAAAAAATATTTTAACGCAAAAAAAAGGTGACGGCCCTATAAAAAGATTTTTTTTACAATTTCATAACAGTTTATTGTATGTATTGATAATATCGGGTTTCATCACTTTATTTTTAAAACAGTATCCTGATTGCAGCGTAATATTCGGCGTTGTGTTGGTCAATGCCATCGTCGGATTTATACAGGAATCCAAAGCTCTTAAATCTTTGGAAGCACTTGCAAAGTCCATGACGACACAAGCGGTAGTAATGAGGGACGGGCAAAGAATGCATATAGATTCATCCGAAGTCGTCCCAGGCGATATTTTATTTTTTGTTTCCGGAGACAAAGTTGCCGCCGACGTAAAGCTTATCTCATCCAGAGAACTTCAAATAAACGAGTCTGCTCTTACTGGAGAATCGGTGCCTGTAGAAAAAAACGTTAAGACGTTACCGTCGTCAACCGTTCTTGCCGACAGAAAAAATATGTTATATGCATCAACGCTTGTAACTTACGGAAGTGGTAAAGGTATCGTAGTTGCAACCGGTGACAATACGGAAGTCGGTAAAATTTCTCAACTGATTTCAGCTGCAGACGTTTTGGATACTCCACTTACTCAAAGAATGGCGAAGTTCAGTGTATTTTTAATATGGCTTATAATGTCTATGGCAGCAATCACTTTTATCATCGGTATATACCACAATCAAAATTGGGTATTGATGTTTTTGGCGGCAATCGGTCTTGCAGTTGCCGCAATACCGGAAGGTCTTCCCGCAGCAATGACGATAACTCTTGCAATAGGCGTATCAAGAATGGCAAAAAGAAAAGCAATTATCAGAAAACTTCCTGCCGTGGAAACTTTGGGAAGCACGACCGTAATTTGTTCCGATAAAACCGGAACTTTAACGGAAAATCAAATGACCGTTACGGAAATTTTTGCCGGCGGTAAAACTTTTGACGTGTTGGGAACGGGATACAGCACCGACGGTCAAATAAAAATTAAAGATACCGACACAAAAGTTGATATAGAATATTCCAAATCATTAAGAATATGTTTAAAAGCAGGTTATTTATGTAACGATGCAAAAATAATAAATATAGACGGCAGAAATGACGTTCAGGGAGACCCTACAGAAGGTGCACTGATAGTGTCGGCAATAAAATCCAACATTGATGACAATACCGAACAAAAATTCCCCAGACTTGATACCATACCGTTTGAATCTCAATATCAATACATGGCAACGTTGCACAAAAACGGAACAGCAAATGTTGCGTTTGTAAAAGGTGCTGTAGAAAAAATTACTACGATGTGTTCTTATATGCTTGACAACGACGGTAACAAAATTCCGTTTGATAAAACTGAGATAATGAAAACCGCCAACGATATGGCAACAAGAGGTTTGAGAGTATTATGTTTTGCTTATATGGAAACAGACATTTCGCAAGTACGTCACAACGATATAGCATCCGAACTTACTTTTGTAGGTCTTCAGGCAATGATAGATCCTGCAAGACCGGAAGTTATAGAAGCTGTAAAAAAATGTCATACGGCCGGCATAAAAATTAAGATGATAACCGGAGACCACGCGTTGACCGCATCGGCAATAGCAAAAGCTATCGGTATAGTCAAAGGAGAAAATGCCAACTATAAAGCCGTTACCGGTAAAGAACTTGAACAGTATGACGATGAACAGTTAAAAGACATTGCGGAGACTTATTCCGTATTTGCAAGAGTAACTCCCGAACAAAAATTAAGGCTTGTAAGAGCGTTACAGTCAAGAAACAATATAGTCGCAATGACAGGAGACGGAGTAAACGACGCTCCGGCACTAAAACAAGCAAACATCGGAGTCGCTATGGGTATAACTGGAACGGAAGTCGCAAAAGAGTCTGCCGATATGGTTTTGACCGATGACAATTTTGCTTCAATAGTGTCTGCGGTTGAAGAGGGAAGAGGCGTTTTTGACAACATAAGAAAATTTATAATTTGGACTTTACCTACAAACATGGCGCAAGGTTTTGCAATGATGACGGCAATCTTTTTAAACAGAGCAGAATTACCGATAACGCCGGCACAAATCCTTTGGATAAACATGTCAACGGCATTATTTTTAGGTATGATGCTTTCTTTCGAACCTAAAGAAGAAGGCATTATGGAAAGAGAACCGATTAGTCCGAAAATGAAAATTATGGACGGAATTTTTATTTATAGAAACATAATAATAATGCTTATAATAGTTACAGGCGTATTTATATTGTTTGACTATGAAATGGCTCATGGAGCAACGCTTGCACAAGCAAGAGGCGTTGCTGTGTCGGTATTTATAGTATGTCAAAGCATGTATTTGCTTAACTGTCGCTCAATGACAAAGTCCATGTTTACGCTCGGTTTATGGTCTAACCCATACATCTGGCTCGGTATACTTATAATGTTTTCAACGCAATTTATTTTCTTGTACGTTTCACCGGTGAATACATTTTTCGGTTCGGCAGGTATAAGTGCAGGCGCTTGGGGCAGATTATTCATTTTAGGATTTATAATTTATAGCGTTATAGGAACAAGCAAGTTTATAGGTAATTTGGTTAATAAAAGAAAAAACAAATAAACTATAATGTCTAAAGCATTTATTAAAAAATTCTTATTGATAATACCGGGGATACTGTTATCCCTGGTATTATTGGAATTTTCTTTAAGGTTTGCAGGTTTTGCAATTTCAAGTTATCGTCAATATAAAAACAATAAAGTCTTAAAAAACAAATCTCAATACACTATTATGTGTCTTGGAGAATCCACTACCGCAGATCAATATCCCGTTCAATTGCAACAAATATTGGATGAAAAATATCCGAACAAATTTTCCGTTATTGATTGCGGGATTCCAGCAATTTCTTTAAAGCCTATTTTAAAATTATCATACAATAATATACAAAAATATAATCCAGATATCGTCATTTGTATGATGGGAATTAATAACGGTTTTTATAATCCTGAAAATAACAATAAAAAAATATATGAATCTGACTTAAAAATATACAATTTATATATTCTTTTAAAACAACATATAAAATCGTTGCTTAATTCTAAATTTTTATTCGCAAACAGCAATATCAATACAAATTGGATAGAAAAATATATGTATTTCAGAGAGCAACAAAAATATGATATTGCAGAAGAAATGTTAAACCTTGAAATATCAAAAAATCCTGACAATCAAGATGCACAGGCTGAATTGGCTTATTTTTATTATTTTTTCTTAGAAAAAAGAATTGTCGGTTATAATATGGCAAAAAAAGCTATTGATAATAAATCTAACAATATTATTACAAAATCAATTTTTTATGATATAATTTTTTATCACAATAAATTTGAAAATACGAATTCAAAAGAATTTCAATTTTATATTGATAAAATATTGAATAAAGATATAAATACCTTTAAATCTCCAAAAAAATACTGGTTATTTACACAAATACAAAATGTTATCAATGATGAACAAAAGAAATTTCTAACTAATATTTTGTTTGACGGAACAAATAAAAGTATAGAATATTCTATTGCAGCAATATCATGTTTAAATAAAAAAAATTTTAAAAAAGCACAAGAATATTTTGACAAAGCCGAAGAATTAAGATTGAATTTTCCTAATACCGAAACTTATGGTTTATATAAACTAATAATAAAAAAGTTAATTGACAATAATATAAAAGTTATTTGTATGCAGTATCCTGTAAGAAGCGTTAATTCTTTAAAAGAACAGTTAAAAAACGAATCTTATTTTGATAAAATAACTTTCATTAGCAATGAAGAAAATTTTAAGAAAGCATTAATGAACAAAAATTATGACGAAATTTTTAATGACCAATTTGCAGGTGATTTCGGTCATTGTACCGAGTTAGGAAATACCATGATTGCCGAGAATATCGTAAATACTTTAGAAAAATTAATTAATAAAAAATCGGATTTTAAATTTTAAAAAACAGGTAAAAAAATATGCAAGAAAAAATTATACAACAAATTCAAGATTTAAAAAAGCAAAGAAATGCCGTAATTCTTGTTCACAATTATCAAAGAAAAGAAGTGCAAGATATTGCAGATTTTACAGGCGATTCTTTGGAATTAAGCAGAAAAGCGGCACAAACAAATGCCGACATAATAGTATTTTGCGGTGTACATTTTATGGCAGAAACGGCATCAATATTAAGTCCCGAGAAAAAAGTTTTATTGCCGGATTTACAGTCCGGTTGTCCTATGGCAGACATGATAACCGCAGAACAATTGATACAATTTAAAAAAGATAATCCCGGTGCAACTGTTGTCACATATATAAACTCATCTGCAGCTGTTAAAGCGGAAACCGATATTTGTTGTACATCTTCTAATGCTGTAAATGTAGTTAAATCGGTTCAAAATGATAAAATAATTTTTTGTCCCGACAGAAATTTAGGTTCTTATACTCAAAAAGTGTTAGCCAAAAAACTTATCTTATGGAACGGATTTTGTCCTACGCACATGAAAATGTTGCCCGAATATGTTATGGAACAAAAGGAAAAGCATCCTAATGCAATTTTTCTCGTTCATCCTGAATGCTGCCCTCAAACGGTAGCACTTGCCGACGAAGTGTTATCCACAACCGGAATATTAAATTATGTTGCAAAAAGCGATAAAAAAGAGTTTATTATAGGAACGGAAAATGAAATAACATTTAAACTTCAAAGAACTTATCCCGATAAAAAATTTTATCCCGTTACCGATTTGGCAGTATGTCCCAACATGAAAAAGAATTCGTTAGATAAAGTGTTAAATGTACTAAAAGAAATGAATAACGAGATAAAAGTTCCTAAAGAAATTGCAGAGAAAGCAATTACTCCCATACAAAGAATGCTTGAGATAAAACCTTAAATATCACAATGAATTTCAAATTATTGGATCAATATTATAGTTTATTAAAAAACTCAAATTTCGGTTTAGATTTATCCCCTAATGCTATACTAAATTATTTTGCTTATACTTGTTTCAAATCTAATTGTGAAATGAAACTATTTCCATCACCACCAGTAGTATTTATTTTTGCAACTAGACAATGTAATTTAAATTGTAATTTTTGCAGTATCGGAAATACAAAGATAAATTCTAAAAAATATGATCTAACACCAATTAAATAT
>JAZNAT010000020.1:0-2313 GCA_045586665.1 Endomicrobiaceae bacterium | reverse complement strand
GAGCGCCTGTATTATTATGTTTTCGTCGCTTAATATGCTTGTTCCGAATATGTTTGTATCGTTTCCAGAAAAAATATTTATTCCGCCTCTTGCTTTCAGTACACTTTCTACCAAACTCGTCTTTACGTTTATTTCCTCTTTTGAAGAACCGCTTAACCCGAACGTCCCGCTTTCTTCTCTGTAATGCTCTTCCGATTCGTAGTCCAATACTCCGAATATGTCTATATCTTGTCCTGCTGTTAATGTTATCGTCCCGTTTTCGCTTTTTAAACTGCTGCCTTTTATTACGATATTGTTACCTGCCGTTAACGTTATATCTCCGCCGGCTTCTAATGTTGACCTTATGTTAGACAACTTTTGTCTCTTGTATATGTCCGTACTGCTTGTATCATACCAGCCGCCGCTATGTTTTCTTATTATCTCCAACTGCTCTTTCGTTACCTGACTTTTTATCGTTATGTCTTCTTCCGATTTTATTTCTATGTTTCTGTTTGCCACTACTGTGTATCCGACTATATCTCGTAATCCGTTAAAAGCCACACTTCCATAACTTAACATTGTACCGGCTATTTCTTTCTCTTTATTCTCCAGAATACCATAACTTTCTTTAAAATCCACTTTCCAATGAAATTTATCATATGTCAACGATTTTAAACTTATTTTTCGTGCAGTTAAATTTATATCGTCGTTTGAGAATATACTTGTAGATTTTACATCTATATTACCTTGCGAATTTATGTTGAGTTTTCCGCTTGTAGCTAATATTATCCCTGACGAATTTATCGAAGGTGTCTTTATTTTAAACGTACTTGTGTTATAATCCGTATAGTTTACCAATGCTCTGCTTATAAAATCTTTTCCGGTGGTTATATCTATACTTGCGCCTATCAACACTCCGTCGTTGTTTGTAAAATTTTGTTCCGCTTCTATAACCAAATCGTTCTTTGTCTTTATCATCCCGGAATTTGTTACTTCTTTTGCTTTAACTTTTAACTTGTCGGCTTCTATCGTACTTATTACTTTTTTACCCGTTATTTCATCGTTCGGCCTTATTATCGGTTTGGTTATGTCGTATTCTTCCAAACTCAGTTTGCCGCTTAAATTTATTTCTATCTCGCCGCCTTGCAACTTCCCTGCCGTTTTGCTTGTGTATAAATGAGCATATAACACAATATGTGTTTTATAATGATTTTTTTCTGTCCAACCCCAATCCCATTTCTTTTCTACCCCTTTTATCTCATATTTATATATACTCTCATGAAAAGCCTTTTTGTTCGTATTTATTAAATTGTTTCCCGTTATCGTTAATTTTTCTATTGCCTGTATTATCGAACTTTCGTTTAATATTTCTTGTGCCTCTAAACTTATTTCTTTGCCTATAATTTCCGACGGTAACGGTTTGTATATCATTTCTACTTCTTCTTTATTTAATATCCTGTATCCGCCTCTATCTATCTTTCCGCCTACATTTACCTTTTTTATATCCAACATCTGTCCGTCGGCAACTACATTATTTATGCTTTTTGATGTTATTTCCAATTTCTCTTTCGCCTCTATTTTGCTGCTTCGGTTAGTCAGCTCTTCGCTTGTTATTTTTATGTTTTTGCCTGTTATTTCCGATTGCTTTTGAGTGTAGTGCTTTTCTTCTTTTTCCGTCGAATAACTATGACTGTATTTAGGAATTTGAAAAATACCTTTTTTTATATACACATCATATGTATATAATACCGGTATTTTTATTGCGTTTAATTCATTTATTATTTTTTTTGATGTTATTTCTATGTCGGTTGCTTTTATTTCGCTGCCGATATTTATTAACTCTTCCGCATTTATTTTTAGTTTTTTCCCCGCGTCTATCTTTCCTTCTTTTTCAGTATAACCTTTTATCTCTTTTACTCTTTCATACTCTTTTAATACTTCCCCGGGATTTTTCGGTCTGCCGGCATTTGTTTTTACTTTCTCTTTCTCATATTCCAAATTTTCTATTAACGACTTATTTTCCAAAACATTTGCTTTTATTTCTATATCCTTTTCCGCTTTTATCTCTCCACCCTCATTAATTATCGTCTCTCCTTTCAGCTTTATGTCCCTTTTAGACTCTATCCTCCCTCTTACTCCGACATTGCCTTGCGCGTCTATCTCTATATCTTCCGCGTTGCTTATCAAGTTCCCATTTTCCCTTATCTCTATTGCGTTATCTTTTTTGCTGCTTACTATCCTTATCCTGTCGGCATACATACTTGAACTTATGTCTATTGCCGTTATTTTTTCGCTTTCGCCTGTTTGTGAACTTATTTTATTTTCCTCTATGTC
>JAZNAT010000019.1:0-6128 GCA_045586665.1 Endomicrobiaceae bacterium | reverse complement strand
AAAAATAAAATTTGTGAGCAAAAATCGGATTTGTAAAATTTTAAAATTAAATTTTGTAAGCAGATTTTGAAAGCAAAAATTTTAATGAGTATTTTCTTGAAGTAAAAAAACTTAAAATCGTGAAGTGTTTTTCGATATTTTTATTATATTAAAAATTTTGTTGCAAGGCAAATTAAAACTGTTATTATGAATTATAATTTATAATTAAATCGATTTAAGAGTTAAAGCGTTGATGCACGTGTTAAAAAGTTGAAAAAAAAATAATAATTTGGTATATTTTTTAAATCAGTTAGATTGGAGGATTTAAAATGTCTTACAAATGTTATGTATGCGGAAAAGGTTCTTCTTCCGGAAATACGGTCAGTCACTCTAATAAAGCGACTAAAAGATTGTTCAGACCCAACCTTCAGGAATTAAGAATAGTGGTTAACGGCAAAAAGACAAAGGAATACGTTTGCACGTCATGCATTCGTTCCGGCAAAATACAGAAAGCCATATAACTAAAAATATCTTTTAAAATAAAAAACACATCTCTTAAAAAATTAAGAGCTGTGTTTTTTTGTTTGTATTTGTTTGTAAAGAAACACTTTTTATTTCTTTTTGTGTTCTCTCAAATATTTTTTTATTCTGCTTTTTGCCTGAGCCGTTATTGCTATCGAAAGCCAGTGTTCGGTAGGTCTTATGTTTTTTCTTACCAGAACTTCACACTTTTGTCCGGTCTTTAATTTGTAGTCCAACGGAACCATTTTCCCGTCGACTTTTACTCCCATACATCTGTCGCCGATATCGCTGTGAACGGCATAAGCAAAGTCCAATGCGGTTGCTCCCTCAGGTAATTTTATAGGGTCGCCTTTAGGCGTTGAAACGTATATCTGGTCAAAGTTACATTCTGTTTTTATTGCGGTTAAAAATTCGTTGGAATCTTTAACGTCTTTTTGCGATTCCAAAATATGTTTTATGAACTCCAAATGATGTTCCATATTTATGTCGGTCTGTTTCAAATTTGCGGCACCGTTTTTGGTAAAGGCTTCTTTATATCTCCAATGAGCCGCAATACCGTATTCGGCTCTTCTGTGCATTTCTTCGGTTCTTATCTGTATTTCCACTATGACGTTTTGCTCCGAAACTACCGTTATATGTAAAGACTGATACATGTTTGCTTTGGGAACGGCAATATAGTCGGTAAAAGAATTTTCCAATATTTTAAATTCGCTTTGGACTACGCTAAGTATAGCATAACAATGTTCTTTAGTATCGGTAATGACTCTTAACCCGAACAAGTCCTGTATTGCAGAAAAAGGTTTTTCCTGACGCTGCATTTTTTTGTATATCCCGTAAAGATTTTTAGGTCTTGCAAGTATTCTGTAATCCAGGTTTAAAGGTGCGATTTTTTCTTTTATCTGTTCTTCCACAAATTCGAGGTTTTTCAGGTTGCTTTCCGAACGTGCCTGCCATTTGCTTTTTATTTCATGGTATTTCGTCGGCTGCAAAACTTCAAAAATCAAATCCTCCAGCTCGCTTTTCCATTTGTATATTCCGAGACGATGCGCAAAAGGAGTGTATAAAGTCAACGTTTCCATAGAAATTTCTTTTTGTTTGTCCGGCGGCAAAAATTTTATCGTTCTCATATTATGAAGTCTGTCGGCAAGTTTTATAATTATCACTCTCGTATCTTTAACCACTGCAAGAAGCATTTTGCGCCAGTTTTCCGCCTGCGCGGTAATGTTGTCGCTGAACTTGTAGGAGTTGATTTTTGTTACGCCCTCTACAAGAAGCGTTATTTCTTCACCGAACTCCTCTTTCAATTCTTCTCTGACCACCAGAGTATCTTCAAGTATGTCGTGCAGAAGCGCCGCGCATATCGTAGATTCGTCAAGTTTTAATTCGGTAAGAATTTTTGCCGTATTGTAACAATGATTTATGTACGGTTCTCCGCTTGCTCTCGTTTGGCAATAGTGCGCGTTTGCCGCAAAGTTATACGCTTTTTCTATTAAAACGAAGTTTGCGTCGGGCGAATATTGTTTTATCAAATTTTTAAGTTCTTCTATCATTTTATATCAACACCTTTACCGACACGCAGTATTGCGATACCGGCTCGTCGTTTATTTTATAATTTTCTCCCGACACGGACAACGAAATCATTGCTATGTTTATTCCGGCTCCGTAAGTATATTTTATTTTTTCCGTATCGGACAACGACGTCCCTTGGGCTCCGGCACGCAAAACCAAAACGTTGCCTAAATACTGTTCGATACCTACACCTATCAAAGTATCGTCTTCAATATTGCCGAATCTGTAAAACTTTTTGTTCCAGTCGCAAAGCAGGTTGAAAGTACCTGCAACATAACCGATACCTGTTCTTATACCGAAAGGAAGCTGGTCGAAATCGTAATTTTCCCACCACATTATACCGAACACGTTTTCAAGATTTACTCCGAAAAACAGATTTTTCTTTATCGGCGCCATAAAACCTATGTCCATAGTAAAACCGTTACCGGAAGAAGTCTGCGCAAAAGGCATTCCCGAATCGATTGCGCTTTCAGACAACGTTCCGTAAAGGTATGACAGGTTTATACCGACAGCGCTTCCGTTGTTGCTTAGGTTTGCCGCCGTTATCGTTATCGCTTTTATATGTTCCTGCTTTTTGTAAAAGTTTGCGCCGTCCGTAACTTCAATTTCGTTTGACGATAAAGTTCTCCAGGAAATCGCTCCCTGTTTCTGTACTACGGCAAAAGACGTAAATCCCAAATCTATAGGATGAGACGATTGCAAATCGTTGTTGTCCAAATCGCTGTTTCTTATAACCGAAGCGAACGCTTCCGCCTGAATGTTTTCCGAAGAGTTGTAAGCAATACCGGCAGGATTATAAAAAACGTTTTCCAAATTGTTTGCCATTGCAACTCCCGTATGTCCCATGGCAAAACTTCTTGCACTTAACCCGAACGAGTCGTAAGAGTTTGGCATTGTCGGTGCTTTTTTTGCAAAAGATATCGTAACCGAAATAAAAAGAAAACATAATGTCAATAAAAATTTTTTATTCATAACGTTACCTATTTTAAATTATATAATTTTGCATATATTCCGTTTTTATCAAGAAGCTCCTGATGTTTCCCCGTTTCCGCAACGGTTCCTTTATCTATAACTATAATTTTATCGGCATTTCTTACAGTTGAAAGCCTGTGAGCAATTAAAATAACGGTTCTGTTTTTCATTAAATTTTCTATGGCTTCCTGAACGAGTTTTTCCGACTCGCTGTCCAATGCCGAAGTAGCTTCGTCAAGTACAAGTATCGGCGGATTTTTTAACATGGCTCTTGCAATTGCAATTCTCTGTTTTTCTCCTCCGGAAAGTTTCATTCCCCTTTCACCTATCAACGTGTTATATCCGTCCGGCATTTTGGAAATGAATTTATTCGCATTTGCGGCTTTTGCGGCAGACTCTATTTCTGCGTCAGATGCATCCATTTTCCCGTAAGCTATATTGTATTTTACAGTATCGTTAAACAAAAAAACGTCTTGAGAAACGACGCCTATTTTATCTCTCAAAGATTGTAACGTTAAATTTTTTATATTTGTTCCGTCAACCGAAATTTCACCGGAAGTTACGTCGTAAAATCTTAATATCAAATTGGCTATCGTACTTTTACCGGAACCGGAAGCGCCTACAAAAGCCACTGTTTGTCCCTTTTTTATTTCAATATTTACGGAATTTAAAACCGGTTTATCCTTTTCGTATTCGAAAGATACGTTTTTGTAAATAATATCTTTTGCAAAAACGTCAAGTGTTTTAGCATCGGGAGCATCGAAAATGTCAATTTTTTCGTCCAATATTTCAAAAACTCTTTCGGTACCTGATGCCGCTTTTTGAATTGTGGAATTTAACTGGGCAAAATTTTTAATCGGCTGATACATTTGCGTAATCGCAAGAATAAAAGCCGTAAAATCTCCAAGCGTCCACACGCCGTTAATAACGTCTTTACCGCCGAACCACAAAACTATCGCAACGCCCGTCATAGACAAAGCTTCCATTACTGGAGTCGTCCTTGCATCAACTCTTACAATTCTCTGTTGGACGTTATAATAGTCTTTATTGTTAACGGCAAACCTTTTTTCTTCATGTTTTTCTCTGCAGAAAGATTTTATAACGGAAAACCCGCTCAAAATTTCCTGTAACGACGTATAAATTTCCGATATTTGAACCATACTGTCTTTAGAAGCTTTTCTTAACTTTCTGGCAAATTGTACCAGCGGCAAACTCAATACCGGCAAAACGACGACTATGGCAAAAGCATACTTCCAATGAAGATAAAACAGCCCGCATATCATACCGATTATTATCAAACCGTCCCTCAAAATTGTCGGCGGAACTTTTACAAGAGCATCCTGTAAAGCATTAATATCGTTGGTTAATCTGGACATAATTTTTGAAGACGTGTGTTTAACATAAAATCCGTGAGACAACGAAATCAATTTATAACATAAATCCTGTCTTAAATCTTTAACGGCATTTTGCGAAACATAATTTAAAAAATAACATCTGCCGTAATCGGCAACACCTTTTATAACATATATCAAAGGCATAACGATACACAAACAAATCAAATTATACTTTGCAACCGTCGGGTCATCGTTTATAAATACACCGTCCATTATTTTTTTTGATAAATAAACCAAAAGACCCGCAACGGCGGAATAAATCCCCATAGAAATCATTGCAAGAAAAAATCTGCCTTTATACGGCATGGCATACTTAATTAATCTTTTGTAATCCGTCATCCGTTATCCTCCGAAATTTTTTTTGCCACTCTGTCGTAAACTCCTTTCGCTCCCAGCATATTCCTAAAGCGTAAAAGTTCGTTCCTGAGCGAATCGTATTTTTCCGGCTCTAAAATTTCCAAAATTTTTTGAGATATTTTTTTTGCGGTTGCATTATGCTGTATACATTCCGGCACAAGTTCTTTGTTTAAAAGGATATTTGCCAAAGTAATATATTTTACCTGCACGATAAGTCTAGCCAAAAGATAGTTTGCCCACGATAACTTATACATCACAACCATAGGCACCGCCATTAAAGCATTTTCCAAACTGACCGTCCCTGAAGGACATAACGCCATGTCGATTTTTTTTCTCTCTTTAAAATCATTACCGTTTTTTATTTCAATAAAGTCGGGCAGAGGCTGCTGCGTTTTATCGAGAGAAAACAAAACGAATTTTGCGTTTATTTTCTCTTTCAAGATTTTTGCCGTATCTATTATTACAGGCAAATGTCTTTTTACGGTATTTTTCCTGCTGCCGGCAAAAAGTCCTATGACAATTTGAGAATTCAACTTTTTATCGTTTTCAACTTCCGGTACCAAATCCACTAGCGGATTACCTTCAAAAAAAGTTTTTACGTTTTCTTTTTCGTATAACGGTTTTTCAAACGGAAGAATCGGAAAAGCGATTTTTACATACTTTGCTATTTTTTTTATTCTGAATTTCCGCGACGCCCAAACCTGCGGAGTAACAAAATAGTAAACCGGAATTTTCATTTTATGTGCAAGTTTTGCAACATGAATGTTAAAACCGTAATAATCAACCAAAATAACTTTATTTATTTTGTTTTCGATGAAACACTTTTCTATTCTTTTAAAAACTTTTTTTAAAAAAAAGAATTGTTTTATAGGGAAAAACCCGAACGCGTTTATGTTGACTATATCTTCCAAAAAAAAATCCGCAACTTTTTTTAAACAGCTGCCTCCGACGGCATAAACTTCCGCTCCGTAACTGTCTTTTAAAGACTTTATCAGATTTGCGGCATGAATATCGCCGGAAATATCCCCGGCCGAAATAAAAATTGATTTTTGTAAGGTAATACTCATATCTTAAAATTATATTGAAAATTGAAAGAAATATCAATAAAAAGTCGTAACGATTACCGATTTAAAAGATTATCTATTCGTTTTAATTTCAAAACAAGTTTTTGAGAATAAGACATTTTTTCCGCCAAATCGTCTCTTAGGCTACAATATATCTCGTTTTTGTCAAGCTCTATAGCTTTTACGTAATCGTTTAAAGCGTCTTCGTCTCTGCCGATTTTTTCTTCGACGATACCTTTTTTGGCATAAACGAAAGCATTTTCATATATTT
>JAZNAT010000018.1:0-2706 GCA_045586665.1 Endomicrobiaceae bacterium | reverse complement strand
ACTTTATTTTAATATTAATTATTTTTTTCGGTTCTTTAATTGCAATTGTTATAGAATGTTTTTTTTGTGAAATTCCGATGTTTTCTAAAGACAGGTATTCATATATGAAATTCGGTATTTTTGTTTTAAGATATTTCGGCGTATCAAGTGCTTTGGTATTACCGCTTTCTTGCTTATACATATCAAAATTTAAAAAACAAATTCCAATAAAAGAATATATATTTATCATTTTAATGAATATAATAATGTTTTTTGTTCCTTTTCTTATAGTATCAAGAGGGCTTGTTTTGGCAACTTTATTTTTTACTTTGTTTACTTTATGCGGCATTTATAAGAAAAAAGAATTTATTATAATAGCGATAATTTTATTAATAACGTTATTATCGTGGAAAAGCATCGGCAATTTTAAAAATATGGATGATGTTTATTTGAACGATGCATTAAGAATGAATATTTTGGAACAAAAAGAAGAAGGAAGACAAGAAAAAAAGATAACAATTAGAAACGTAAAACTTATGAGAACATACATGTATTTTTGCATGGATTACGATAATTTTGATTTGAATGTTAATGAAATAAATTATTCTTACGGTAAAAGTTCTTTTTATCCCATATATGTTATAACCGGGTTAAAATTTATTACACGTATGGATGACCCGCGAGAAAAATTAAAAAGAATAATGGATTCATACAATACTTATTCGATATTGTTTTTATCTTATATGGATTTCGGCGTATTCGGAATTGCCGCATTTATGTTTATAATTGGGATATTATGTTTCTTCTTTGAAAGTGTGTATCATGATATATTGTTCGGTTCTCTTTTAAAATTTTGTTTGTTTTTTTCTTTCTTCAGTCCTTATTTGATATATCCGCCTACAACAATATTTTATATGGCTTTTATAATAGTCGCAAAAAAAGTATCTTTTCGGATAACAAATAGATATTTTAACGAAATTTATATAACAAATAAAAAATAAAAAAATGGAAAACAAAAAACAAATATTGGCCGTTATAGTAAGTTATAACCCGGACGATAAAATTATCCGTTGCTATAATTCTATAAAAGAACAAGTCGATAAAGTTATAATTGTTGATAATTTTACTACGAATGATAATTCAAAAAAATATTTAAAACAATTGTCAACCGAAGTAGAAATAACATATAACGAAAAAAATTACGGTATAGCAAAAGCATTGAATCAAGCCGCAATTTATGCAACAGATAGCGGTTACAAATGGCTTTTAACTTTAGACCAAGACGGTCAGTTTTTTGCCAATACTTATAACTTACTATTAGCATCTTTTGACAAAATGCCCGATAAAGAAAAAACAATGTTAATAGCACCGCAATTTAAAGAAAGAATAAAATGTTACGATAAAAATATTGTCGATTATAACTTTACGGATATTGATAAAATAAAATGGAAAAAAGAAATTCTTATAATAACGTCAGGCAGTTTAATAAAAACGGAAACTTTTAGACAGATAGGTTTTTTTGAAGAACAATTATTTATGGATAGAGTTGATTTTGATTTTTGTTTAAGATTAAACAAACACGGTTATTTTTCTAAAGTGGCCACTAATATTATTTTTGTTCACGAGTTTGGCAACGAAAATAAAAAGTACGGATTAAAAATATCAAACTATTCTGCTAACAGGAGATATTTTATTGTAAAAAATTCGATATATGTTTTTAAAAAATATTTTTTTTATTATCCTAAAGAATGCTTGTTTTTAATGTTAAAAAGCGGGCTTTTTTATGCTTTTATTAAAATTATACTGTTTGAAAATGATAAATTGAACAAAATAAAATGTATATACAAAGGTTTTTTTGACGGAATATTAAACAGGTTTTAAAATGAAAATTTCGATAGCATTGTGCACTTACAACGGAGCAAAATATTTAACCGAGCAGCTTGAAAGTTTGAAAAACCAAACTGTAAGAGCCGATGAAGTTATTGTTTGTGATGATGGTTCAACCGATAACACAATAAATATATTAAAAAAGTATGAAGATATTTTGAGTATAAAATTATTTGTAAATGAGAAGAGTTTAGGAGTAACAAAAAATTTTGAAAAAGCAATATCTTTATGCAGCGGTGATATAATTTTTTTATGTGACCAAGATGATATTTGGGAAAAAAATAAAATTGAAAAAATGAGTAATGTTTTTGTTAATGATAAAATTGGTATAACTCTTTGTAACGGAATATTAATTGATGAACGGAACAAACAAATAAAAGATTATACTTTATGGGGAAGTTTAGGTATTGACAAAATTGACAGAGAAAACTTTACCGTTGATGTTTTATTAAATAAAAATGTATTTACCGGTATGTCTATGGCTTTCAGAGCAAATTTGAAGCAAGATATATTACCTATAAGTAAAAATATATTTCATGATGAATGGATAGGTTTTATATGTGCATATAAAAGTAAAGTTTGTTTTTTGGAAGATAAACTTGTCAGAAGAAGAATCCATGAAGGACAAAAAATAGGTGTAATATATATTAAATCTATATATGAACAATACAAATTTGTAAAACAATACAAGATTACCGATATAGAAAGAGATTTAAAAAAAGTAAACGATTTAATAAAAAAATTTCAACAAACAAATGCCGATAAAAATTTTATGCATAAATTAAAAAATAAACAGATTTTGTTTTGCTATAGAGCAACAAAAAGTAAGTTCAGATTATT
>JAZNAT010000017.1:0-2858 GCA_045586665.1 Endomicrobiaceae bacterium | reverse complement strand
CATTACTTTTATTTTTTATTTATGAATATTATTTTAATTTATTTATTTTACTTTGTCAATACTTATTATTACTTTTATTTTATTATCAAAAAATTTATTTTTTTATTATTTATTTTTTTTTGTTATTCAAAATTTTTATTTATTATCAAAATTTATTATTTATTAACATTTACAAAAATATTTTTTAGTAGTATAATTTATCGGATTAGCGGAGGACGATTTATGCAAATAATAGATTTTCACACCCACCTATGGCCTGATAAAGTAGCCGAAAAAGCAAAAGAATATTTGGAAAAATCTTTCAGAAGACCGATGACGGCTATTCCGATAGAAAAAAATGCTTTAGAAGTTATGGATAAAAACGGTATTACAAAAAGTGTAATTGCATCCGTTGCTTCAAGACCTAACCAGGTAGAGCATATAAACAATTGGCTTTTCGGTATAAATTCCGACAGGTTTATAAAGTTTGCATCTTTACATCCGTTTTATGATAAGTGGTCTTATGAACTTGACAGGATAAAAGAAAATGCTCAGGGAATAAAATTTCAACCAGAATTTCAAATGTTTTATATTGACGATGAAAAAATTTTTCATGTATATGAAAAAATACAAAAACTGCAAATTCCAATTCTTATTCATTGCGGTTACGAATTATCTTTGACGGGGCTAGTCCAAGCCGGTCCTAAACAAATGTTGAATGTAAAAAAACATTTCCCGGAAATAAAATTTATAGCTGCACATATGGGCGGCTTCAAAATGTGGGATGAAATTGAAAATTCTATAATAGGCGACGATTATTTTTATATTGATACTTCGTCTGCATTAGTTTTTATGGAAAAAGAACAAATTTACAGATTTTTAAATAAACATAATAAGAATAAAATTTTATTCGGAACGGATTTTCCTATCGGAAACCCTGAAAAAGATATTGAATTAATTAAAAGTTTAAATATAGAAAAAGAATATCTGGAAAAAATAATGCATATAAATGCGGAAAAACTTTTAAACTTAAAATAAATGTTTAAAAAAATTTCTTTATTTTTATTTATTATATATATGTTAATATCCTGTTCGAATAACAATCAAATAAAAATCAATTCCGTTGTTTGTTTCGGAGACAGTTTAACACAAGGATACGGTGCAACCGCCGACCAAACATATCCGCATTTTTTGCAGCAATTAACAACCATACCGGTTATAAACAAAGGTATAAACGGAAACACATCAAAAGACGGCTTAAATAGAATCGACGATATATTACAATTTAAAAATTCTCTTGTGATAGTGGAATTCGGAGCTAACGATTTTTTTCAACAGGTACCGATATCCGAAACTAAAAAAAATATAGAAGAAATTATTGATAAATTAAAACATAACGACAATATCGTCGTTCTTGTTTCTGTTGAAGATAAACAACTGAACAAATTGTACAACATGTTAAAAATATCGGCTGAAGAAAAAAATGTTTTATTTATAAACGGTATATTAAATGAATTTTGGAACGACAGAAATTTATTTTACGATGAAGTTCATCCTAATTCAAACGGTTATAAATCGGTTGCGGAAAAAATTTACAGAAATATAAAACATTTATTATAAAAATAATTGAATATTTTTTATAAAAGATATATAATTTTTGAAATTTATATTGGTGAGAAATATATGTTTAAAATTATAAAAAAAGAAGTTTTGTCGTCGGTAATTAAAAGTTTTGAAATTGAAGCTGAAGATATTGCAAAAAATATTAAAGCCGGGCAATTTATAGTTTTAAGATTGCATGAAAAAGGCGAAAGATTTCCTTTGACCGTTGCAGGCAAAGATTTACAAAAAGGGACAATAAAAATAATTTTTCAGGAAGCGGGAAAATCCACAACCGAGCTCGGTAACTTGAAGGAAGGCGACTATATAAGAGACATTGTAGGTCCTTTGGGAAAACCTACCGAAATTGAAAATTTCGGAACGGTTGTTGCGATGGCTGGCGGTGTAGGAACTGCCGAACTTTTACCGGTTATAAGCGATTTGTTAAAAGCCGGAAACAAAGTTATTACAATAGTCGGTGCAAGAAACAAAGATTTATTGTTGTTGCAAGATGAACTTAAAGCAAATTCAACAGAACTTTTAACTGCTACGGATGACGGTTCATACGGAATAAAAGGGTTTGTTACTAATGTTTTAGCGGATGTAATAAAAAGAGAAAAAGTTAATATTGTTTATGCCATAGGTCCGGTTCCTATGATGAAAGCGGTATCAAATATGACAAAAGAATATAATTTAAAGACACTTGTATCTTTGAACCCGATAATGGTAGACGGAACCGGAATGTGCGGTGCATGCAGAGTAAGCGTCGATAAGAAAATACGATTTGCTTGTGTCGACGGTCCGGAATTCGACGGTCATTTGGTAGACTGGGACGAACTTACAAGCCGTTTAAGAGCTTTTAAAGAAAACGAAAAAACAGCTTTAGAAAAGTATAAAAATCTTCTTAACATGGAGTGCAAATGCCACAAAGAATAAAGATGGTTGAAAGAGAACCTAACATAAGAAATAAAGATTTTAAAGAAGTTAATTTAGGATACAGCGACGAACAAGCGGTACTTGAAGCAAAAAGATGTTTGCATTGTAAAAATCCTATGTGTGTAACGGGTTGCCCGGTTGAGGTTAATATTCCGCAATTCATACATCAATTGGCAAACAATAATCCAGCCGAAGCTATCAAAGTTATTAAAACAAAAAGCAACTTACCTGCTGTTTGCGGTAGAGTTTGTCCTCAGGAAAAGCAATGTGAATGTAAATGTATATTGGGAATAAAGCAAGAACCGGTAGCTATAGGTAATCTTGAAAGATATGCTGCCGATTGG
>JAZNAT010000016.1:0-4927 GCA_045586665.1 Endomicrobiaceae bacterium | reverse complement strand
TTCGGAACAAGCATATTAAGCGACGAAAACATAATAATACAGGCGCTCAATAACATAAATATCGGTTCGATAGAAGAGTGGAGCTACAAGTATTATCATAAAGAGTCAAAAAGTTTCAATTTCGGAGATTTTTTTACAAGTCTGGCAATGAGTCCGTTTAGTGCAGTTACGGGGATGATAGACAGTGGGAAATATAGGTTATTTGAATTAAGTTACGATATGTCGGAAAGGTTAAAAGGCAAAGCGAAAATAACGAACAAAGCAAGCAACATAGTAAGTAAAGGAAAGTTGAAGCTGGAAGGCAAAGAGTTGACGGTAAAAGCAAGTAACGTAACGGCAAACGAGATAGAAAAGAAAGTAGGAAAAACAAATGTAATAAACGCAAAAGATAAAGAAACGATAATCACCGAGAAGAAAGATACGAAAATAAAAGTAGGAGTAGAAATATCTAACGCATTTTTAAATGCATATAAATCGTTAGACAACGTAACCAAAGCGACAGAAGCACAAGCAAGAGCCGAAAGTGAGCTATCAAGGATAGAAGAGTTACACAAGCAGGGCAAAGCAAGTGACAGTGCATTAAAACAAGCACAGGATAACGTAACGGTATCGAGGTTTAACATAGCGTTTTTAAGCACAATGGCGGCAGGGACGGTGTTAGGTTCGGTAGAGAGTGCCGGGACGTTAGGGTTCGGGATAGCCTCAACGATGACGTTTGAAACGAAAGAAGAAAAAAATAAACAGGAAACGATAACAAGCATAGCCTCAAAGCTGATAGCAAAAGAGAACATAATAATAAATACAAATGAGTATAATCAAATAGGTTCGCTTGTAACAAGTTTGTCCGGCGACATATTTATAAATGCAGAAAGTGCAAACATTATAGCAAGCAAAGACACTTATTCCTCAATGACGAAAAGTAATGCATATACGATGTCGGCGACGTACGGAACAAACGGGACATTCGGAGCAATCGGGTATAACCAATCAAATCAAGAACAGTATGTTGAAAGACATAACAATTCGCTTATACAAGCAAACAACGGAAAAGTAGTTATAAACACGACAAAAGACACAACGCTTAAAGGAGCAAATGTAAAAGGCAAAGACGTAAATATAACAGCGGAAAATTTAACAATAGAAAGTTTGCAGGATAAAAGTAAAACGACGGGTTCAAGTTTCGGGATGAATGTCGGAGCAGGAAAATCAAAAGACGGGTTAAGCGGGACGGCAGGATTTGAAAGAGGGAATGCAGATAATGAAAGTGCGTGGGTAAACAGTCAAAGTTCAATAATAGCAAGTGAGAATTTAAACATCAAAGTAAAAGATACAACAAACGTAAAAGGGGCAATAATTGCCAGTGAAACCGACAACTTAACTTTAAATACGGGAAAACTTGTTTACAGCGACATAAAAGATTACGATATGCAAAACGGTTCTTCTTTCGGACTTTCTGCATCGCTCGGACAATACGACAACGATTCGTTTTTGCGGACAGGCTTACCTGTTGATGCAACGGGAGCAAAAGTAACATTAAAAGAACAGGGCAAAGAAAAAGAACAAACAACAAAAGCAACAATCGGCAAAGGGACGATAATCGTCGGAGGGAAAGAACAAACTTCCGAAGATTTAAAAGACCTAAACAGAGACACAACCAAAACACAGGAACTTACCAAAGACCAAATCACCGCAGCCCTTGATGCCGACATCAATGTTGACATAAAACTTTTAACAAGTTTATTTGATGCCGCTTATAACGGCGATGCAAATAAAATATCGGTAGTCAAAGATTATAAGAAAGCCAAAAAAGAAATAAACGAAATAAAACAAAAGATACAAGAGAAACTACAATCAAAGAAAAAAGAGATAGAAGTTCAAAGAAAACAAGAATTGAACGAGCAAATAAAGGAACAAAAATTCAGTCTTAACGAAGAACAAGATAAAAAGATAAAAGAAGAAATAGCAGATAACGATGAGGTTTTGGGATTAAAACGTTCGATAGACAATTTAAAAAAAGTAGAAGAATATGTAAAAGAAAATAATATCAAAGACAAGAATACGATAGAGAAATACAAGAGGTTAGCGGTAGAGAATGTAGAAATAGTGAAAGATAAAGAAAGCGGCGAATTGTATATGATTACAAACTATGCAAGAGAATATACATCAGAAGAAACAACAATAGGAATAGGACTGGAAAGAGTATCGATAAAAATAACGCCTGAAGTATTAAACGAAGCAAGACAAGGAAGAGCACAAGACAAGTTAGCCGAACAGATAACCCTTGCGGCAAATGCAATAAATGAAAGTATAAACAAATATAGTATTCAAGGATTAAATTACGGATTAAGTATTTTCAGCAGTGATACGGACAGTTCGTTACCGATAGCGCAAATAGGGTTTGATATATTGGGAATAGTGCCTGTGGTAGGAGTATTGGGCGATTATGTAAGTTATAAGATAAGCGAACATTATAACGACGAAACGGGGATGTTTTTATCGTTGGTAGGAATGACGGATATATATCCGCAAGCAGTGGTAGCGGGAACGGCAGGAAGTGTATCCAAAACGGCAAAAGATGTAGCGAAATCGGCAAAGGCAATAGAAAAGTTAATAAAGACGATAAGTGCAGACGGAGGCAAAACGGCAGAACTTGCAATAAAGACGGCAAAGAAAACCGAAAAACTTGCTAAAAAAGTAGATTTTTATGTAAAACCTACTGGAGAGGTGATTCCAGCTACTGGGTATAGATATATTTCTAAAGAGTCAAGATACTTAGAAACTCTAAAAACAAATATGGTGATTCCTAGTAATAAAAAAGGAACGTATATATCATTTAACAATTATGATTCACCTGCTAAAAATTTTTTACAGACCCCACATGATGCTTCTATAAGATTGGAATTTAATACACTTCAAATTATAGATGATGTAAGAATTCCATATGGAAAATGGGGAACGGAAAGTTACCTAGAACCATTTACAAAAGATTATGTAAAATATGGAATAGGAGGGGCAACTCAAGCAATAACTAATAAACCGATTAAATTGGATATTATTAAAGATTTAAATAAAATAAAGTAAAAGGAGAAAACACAAATATAATGATAGATATAGATATTCCATTTACAACATATAAAGATATTGAAAAAAGTATTCCAATAGTTAAAGAGATATTATTTAAAAATAATATTAATTTGAATAAGCAAACTTTGGAAGAAATGACAATCAAAATAATGACAATGTCTTACTCTAAAGGAGGCTGGTATTCCAAAGAAGAACTTGTTGCCTATACAGAGATATATATACAAATACTATCTTCCTTAATGGTAAAAAAGGAATTAACGCAGAATAATATAAAAATGGATGAACACGATATTTGGTTTTTAACCGGTAAAATTATAGAAATATCGCATAATAATGGTGGTGGTGCCTCTGAAGAAGAAATAAAAAGAATAACAAAACAATGTATTGATAATGGTTTATATAAAGAATTTATTGGCTATTCTAAAAAATTTTATGATAGAATAATGCCAGTTACAGGCAATAAATGAAGAAAATTCTATCAACACTATTAACAATTCTATTTTTTCAGACTCAAAGTTTTTCTTTTTCAATTCCATTTCCATTTCTAAAATTTTCAAATTCGGCGACGTACGGAACAAAGGATGTTTTGTAAGTGGAACTGTAATACCTGAAATAAGGAAATTTTTTATTGTCAATCAGTGAAAATTTTAATATAATATAAAAATCAAATTTACTTCATGATTTTAATTCATTTTTAAATTTTACTTGCAGAATTTAATTTTACAAACCAAATTTTTATCGCAATATTAAAAAGTTACTTATTTTTACTTGTTTATATTTATTTAAAGCAGAGTGCTATAAGAGCAATCTAATGCAAAATTAAAAAGGTATAAAAATCTGCAAGCAAAATTTTAATATTTTAATAAATGAGAGGTAAATATTATTATGTTTGAATTTGAAGATATCGAAGAAATCGATTTTGAAAAAAAAGGAGCAACGCTTTTAAAAATAAAGGAAAGCAAATTTTTTTTAATGTCATTTTTTAGTTTTGGTATTTACGGTTTGCTTTGGTTTTATTATCAATGGAAAGAATTAGTAAAAAACAAAGAAACAAAATGTCCAGCTTTAATAGCAACCTTTTTTTCAGTGTTTTGTATATCGTTTCTAGTAGATAAGATATATAGTATTGAAAAAAGCTCTATTCATTTGTTGTATCGCTTAGCCCCTTTATTAATAATTTCCTCTTTTTTAATAAAATGTGAAAACATAACAATATTATTTTCATTATATATTTTTAAAATTATTGCAATTTCAACCACGGTATTTTTTTTGCAAAAAAAAATTAATGACAACTCCAAAACTGTTGAATATACAAGTCATAAGAAAATTAGAAATTGGGCGATAGTTTTATTGATTTTCTTTGTTTTAAATTTGACAGGTAAAGTAATAGCTTATAAATCCGTATACGAAATATCACATTTTGAAGCTATATCCATAAATCTTTCCGAATATGGGACATACTATTTGTTTTCCACAAAAGTGAATAATCTTTTTTATAAAGGTTTTTTATTAGCTTTTGTTTATATTAATATATATAACAAACCGATAGAAACCTCCATAACTCATATGTGCATAACATTTGTTAGGGTTGCGAGAGCAATGAAAAAAATTACTGATATTAATACTACGACATGAGATAAGATAATGATACGAAAATTTATAATACTAATGTTAATATTGTTTCTTCAAATGCAAATATTTGTTCAGTTTGTATATGGAAAAACAGAAACTAAAGAAGTTGTTGATTCTTATATAAAAGAATATTATGAAAGCAGATTTCGAAGAAACAATTTAAAACAAATATTATATGAAGATTTTAAGGAAGCACTAAAAAATCTAAATT
>JAZNAT010000015.1:0-2225 GCA_045586665.1 Endomicrobiaceae bacterium | reverse complement strand
GGTGGAATTATTTTAATATTTATTGGTTTAAAAGTCTCACTTTCTTCATATCTTTCATAATAGGAAAACTTATAATCTACTCGTATATTCTCATATGTTTTCTTATTAACAATATCTTTTAAACCATTTCTAACAACAGGATCGTCTATTAAAGCCAACACTCTCATTTTATTCCTCTTTTTTGTTTCACATGAAACATTATAGCTTATTATTCAATTCTTTTGCAAATTCTTTAATATGTAAAATTTTATCGTAATTCTTATTTAAAGAAATAAAATAAGTATTATTTTGAGTTAACGGATCTATTTTTAAATCATTATCTATAAAAATCCAATCTCTTGTATATGGTATAGGACTGTATTCCGACAATGAAACTCTTGAACCTAAATTATGAACAAACTTTATTGACTCCATCACGTTATTTATATTCTGATTAGGCATACCGATTAATAAATATGTAGTATATTCTCCTTCTTGATATCCCGCACGGCATAAATATTTTATAGCTCTTTCAAACTCATAATTATTAACTTTATTATTACTGTTTTTTTGTTCTTCAATATTTGATGTTTCAAGACTAAATCTCGGCTGAATAAATTTAGCATTAAACATTAAATCTGCGAGTTCTTGATCTAAAAACCTTGCATGAAGTCCGTTTGGAGTATGAAAATAAAATTTTTTACTCTCTTTCTGAAATTCTTTTAACAATATTTTTATGGTATTGTCGGAATTAAACAATAACGCATCATCATAAAAAGCGACGTTTTTTATATTCTTGTCCGTCAACTTATCAATTTCATTTTTCACAATTAAAGGATTTTTTATATTATACGTATCATTGTTTAAAACATACTGCGCACAATATCCACATTTAAACGGACAACCGATACTCGTTTTAAGCGATATATATTCTTTATTATTATAAAAAGAATAATCCGGCGGGGGAAAACTTTTAAAATCAAAGCTTATATCTGCATTAATATTGTATTTTTCAAATACACAATTAAATTCTTTAAACGAACCGAAAACAATTTCATCTATACCAAAAATCGTTTTAGCGTGTTCTCTACACAAACTTGCATATATACCGCCCAAAATTATAGGAGTTTTAGAAAATATTCGTTTTAAAATCTCAGCAACCTCTTGTACTCCCAAATACCAATATGTCATAATAGAAGTTATTATTATCATATCCGGAACCTCTATATTATTAAAAAATTGTTCGGCGATTTCTTTCGGTATACCGAAACGGTGATACTTTCTTTTAATATTTTTTATTATTTCCGGTTTTTCAATTTCTTCTTTTATATAGTGACCACATCCGTATTTATTTGATTTTTTTTGCAAAATCCCCGGATATCTCCTATCCATATAATCAAAAAATTCAACATTTATATTCTGTTGCTTCAAAATTGATGACAAATACAATAGCCCCAACGGTTTTGCCCATAAATCGTAAGCGGCAAAATCATATATCGGAGGATTTATCAATAGGATTGTTTTCCGATTATTTTGTTTCATGTGAAACATTTTTTATTAATTCTTTAATATTCAACTTCTTTCTATATAACCCATGATTTGAACAAATATATAAGTTTTCTTTTTCATAATCAAACTTTGCTTCTCTTAATTCATATCCGATAAATTCTCTTGTTAATAATTTGTCTGTTCCATCCATTAGAAATATGTCTATATATCCCGTGAAATATGACGGCGCTATTAAAACATTCAAATCTTCATCATATGTTATATCTTTTACAGTATAGTTAGTCTTTATCTTTCTTTTTAATTCCATAGTCTCTGCATCATACACTCCGATTCTTCCTTGCTGATGAAATGCTATATAAATTTCCTTGTTTTTTTCAGATAGTGCAGTATAGCCTTGAAAAAATCCGACATCTATATCTTTAAAACGTTTATTGCTTATATCGATTTCCCTAACCATGGATGTTCCTTGATAATGTGTTATCAAAAATGAATTTCTATATTTATTATAAATTACAAAATCATTCCCAGGATAATCCGAATAACTTTCCAACAATTTATAATCTTTTAAATTAAATAAATATAATAAATTTGACGTCTCTTTTGATATTCCTTCAAAAGCTATAAACAATATAGAAAAATCACTATTACAACAAAGCCTTGCTCGGATTATATCCAAAGGAACGCCATCTAACTTAATTCTATATTTTACTAATCTATTAAAAACATCCAATATGTAT
>JAZNAT010000014.1:0-2387 GCA_045586665.1 Endomicrobiaceae bacterium | reverse complement strand
AATTATGTTGTTAAATTAAATGAACTATCCGATGATAAAAATTTATTAGCTAATTCTTTTAAATGGATTTATGAAAAAGAAGAAAGTATAAAAAAACATTTAATTGACATAATGCCAAGATATATTGAAAATGCATATTCTGTTAGGAAAATAATAAAAAGGTTATTAAGTTAAAATGAATCAAAGAAAAATAGGTGCAATATTATCTTATATTTCCATAATAACACAATCTTTAATAGGTTTTATTTATGTTCCTATGTTACTTATGTTTTTAAGTAAAGAGCAATATGGATTGTATCAACTTGTAGGTTCAATGGTTGCATATCTAGCTATAATGGATTTCGGATTAGCCAATACCACAGTTCGTTATTATTCTCAATTAATTGCTAAAAAAAATATTGAAGGACAAGAAAATTTACTCGCGACCATGCTTAGAGTGTATACAGGAATATCAGTTGCCATAATGATAGTAGCGATTGCTTTACTATATATTTTATTGCCGTTTTATACAAAGACACTTTCACCTTCAGAACTTGTTACAACCAAATATGTTTATTGGATAATGATATTTAATTTAATGGTAGTAATTCCCGGACATATTTTTGTAGCAATAATTCAATCTCATGAAAAGTTTGTGTTTTTGAAAAGTATAAATATTTTAAATATTATTTTACAACCGATATTGGTTTTTATTATTTTGCATTTTAAAGCAAGTATTATTGCCCTTGTGGTAGTGCAAACAACTTGTAATATTTTAATGTTTTCTGCAAATGCATATTATTCTATTTTTAAACTTGGTGCAAAATTTTATTTACATAAATGGGATAATAATTTTGTTAAAGAAGTTTTAAAATTTTCTTTTTTTGTATTTTTGCCAAGCATTATAAGTATTGCTTATTGGAAAACAGGACAAGTAATTTTAGGTGCCGTTATGGGGACGGTATCCGTTGCAATTTATTCCATTGCTATACAGTTCAGTTCGGCTTTTATGAGTTTGTCTACAGCTATAAGTGGTGTTTTTTTACCGAAAGTTTCTTCTATTGCCGCCAAGACAAACGATATGACCGAAATTAATAATATTTTTATAAAAACGGGAAGATTACAATTTTTACTTTTAAGTTTGGTTTTTTGTGGTTTTATAATTTATGGAAAACAATTTATTGTTTTTTGGATTGGAGATAGTTTTTTAGATGTATATATATATGCAGTATTATTGATGGCAGGACTTTTTGTTTGTTTAATTCAAAGTGTCGGAGTTCCAATTTTACAAGCTAAAAACAAACATTATTTTCGTTCAATAGTTTATTTTATTTTAGGTATATTTAATATTTTGGTGTCTATTCCAATGGCAAAAAAATATGGTGGTTTAGGTTGTGCCGTAACGACTGCTTTTTGTTTGTTATTGGGACAAACTATTATTATGAACATTTATTATAATAAAATGGGCATAAAAATATCGGAGTTTTTTAAACAAATATTTAGTATGTCTGTTCCTGTGTTAATGGCTTTTATAATCGGAATATTAATTGAAAATTATTTTAATAATCTTTCATTACTTTTTTATATAATAAAAATATTATTTTTTGTTTTTATATTTATTATATTAACATGGAAGTTTGCTTTTAATCAATATGAAAAAAATTTAGTATTGTCTGCTATTAGAAAATTAAAAAAATGATAAAAATAACCGATAAAATAGAATGTTGCGGGTGCGGTGCCTGCTTTAATATCTGCCCGAAACAAGCTGTCAGTATGGAATATGACGGGGAGGGTTTTTTATATCCTAAAATTGATAATGAAAAATGTGTAAAATGTGGACTATGTTTAAAAGTATGTCCGATAATAAACAACAAAAAAGAAAACAAAGTTTTGGAAGTTTACGGGGCAAAGAACAAAAATATTGAAGAACAATTAAAAAGTTCTTCAGGTGGAATGTTTTCAATATTTGCAAATTACGTGTTAGAACAAAATGGAATAGTGTTTGGAGCAGGTTTTGATAATAATTGGAAAGTTATTCATAAATATATTGATGATAAAAAAGATTTAGATGATTTAAGACGGTCAAAATATGTTCAAAGTGATATAAATATAACATACAAACAAGCAAAATATTTTTTAGAAGAAAACAAGTTAGTATTGTTTGCCGGCACACCTTGTCAAATAGCAGGTTTAAAAAGTTATCTACAAAAAGATTATGAAAATTTGATAGCTGTAGAATTATTTTGTCATAGTGTTCCGAGTCCGTTGATTTGGGAAAGCTGGTTAAAGAATAATTTCAATATTAACGACATACAAAAAATAGATTTTAGAGATAAAGAAATAGCTTGGGATAAAAGTATATTTAAAATATATTTTAAGAACAAAACTTTTTATCCTAAAGTACCAAC
>JAZNAT010000013.1:0-12961 GCA_045586665.1 Endomicrobiaceae bacterium | reverse complement strand
AGAAAAAAGAAGAAGATAAAAATAAAGAAAAAACACAAGAAGAAGCGAACGTAAAAAAATAATTTTTGATTTTTTTAAAAAATTTATTTATCATATTGATATAGGTTCTTTTAAATTTTTTTCGACAATCCACAAAAATGCGGAAACATGTCCGTTAAAAAAAGTCTCTTTTGAGACGAAAGGAGTGTAAAATATGGCAAGTGTAAGCAAAACAAAAAAAGCTGCACCGAAAAAAGCTGTAAAAAAAGTCGTTAAAAAAGCTACCAAGAAAACTACTCCGAAAAAAAAGACGGCTGTAAAAAAAGCCGTTAAGAAAGTCGTAAAAAAAGCGACTAAAAAAATCGTTAAAAAGGCGGTAAAAAAAGCAACTAAAAAAGCCGCTAAAAAAACGGTAAAAAAAAGATAAACTTCATGACAAAAACAAAAGCTCTCGGATAAGATACTATCCGAGAGTTTTTTATTTCAAATAGAACGAAACATCAATTTAATATTTCGTACTCGTTGTTATTTCTCATTCCTTTGGAATACAGATAGATAAACGGAACAAACAAAAGTGCAAGCCCCAACGCAAACGTGAGACCGCCGCAAACGGCTATTGCCATAGGTTGGTTGGTAGTCGCACCTTCACCTAACCCCAACGCCAACGGAATAAGTCCGACAACCGTAGTTAACGTCGTCATTATGATAGGTCTTATATGGTCCGACGTCGTAGTTATTACCATCTGTTTCAATACAAGAATGTCTCTGTATTTGTCGGGATCTTTAGAATAATGGAAATTATATCTGTCGACAAGCAGAATTGAAATATTGACGACGTTTCCTACCAACATTATTATACCTAACATCGATATCGAGTTTATCGATTGCCCCGTAACAAGCAAAGTTACCAAAGAACCTATTATACCTAACGGAACGGCAGTCATAACTATTACCGGCTGCAATAACGATTCAAACTCCGAAGCAAGTATCATATAAATGATTACAACTCCCAAAATCAAAGCGAACGATACCTGTGAAAGAGCTTCTTTCATTGCAAGCATTTCACCGGTAATGAAAGCGTTTACGTCTTTATTGTAGTACATATCGTCCAATAAAAGTTGCAGTTCGCCGACGGCTTTTGTAAAATTGCCTTTAACGTTTGCCGTAACAAGATAGGTTCTTTCTCCTTCAACTCTTTTAATTGCGGGAAGCGTTTTTACAAAATTGGATTGTGCTATCTGTTTTAACTGTATAGTCATCCCCCACGACGAATAAGCGGTCATTTCCAAAACTTTATCCAAAGTATCTCTGTCTTCCGGTTTCATTCTCACTCTTATATCGATTTCGTCGTCAGGCAGTTTAAGTTTCGTGGCGACAAATCCCTTTATACCCGCAAGCGTCATTGCGGCAATATCCTGAGTAGAAAGCCCGAACAAAGATGCTCTTTCTCTGTCTATCGTAAGTCTTAACTCGGGCACTTCGTCCGACGGATCTATTTTTATGCCGTAAAATTCCGGCATTGCTTCCATCTGGCTTTTAAGTTTGTCCGCATATTCTCTGAGTTTTGATAACTCTTTACCTTTCAGTTCTACGGTAACTCCCGAAGACGAACCTATCCCTGAACCGAAAAGTCCCTGCTGAGTGATAAATTCCACGTCAAGATTTTTTATGTTCCACTTTTTAATTTCGTCACTGAGATCCGCAACTATACGGTTTGTCGACATACCTTTGGACGTAAGATTGGTTATGATTCTAGCCTGATAAACACCTGTAGTTTCTACGGCACCTGCCCCGGTATCTTCACCGGTAGAGCCGATACTTGTGGAAACGTCTCTAACTTCCTCATATCTTGATATGGCCTTTTCTATTCTTCTTACTACGCTGTCGGTAACTTCAAGCGGAGTGTCAGGATGCATGGAAACATTTAACACGAACCTTCTTTCATCCGATTTTGCCATAAACTCTTTCGGTATGAAATAAACGGTTGCGACTCCCAACAAAGCGTACAAGAATATGAAAACAAAAACTTTTAACGCTTTAAAATTCAACGTCGTTTTGAGTAAAGGAACGAAATATTCTTCTATTGCTTTTCTTCCTGCAGTAACAGAAATATTTTTAACGTTGGCGGTAAGTGCAAGTCGCGGGACGAGAAACATTGCAGAAAATATTGACGCTATCATTGCGTAAGTTATGGTAAGCGCAAGCTGTTTAAAAAGTTGTCCTATCATACCTGCAACGAAAACGAACGGTATGAATATTGCAATTGTAGTAATCGTTGAACTTAAAATAGGTGCAAGCAATGTTGAAGACGCATTGTATATACACTCTTTTTTAGGTAAATCTTTGTTTCTGTGCAGTGCCATCAAAATATTTTCTATAACGACGTTACCGTTATCTACAACCATACCGATACCTATTGTCAATCCGCCCAAAGACATTGAGTTTATCGTTATACCCTGAAAATACATAATACTTAACGTAACGCACAAACTTATAGGAATAGCCGTATTGATAATTGCCGAACCTACAAAACTTTTCATAAAGAAATATAACAAAATAAACGTCAGCAGTATTCCCTGTAAACCGGACTCGTAAATGTTGTTTAACGACTGTTTGATAAATATGGACTGGTCATAAATTATTTTTACTTCAACGTTTTCCGGAAGTTTTTCTTTCAGTTCTTCCATTTTATTATGTACCAGTTTTGACATATTAATCAGATTTGCACCGGACTGAGGGAAAATACCTATTGAAATGTTATCTTTGGAATTGTATCTTGACATACCTTTTCTGTCTTTTAACGATTCTTTCACGTCGGCAATGTCTCGCATATAAATTATTTTTTCGCCGGTATCTCCTTCGTAAGTTCTGTCTCTTCTGTATCTTGCTTCACCTTGCTGCTGGTCCTGTTTACCGAAAGAAAGGTTTTCTATATCTTCCAAATTTTTAAATTCGCCTACTGTTTTTACGATATATTCGTGTTTTTCTTCTTTTATGGTACCGGCAGGATAAGTTATGTTTGCCGTTTGCAACGAAGTAATAACGTCGGTTATTGCAAGCTGGTTGGCAAGCAGTCTTCCTTTATCTATTTCAACCAAAATTTCTTTTTGTTCACCGCCTTTCAAATCAACTTTTGCAACGCCATCAAGTCTTTCAAGTTCATCTTTAACATTCTTTTTGATCATGTTTCTTAGTTCTGCCATCTGCATTAAAGAAGGCTGCATATCTTTATAACTTGCGGAAAGTATCATCGCTTCAACCTGCATAGGATTATACTTTAAAACTATCGGATCAAGTGCGTCTTTAGGCAGCGACTCTTTAATCAAATCTATTTTTTCTCTTATATCCATTGAAGCGAAATTCATGTCCGTTCCCCACAAAAATTCGCAGGAAACTATCGATACGCCCTCTTTGGAAATGGAAGATACTCTTTTAATTCTTTTTACGGTACCTGCCGTTTCTTCTACAAGTTTACTGATAAGTTTTTCCGACTCTTCAGGTCCGGCTCCTTCATATTTGGTAACAATCGTTATCTGCGGATATTCCATTGCTGGAAACAGTTCCTGCGGAATTTTCGTCCATGCTATAACCCCCATAAGGATTACAGACAAAAATATCATTACCGTCGTAACGGGTCTGTCAACAGGCAGTCTTAATAAACTCATAAAATTTTCTCTCTATACATTAGATTGTTTTAATTTCATTTTACCGTATATCTTATTAAACAAATTAAATAAAAATACAAGTCCCACCTTTTTGAAAAATCCGTATAGACTGCTTTTCGGATTTTCCAAAACGTAGTATGCGGTCGGAATAATCAACATCGTAAGCATGGTACCGGTAATCGTTCCGCACAAAACCGTAAGACCTAACGAGCGCCACATTGATGCGGACTCGTCGCGACTTAATACCATAGGCAAAAGCCCTAACGTTTTCATTAACAACGTTATAAGTTCCGGTCTTAACCTTTCTTTACAACTTTCAAAAATAACTCTTAACAAATTCTTTCTGCCTTCACGTCTTTGATTGATTTTGTCAACGATAATAATCGAACTGTAAACAATACAACCGAACAAAATCATTATACCTATCCACACGCCCAAACTTATCGGTTTTTTAAATATCCATAAAGATAACGCTACACCTATTATGCTTAACGGCAGAGAAAACATTATAAGTGCCGGCTGCATGTAAGATTCGAAAATTGACGCCAAAACGAAAAATATAAGTATTACGACAAGCGAAACCGCCAACATAAATTGACTTCTGTTTTTTACCGTTTTTTCGTAATCTCCGGAAATATTAAACGAATAGTCCTGCGGGAACGCCACACCTTTTAACGTCGCTTTAATTTTTTCTGCGGCGGTAGTAAGCCCGATTTTTGCTCTGTTGGCACTTATTTGTATAAATCTTTTTTTATTTTTGCGCCATATTTCCTGGTTTGATTTGAGTTTGCTCATATCGGTAACTTGTCCGACGTAAACTACGTCTTTTCTCGGATTTACTATACCGATAAACGGAACTTGGTCAACATATTTTATGCTGTCGGGATAAAGTCTGCATATCGTTTCTATTTGTTTACCTTCCGTCCTGTACTGTGTGGCGATAAGACCTCTTAACTGACAATGTAAAGTATTACTGAAATAGTATGTAGTAAGACCGAAAACGGCAAGTCTGTCGTAATCTACGGTAAGAATAACTTCCGGTTCGTCTTCTCTCATTCTTATTTTTACGTCGGTAAGACCTTTAACCTGCTGAAGTCGCCCTGAAGCCGAAAAAGCCAGCTGTTTTAAAGTGTCGTAATTCTGCCCGTAAAAGTCAACGTAAATTTCCTTTGAAGCCGAACTTTGCGAGTCTTGAAAATACACGAACGCCGGCGAAAACTCTCCGAAACGTTTTCTGAACTCTTCTTTAAATTCTTCGGCTTTTTCATAAACCGTAACTTCAACGAATGTATGGAGCTTTTCGACTTTGGAAGAAACTCTTTCTACCTGATCTCTGTAACTCATTAAAGCCTGTTCCATTTTTCTGACAACTTCGTTGGAAACTTCTATTCTGGTTGCAGGCGGAAACTGTATACCTATACGAAACGTGTTTACGTTACCTGCGTCCATAAACTCGGAATCGCGCGTCATCATAATTCTTGCAGACAAAATAAATAAAACTATCGTAAAAAGCCAAACATAAGTCTGCCATCTGAAACAGAATTTTAAACACTTACCGTAAATGTGCCTTACTTTTATGTACCATTTCTGAAAATCCAAATCGAACTTATTCTGCCACCTGTAAATTTGAGGCGGAATAAAAATCATCGTTGCAACAACCGAAGCGATTAAAGCAAATGTTATCGTAAGACCGAATGGAACGTACATCTGCCTTATTTCCGGTTCCAAAAATACGAGCGGTAAAAAAACTATTATCGTAGTAACGGTGGATGCGAAAATCGGCTGCCAAAGTTCGGCAGTTCCGTGCACAATCAAATCTACTTTGTTTGCAAACGTTTTCCTATGAAAATGAAACGCAATATTTTCCAAAACGACTATGGAGTTATCCATAACGTTGGCCATACCCATAGCAAGCCCGCTTAAAGTCATTATGTTAAAAGTCTGATTTGTAAAATACATAAGAATTACCGACATAAACAAACTTAACGGCATTGTCGTTGCAACTATAAAAATACTTCTTATGTTTTTCATAAACAGAAACAAAATTCCGGCAAGAAGAATACCGCCTACCACAAGCGCTTCCACTAACGATTTTATGGCTTTCGTTATATACTCGGCATCGTTTTTAACGATTGTAATCGTTATGTCAGGATCTATTATTTTTCTAAGTTTGTCTATAATTTCTACGGCTTCGTTTGCAACTTTTATTGTATTTGCAGTAGACTCTTTTTGAATGTATACGGAAACTACGTCCTGCACGTTAAGTCTTGCAAAAGATGTCGGCTCGTAATAAGAGTCTCTTATCGTCGCAATGTCTCCTATACGCACGACGGAGCCGGACGGCGTTATTGCAATTGCCGTATTTTCTATTTCTTCAACACTGTTATACTCGCCGGTAGCCCTTATAACAAAATTTTGGTTATACTGGTTAATTTCACCTGCCGATACCGACAAGTTGGCAAGATTTATTTTTTGTACCACTTCCAAAATCGAAAGTTTGTAGCCGAGCAGTTTCGAATTGTCCATCTCTATCAAAAATTTGCGTTCTCGTCCTCCGCCGAACTCGACGTTGGCGACACCGGACACTCTTAAAACTTTTTCTTTTATCTGTTCTTCTGCAATTTCTCTAAGCTGTTCCGGAGTTTTCAGAGGAGAACTTAACGACATTATTATTATCGGACTGTCGGACTGTTCGAACTTTGCAATGATAGGTTTTTCCGTTTCTTTCGGCAACGTATGTTTTATCATTGCGATTTTTTCTCTTATGTCTATAACGATAAAATCGGTATCGACGTTATGATGAAACGTCATCATAATGTTGGATTCCGATTCTTTTGAAGAAGAAATCATTTCTTTTAATCCGTTAAGCTCGGAGAAAACTTCTTCCAAAGGTTTTGTAACGTACTTTTCAACTTCGCTGGCGGCAACTCCGCCTCTGAGTCTTGTAATGACGCTTACCAAACCCGTTTGAGCACTTGGGTTCAACTCTACTGGAATTCTGAACGTGGTAATGGCGGAAAACAAAACCATAGCAATAACAAGCATTAAAGTTGTTATCGGTTTTCTTATTCCAAATTCTATCATATAAAAACGTTCCTTATATTATGAAATATAAGCAAAAAGGGATGTTTCTAAGTTTTATTATTGTACCGTATCTTCTATCGCTTCAAGAAATTTCACTTTCATACCGTCGGTAAGCTGACCTTGAGTTTCAATAACGACAAACTCTCCTATTTGAAGTCCCTGCTGTATAACTGTTTTATCGGTTAACTTTTCGCCGAGCTGGCAAGGTCTCATCATAATAACGCCTTCACCGGGCGTTCTGTAATCGGGAGTAACTACCGGCACCAAAAATGCGTTATCGTTTAAAGAAACGATACTGTCCGACGGCACCAACAAAACGTTTTTAAGTTCTTTTAACAGTATCACGCCTCTGCCGAACATACCGGACCTTAAAAGCCCCTGTTCGTTGTCTACACTTACTTTTATTGTAGAAGTTCTCGTTCTTTCTTTAACTGTAGGAGCAATTTCGGTAAGCGTTCCGATAAACTCTTTACCGTGATAAGAGTCGCAATTTATCGTTACGGTTTGACCTACGGCAAGTTTGTGAACGTCTTTTTCCGGAATGTCAACTTCAAAGTTCGTTCCGGAATCACTTATAAATTTTGCAACAACGTCCTGCGGCGTTATATAATCGCCGGGCTTGATTATTATTTGAGCCAAAATTCCGTCACTCGGAGCCATAAGATTGGTTTTTGCCAAATTGGATTGCGACAGTTCCACTTCCGACAACGACGCTTTAACCTTTGACTGTGCAGACTGTATCTCGTATTTCGCTTCGTAAAGTTTACTTTCCGAAAGTGCTTTCATTCTGTAAAGTTCTTCATAAACTTTGTACCTTTCCATAGCGGAATTGTATGCCGAAACTTCGCTCTTATATTTACTTTTTGCATAGTCGGCTTTGGTAAGCGCGTCTTTCGGATCCAACGAACATATAACTTCTCCTTTTTTAATTCTTGCTCCTTCGGCATAATTGTAAGATGCAAGCTGTCCGTCAAGCTCAAACCTCATTTCGTTTTCAACGGCGCCTTTTATCGTACCCATAACTGTATAAGTATCTTTATAATCTTCAATAGCCGCTTTTTTAACTTTAACCGTTATCATATCTTGTTTCTGTTCAACGACTTTCTCTTTTGAAAAAAATACGAAATACGCTATCACCCCTAACAAAATTACTGCAAGCGCAATAATTGCAATAGTCAAATAATTTTTAAATTTAGGATACTTTTGGGACAACTGATTATATCTGTAAAGAAAATTTTCCGTCAGTTTGTAGTAAAAATATTTGAGATTCAAAGTTTTCCTCCGCTAATTATCTTAAACTCATTAAAGTAAGTTTTTCCAACTCAACGATTGACGAGTGGTTGGAATACAACGCTCTTGCAAAAGATGAAATAGCCTCCGCATAGTTCCAAGACTCTTCCATAAGTTCTACCGTCTGAATTTCGTACAAATCGTTTCTCTTTTTCATTAAAGCGAGTTTTCTTTCTTTAACTTTCAGCTCGTTTCTGTATGTTCTTGCATTATTTAAAGAAAGTATGTACTCGTTATAAGCTTTTTCTATTGACAACCTGCTGTTTTTCAATAAATCTATCAGTTCCGCATTTAACTGTTTCCGAGAAACGGAACTTTCTTTAGCATCTATAAAGTACTGCAAATCGTCAAGTACCGACAACTGCACGCTGAAAGTATCCGTCTCAATTCTTTTACTTGCGTCAACTATCGACGTAGGATCGGTTCTGTCCATACTGTAAGATGCCGATAACGAGTTACCCCACAATCCCCACGAAAGTTTGGCAGCCAAACTCCATGATGTAGTAAGCTGTAACGGTTCTGTAACGAACGCTTCGCCGGCTTTCCCGTAAAAACCCTCGGCATAAAGTTTGGGATGAATTTTGGCTTTGTTTATTTTAATTTTTTCTTCCGCCATATCAAGCTGAAGTTTTGCAAGCTGAACGTCAAGGTTGTTCGTTTGGACAAAACTTATACAGTCTTGCAAAGTAAAAGCAATTTCAAATGCGTCCGACGGAAGCTCGTCCGAAACGGTCGCAGGAATTTCTTCCAAAGTGTTTACACCGACGGCTTCTATCAACTTTTTTGTGGAAAATTCAAGATTTATTCTTGAAGAGCTTAAAAGGTTTGCAACTTTATCTCTGAAATTTTCGGATTCCGCCAAATCGAGGTTCGAAATTGCTCTTGCTTTGTACTCGATTCTCGTTTTTGAAAACAAAGTTTCTACCTGTTCGAACGCTTTACTTAAAGCGACAAACTCCATTTTTAAAGTAAGATATTCGTAATAAGCAAGTTTGACTTTCGCATACAGTTCTTCTTTTGCTTTCGTATAGTTGAACTTTGCCGCGTCTTTCATGTACTTGTTATATTTCAGGTTGGCTTTGTTACCGCCGCCTTCGTATATCGGAAGAACGGCTTTCATACCGACACTTTCGGACTTGTACTCTTCAACGTCGGAAACGTCTGCTGTAAGTGCCGTTTTACCTTTGGAAGTTTCGCTCTGCAAAATCAGCTGCGGGAAAAACGAACGTATGGAACTTGTAACTCTCAACTGTGCCAAATCTATCTGTTCGGCGGCAACGGAAACTTTTTGGTCTCTTGCCTGAGCAAGTTTCAAGCACTCTTCCAAAAATGCGTCCGCACAAAAACACGGTGCGGTAAAAGTTAAAGTAAAAAATGTAAGAAAAGTTATTTTTTTTATCACGAATTTCATCCTCTTTTTATCTTTAAAAGTATATAAGAAAAACCGATTTTTGTCAACAAAAAATCAGCCGTTTTTGTTATCCTTTGTAAAGATTTTTTTTCTGTAAACGAATAACAATATAACAGCCGCAAAAAAACATACGAAAACTATCGGACATATATATTTTACCACATAATTGTCTATCACGTATTTTGCATACAATTTACCGCACAAAAAAACGCCCAACGCAAGCATTACCCAAGACAACGCATAAACGACAACGGATAAAACGTAAAAAATTTTTTTGCCGGTCTTTTTCCCGTAATAACCCAACCACAGCATCCCGAACCAACCGAACGGAACGTTTATTGCAATCAAAATTATACCCGTTATAACTTCTATAGTCATTTCTCGGTTTTTTTGTGTAACAAAATTTCGTCCAAACAGGAAGCGCTGTTTTTTATTCTCGCAAGAAGTTTTTCGTATTCGGACAAGTTCGGGTTATATTGAAGCAAAGTTTCAAGCCCAGAAACGATATCTTTTTTTATGTCGCCGGTAGTCTTTTTGTTTTTGGGAATAGTATGAACTATGCACAAGTTTCTTGCAGCGGAAGGTTTTATGCGTATCAAATCAAGCTCGATTCTTTTTGCTATAAAACTTAATACGTCTATTTCGTCTTTTATATAATCTTCGTTTTTTATCGTTTCAATCAAATCTTCTATACCGAAATATAGTACCGGCAAAAAATCTATTTTGTCAAACCCGTCTATACCTTGAGAAGCTTCTTTGAATTCTTCAAGCATTTTTTTTCTGAATTGTGCCGCCATATTCTGGTTATGTTTGGGATAGACGTAAGCGATAAACTCGTTTTGTAAGTCCTGATAAATAAAAAAATGTTCCTGATAAAACGTTTTTTTACATTTCGGGCATTGTACCGTGTTAAACCTGCCGGACAAAATAAGCTCTTTCAAGTCGGGATCGTCAAAAACGTTTACCGCCTTCCAAATCTCGGCTTCAAAAGTTTCCGTACAGCTGCAAGTGATTTCACAATTAGAAAGTATTGACATTTCGTAATATTTTACTATTTTACATTCGTTTTTTCAATTATATTATCTTTAAAATTTTACATTTCCCGGCACTAAAGCCATTCGTTCCGATTTTTAAAACCGACGGTCAACTTGTTTTTGCCTAACGACTAACGTAACGGAAAACTTAGGACAAAGACGAGCTGCCTTACGGGAAAAAGTAAAAAATCTTTTCCTACAATTCTATACAAAAACAAAAAACTCAAGGGATGTTTTATACCTTGAGTTTTTAAATATTTTTAAAAAAGTGCTGAGGGGCAGAATCGAACTGCCGACACAAGGTTTTTCAGACCTTTGCTCTACCGACTGAGCTACCTCAGCACTTTACCGCATTAAATTTTCAATTATTCTTCAATAACATCTTCTTTTGCGTCTTCTTCGGCTACCGGTACCTGTTTTTTAAACGCTTTAGAATAACTTGCTTTACCTTTTTCAACTATTTCGGAAACTTTTTCCGAAACTTTCGTTTTGCTGTCGGCAACAAATTTTTTGCCTCTTTCTTTCAGGTCAAGACCTACTTCTTCGGCATCTTCCACAAAGTCTTCCGTTAACTTTCTTAAATGAGCTCTCGTTTCTTTACCGGTTTTTGGCGCATACAATAACCCTGCGGCTAAACCGAGTGCTGCACCTAACAAAAAAGCAAAAAGGCTATTATCTCTGTCGTTCATAATATTTCCTCCTACTTCTTTTTTTTAAAAACGTAAGATGTTACTAAAGGCAATATCGTCGTAGCAACTTTTACCCACACTTTCGGCACAAAACTTGCCGCCGTAATAACCCCGTCGGAAATTTTGTGAACGGAATCCAACTCTGCGTTAACTTTATCCAAAGTTTCTTCAAGTTTTCTTGTTGTTTGCGTTAACTGATTCATGGTAATAACAAAGTAAACTACGGCAATTATTACCGCTATCGTTATTAAAACCGTACAAACTAACAGTATTTCGTTCATATCTTTAAATTATACAAAAAAAATTTATTTTTTTCAATAGTTTTTTATATAATCGTTTTTCCTGATTCCAACTCAAACAAATGTATTCTCTTCAAATCAAAAACAAGCTCTATAACCTGATTCGGTTTTGCTTTATTGTTAGCATCTACTTTTGCAACCATAACGTTCTTACCCGTATTGAAATGCAGATAAATTTCGCTACCTAAAGGCTCGACTATTTCCACCGTCGCGCTGAACCCGCTTACCACCTGATGAGAAATGTTTGCAAAAAGTTTATCGTATATATCTTCCGGTCTTACACCCATAACGATTTTTTTGTTTACGAAAGGTGCGACTTTTTCTTTCATAAAGTCGGGAACTTTAACGTCAAAAGAACCTTCTTTTAAAACCAAACCGTTGTTATCGTTAAAAACCTCAACGTTAAAAAAGTTCATCGGAGGAGTCCCGATAAAACCGGCAACAAATTTGTTTGCAGGTTTATCGTAAAGTTCCAAAGGCCCTGCAACCTGCTGAATTATACCGTCTTTCATCACGCAGATTTTGTCGCCCATAGTCATAGCCTCGGTTTGGTCGTGAGTAACGTATATCATAGTACTTTGCAGTCTTTCGTGAAGTTTTTTAAGTTCGGCTCTCATTTGAACTCTTAACTTGGCGTCAAGGTTTGACAACGGTTCGTCAAATAAAAACACTTTCGGTTTTCTTACTATCGCTCTTCCTACGGCAACTCTTTGTCTCTGACCGCCGGATAGTTGTTTCGGTTTTCTGTCAAGCAAATGAGATATTCCCAAAATTTCGGCAGCTTCTTTGACTCTTTTTTCTATTTCGGCTTTATCATAACCTTTAAGTTTCAAAGCAAACGCCATATTGTCATAAACCGTCATATGAGGATAAAGGGCATAATTTTGAAAAACCATGGCAATGTCTCTGTCTTTTGGAGGAACATCGTTTACTCTTACACCGTCTATAAATATATCGCCGGAAGTAATTTCCTCAAGCCCGGCAACCATTCTTAAAGTTGTAGTTTTACCGCATCCGGAAGGACCTACAAGAATACAAAATTCTTTATCTTTAATCTCAAGATTAAAATCTTTAACTATTTTAACTTCGCCGTAACTTTTATAAACATTTTTTAAAACTATGCCTGCCATCATTCCTCCGAAAACAGCTTATAAAAATAACCTTACGGCTAATAATTATATACTTTTGGCAAGGTTTAGTCAAATTATATATAAGGTTGGATGATTTGAGGAAAAAGAGATATGTTTTCAATTTTTTTATCGGAGGTTGTCTCTATCGCTTGCAATCAACCGAAAATAAAGAAAACTAAAAACTCTTACTTTTACAAATTATAAATTATCTTTCGGATATTCCATTCTCTTAATACACCTATATTTTCATTCTTCCAATTCTCAAATCTTCCGTTGCTCGGTCAGGTTGACAAAAAATAATCATTTAAGTAAAATAATTGGATATTTGTTTAGGGAGAAATTTAATATGTCATTAAAAAATAAAGTCGGATCGTAGCCAT
>JAZNAT010000012.1:0-8811 GCA_045586665.1 Endomicrobiaceae bacterium | reverse complement strand
GTCAAAAAAGATAAAAGTTTTACTGTATCTGAATCATAATTTTTTATATTTTCTTTTTTTACAACATATATACAAATAGTTTTTGTACCATTAAAATCGTCTTTTAATTTTAAACATTTCTCTATTTTTTTTATTTTATCTTCTAGTTTTTTTATCTTTTGTTTATCATCTTTTTCGTCAATTTTTTTATTAATTAAATCTTTTATTTTTTTTAATGTAACACTCTCTTTTTCACCATATGCAAAAAATAAAGCCAATAAAGGATCAAATGTAACATCTAACAATCTATTAGGAACTTCATAATGTCTCATTTTAGTAAGAGTATCAAAAGTTGTCATATTTTCAAACTCATTTGGCTTTGCAGCAATAAAATCATGATATATTTTTTCTTCACTATCAGTATATCCAAAAAACAAAGAAGGTTTTTCTTTTGATATTTCTTTATTTTCATTATTTTTAGAAAAACCTCTAAATACTATTTCATATTGCTTTTTTTCTTCCATATCAGGCAAAGAAGCTTTTATGGCTTTTATTTTTTTTCTAAATTGTTTAATATTGCCTATAGATTTCATCTAAAACCCCTATTTACTAATAATAAAATCATTAAAAAATATCTTTTAATACTCTTTAAAAATTTTATCTTATTATTAAACTTAAATATTCTTGGTGGAGCTTGAGGGCTATTAGCCCTCAAGATTAGTACAAGATTCTTGTATTTTTATAACTATACATTAATTGAAAAAAGCTCCAATACTTGTACTAATACAATCAATGCTTATATTTATGTTTAATGAAAATATTATTATTCTCATTATTGTCACCTCCAAAATACTTTTATTTACTATTTTCCTGGAGTTTCTTTTTATATTTATAAATTTTCTATAAATATAATTCAAAATAAATATCGTTATAAAAACAAGCTGTTTAAACTTGCGAAACTATCAATAGGCAAAATGCCTATTGATAGTTCTATTTTTTCAAAATATTTTCTATTCTAATCAAAAATTGCAAAAATATAAATTGCAATTTTTGAGCAACTAGAAAGATTTTCTGCGAGACGAAGAGTTTTCCAACCGAAGCATACGAAACCGGTATGTGAGATTGGAAAACTCAAAGTCGCAGTTAAAATATTTCGGTTGCTTATTTCTTGTCATCAACTACTTCAGCATCCACAACATTATCGTCACTCTTCGGAGCTTCCTGTTGTGCTCCCGCATTAGCACCTGCTGCTCCAGCTTGTGCATTTGCTTGTTGCTGTTGTTGTGCCGCCTTATAAACTTCTTCAGCTAATTTATGTGAAGCGTCGGAAAGTTTATCTTTAGCTTCTTTAATCTTTGCTATATCGCCACCTTTAATAGCTTCTTTTGTGTCGTTGATAGCTTGTTCGATTTTCAATCTTTCATCTTGAGAAATTTTATCGCCATGCTCTTTCAAACTCTTTTCTGTTGCATAAACCAAATTATCGGCTTCGTTTTTAGCTTCGATTTCTTCTTTTTTCTTCTTATCGTCTGCTGCATATTGTTCTGCTTCTTTAACATATTTATCTATATCGTCTTTAGAAAGTTTTGTTGAAGAAGTAATCTTAATAGATTGCTCTTTACCTGTTCCCAAATCTTTTGCAGATACGTGCAAAATACCGCTTGCATCGATATCGAATGTAACTTCAATTTGAGGAACTCCTCTCGGCGCAGGTGGTATTCCGTCGAGCATAAATCTTCCCAAAGAAACGTTATCTTTTGCCATAGGTCTTTCACCTTGCAAAACGTGTATTTCTACTCCCGGCTGATTATCTTGTGCCGTAGAAAACACTTGAGATTTCTTTACAGGAATTGTTGTATTTCTATCGATGATAGGTGTTCTGACATTTCCTAAAGTTTCAAGACCTAATGTTAAAGGTGTAACATCGAGTAAAAGAATATCTTTTACATCACCGGTCAAAACTGCTGCTTGAACTGCTGCTCCGTTGGAAACACATTCCATCGGGTCAATTCCTCTTTCAACAATTTTACCTACATAGTTTTCAACAAATTTTTGAACTATAGGCATTCTTGTAGGTCCGCCGACGAGAATAACTTTTGTTAAATCCGCACTTGTAAGTTTTGCATCGCTTATTGCCTGGTCGATAGAAGCTTTACATCTTTGAACTATAGGATCTACCAAGTTTTCAAGTGTTGCTCTTGTAAGTTTCATTGCCAAATGTTTCGGACCCGTAGCGTCTGCTGTAATAAACGGTAAATTGATATCTGTTTCAAGAATGTTGGAAAGCTCGATTTTTGCTTTTTCTGCTGCTTCCTGCAATCTTTGAACAGCCATTTTATCGTTTCTTAAATCGATACCGTTTTCTTTTTTAAATGTTTCAGCTATATAGTCTATAACGGCTTTATCCATATCGGTTCCACCGAGCTTTGTATCTCCGGATGTAGACAATACTTCAAAAGTTCCTTCAGATCCCATTTCCATTATTGTACAATCCAATGTTCCACCACCTAGATCGAACACCAATATTTTTTGTTCTTTACCTACTTTATCTATACCGTAAGCAAGTGATGCTGCCGTAGGTTCATTAACAAGTCTTACAACTTCCAAACCTGCAATTGCACCGGCATCTTTTGTTGCTTGTCTTTGGTGATCGTTAAAATATGCAGGAACTGTAATAACAGCTTTATCTACAGTTGTTCCCAAATATGCTTCTGCATCTTTTTTAATTTTCTGTAAAATAAAACCTGAAAGTTGTTGAGGAGTAAATTCTTTACCGTTAATTTTGTATTTATAATCTTCTCCCATTTTTCTTTTAAACGCGGAAACTGTTCCTTCCGGATTTGTTACTGCCTGTCTTCTTGCAGGTTCACCAACCAACAATTGACCGTCTTTTGTAAATGCTACATAGGAAGGGAATGCTTTTCCTCCCAAAGTTGTTCCTTCCGCTGAAGGGATAAGTGTTACTTTCCCGCCTTCCATAACCGCTGCTGCCGAGTTCGATGTACCCAAATCAATTCCAATAATCTTAGACATTTTCTTGTCCTCCTAAATTTATATTTTTTTATTCTTATTTTTATTAACTTACATAGCTGATAAGCTGAGAACGAATCTTTTATATTCTTAGCTGATTAGCTGAGAAGTTTAATGTAAAGAATTTTCTTTATATCTCTTCAACTGAGATTTTTTTAATGCATTTAATTGTCTTGATAAATTTTCTATATAATCTCTAATATCAATATAGTCATTTTCTTTAATAAATTTCAGTTTAAAAGATAAAATTATTTGATTCAAAATTTCCATTAAACTACCAAATGCCATTTCCGTAAATCTTGCTTGATCTTTTAACGACTGTTTTGCAGAACCTTCAGCTAAATTTGAAGAAACAGAAACAACTGCTCTTCTTATTTGAGAAACCAAGCCAAATTTTTCGATATCAGGAAAACTTTCCGTTATCTCATAAATTTTTTTAGCAAAATCAATCGAAAACTTCCAAACTTCTAATTTTTCAAAATTATATTCATACATAGTCTCTTTAACTCCTCAACATATCACCTACTCAGCTTTCTCAGCTGAAGAAGAAATTTCTTCTTTCTTCTTCTTTGCTACTTTTACTCTTGCAGGTCTCATAAGTTTTCCGTTTAGTTTGTATCCGTTTTGGTAAACTGCAAGAACCGTTCCTTCTTCAGCTTCATCCGTTTCAACCTGATCTAATGCTTCGCAAACATTATGATCAAATTTTTTATTTAAACATTCTATTTTTTCTACTCCTTCTTCTTTTAACATTTTGCTAAATTCGTTGTATATCATTTCAAGACCAACTTTAATACTTTTTAAATCTTGTCCCGCTCTAACACTAATCATTGCCTGTTCAAAAACGTCATATATACTTATATTTCTTTCCAATATTTTTGCTTTACCGAAATTTATATATTCCCCTTTTTCTTTTTCCGTTCTGTTTCTTAATGTTTGATATTCGGCAACACTTCTTAAATATTCCGCTTTGTATTCGTCTGCCTGTTTTTGTTTTTCTTCCAAAGACTGTTTCAAAATATCAAGTTCCGATAGTTTTACTTCTCTTGCTATATCTTCAACCTTCTCAGCTACTTTTTCTTCGGCTTTTTCTATTTTTTCTTCTGCAATTTTTTCTGCTTTCTCTTCTATTTTTTGTTCTTCTTTTTCTTTATTCTTCATCCTCTTCATCTCCCATTTTTAATAAGAAACCGTTAACTATATTTGATACGGAATTTACCAATGCCATCATCTTATCGTAATCCATTCTTTTAGGGCCTATTATTCCAAGAACTCCAACAATTTTATCTCCGTACGAATAAGATGTTTTTACTACACTTAAATTCTTTAATTCACTTAAATCCTGCCCGCCTATTTTTACATTTACAGTTGCTTCATCCAAATCTTTGCCTATAATTTCTATTAATCTGTCTTTATCTTCATTTAACTTCATTAAACTTCTTGCAGATTCAAAATCCGTAAAGTCCGGAACGGATAACACATTTGATGTTCCGTCAACATAAATATCCTCTTGAATACTATCTATAACACTGCAAATTTGTTCTGCAAGTTGTAACATATCATTTTGTTTATCTTGATATTTTTCTACTTCAACAATCAATCTCTTTGATGCTTCTTCTACGGTTAAACCTCTTAATTTATTATTCAAAAATTTTTTTAACTCATATAATTCTTCACTGTCTACACTAAGGTTTATCATTTTATGCTTAACAATACCGGTTTTAGTTAAAAGTATTACCATAACCTGGCTTTTAGAAACTTGCATCAATTCTATATTTCTTATCTCGTTAACTTTAGCTTTAGGAGTCGTAATAAAACCCGTATAATTTGAAAGTCCGGACAATATTTTAGAAGTTTGAGATAAAAGGCTTTCTATTTCTTTTGTCTTTTTTTCATATTCTTGTTTAATTCTTTCTTCTTCTTCAACTGCCAATCTTTGTAACTCAACCAAGGAATTGACATAAGCTTTATAACCTGCATCCGTAGGTATTCTACCTGCGGATGTGTGAGGATGAGTTAAATATCCGTCTTTTTCAAGTTCTGACATCAAATTTCTTAATGTAGCAGGAGACAAATTAAATTTATATTTTTGTTCCAATACGGTTGAACCTACAGGCTTACCTGTTTTTATATACTCGTGAATAACGGCATATAAAACTCTTGCTTTTCTTTCCTGTAAAATACTTTCGGATATTTGTCTCATACAAACCTCTAAAAATTACTTCGTAATTTTTGATGTATAGATGTATGGATGAATAGATGTGTAGAAACAACAAATAGTATTATCTTCGTTTCTTCTATTCCTCTATACTTCCATACCTCCATACTTCTAATTTTCTAAACTAGCACTCTAGTAATATTAGCACTTAAATCTTACAAGTGCTAATTATAACACAGAGTTTATAATTTGTCAAGTTTTTATTGATGAGAACTTACGGTATTTTGGTATTGTTGAAAAACGGAAACAACTGCACTATTTATTTTTTTTGTATGTTTCAACAAGTATTGAAATGCCTGCCGGCTAGAAACAAAACATGATATAAATTTTCCGCTTATTTCTTCGTTTTTCGGATTTAATAAAAACGCTTTATGATAATACTGCAATGCTTTCTCTTTATTATTCAATTTGTCATAAGACATACCTGTTATCAACCAAACTTTATCTCTCATATAAACCGGATTTACTGCCATCAGAGTATTCAAAGTATTTATTGCTTTTTCGTATTCTTTATTTTCAAAATATGCGACGGACATATTGTATAATACTCTTATATTGCCGGGTGCTCTTATTATTGCATCCGAATACAAATAATATTGATTGGCATAAATACGGCCTCTTTGATAAGAAATAAAAATATTTATCATAAATAAAGATGAAAGAAAACAAATTAATAAATTTTTATTGATAACTCTTTGCAGTTTTAAAATTAATAATCCGAATAAAACCGATACGGCTATCATTGGAAAATACAAATATCTGTCAGCAACGGAGTTGACTAGCGGAACTACATTGCTTACAGGCAAATACATAAAAATTAAAGTTATTAATGCAAACTTAATATATTTATCTTTCGTATACGCAATAAAAGAAATTATCGACAAAACAAAAAGTATCATAAAACCCGTAACGTATCCGGAAAAAAACAAAGTGTAATCGACCGATAACCTTACGGGATATAAAACGTGTAAAATATTACAAAACAGTGCCGAAAATATCGTATTTATATAATTTGACACGGTTGATAACGGCATCACGTTTAACGGTAAGTTAGGATAAATCGTAAAATATAAAGGAATCGGAAAACGTTCTATCCAAAAGAAAAAAAATAAAAATAAAATAAAAATAAAAGATAAAAATGAAACTTTCAATAAATTTTTATTGTTATTACAAAACAAATAAATAAAAACAAAAATTATTACCGGCAACACAATTGCATTTTCTTTTGAAAAAAATGCGCAGCACATAAAAAAGAAAACAAGTAAATAAATAAATTTTCTATTTATTTTTTTATCTTGGATTGTAAAAAGACCGACCAAATTTAAAGCTGCAAGAGAAAAAAAAGAAAAAAGCAAATCTGCTCTAAAACTTATTACGCTTATAACTTCCGTCTGTATGGGATGAAAAGAATAAAAAAGAGAACTTGTTAAAGCAAAGAAAAGATTTCTTTTTTTTAAATTATAACAAAATAAAAAAAGTAAAACCGAATTTACGGAATGTAAAAATAAGTTTATAAAATGATACCAAAACGGATTTAATGCGGAAACCGAATAATCAACGATTAAAGATGCTACCGTAAGCGGTCTTGCTCCGCATCTTATAGGTAAAACGCTGAAGAGATTTTTAGGGTTTAAAACTTCCAACAAATTGTTTATACCGGTAATAAAAGTGTTGTTTACTATCAGTATAAAATCGTCCAAAACAAAAAAGTTACTTAACAAATTAAATCTAAAAAAAAACGATACAATAAAAACAAGTATAAAATAAAATACAAATATTTTTATTTTATACTTGTTAAAATCATGTTTACGGTCACAGTTTTGCAATTAAATTATATTATCTCCATGTTGATTTGATCCAACAATAATTTTAATTTTATATTGTCTGGCGCCAAACTGTACGCCGTTTCGGCATAATCTCTGGCAACGCCGAATCTGTTATTCTTCAAATTTTTTATAGCTTTTTTATACAATTCTTTTACCCTTACATTATTGTTTTCTTTAATAATATGATATCTGCTTATACCGACAAAATCAATAAATTTAGGATATTTTTCATACAATTTATAAATCAATCCTGTCGCTTTCGTATATTTTTCATCTACAAAAGCCTCAATGGACTCCAAAAAAATCTTTTTATCGCCGGAACTTTCTATTGTAGACAAAACAAGCTCTTTTTCCGATACGAGTCTGTTATAAAAAGAATCCAAATTTTCTTCTCCTCCGGACAAAGCGTTTATTTTTTTGATAAAAAGAAAACCTTCATAATAGTTTCCGTCTTTAACGGTTCTTCTAAGCTCTATTAAATAATCGTTTACCAATGCTCTTTTGTAATAAGCTTCTTTTTCTTTTAAAAGAAGTATTTTGTTTTTTAATTCGTTGGCTTTTTCGTTATCCAAAGTTGAAGATAAAACTCTGTCAAGCTCGGTATCGGCTTTATCCAAGTCGCCGTTAAAATAATATTTTTTTGCCGTTTTTATTTCCGAAGAGAACGTACTTTGAGCTTTTATTTCCTGATCCAAAAAAATACTCTCTTCCTCCGACATCGACATTGCAAAAGCCGCCGAAGCAAAGAAAACGAACACGCTGCCAAACAACAATATTTTTTTTGTTATCATTTTATGAACCCCAATAATAATTTTTTATTGATATAAAAAAATTTTTTATTTTCTTAAAAAATCCTGTTTTTACGGAACCGTCAGCCAAAACGTTCGTATCGGGTGTCGAAACTATTGAAATTTTATCGTCATCGGGACTATATTGTATACTGTTTGTCGAAACCATCTCCGATAACTTTTTTCTGCTTTTAAAAAGTATGTCTTTATCTTCCATAATTTTATAAATCGTTTTTATCAAATTAGGAATATTTAACGGTTTTGCCATATAATCGTATGCGCCTATTTTCATCGACTCTACGGCAACTTCTACCGAACTGTGTGCCGTTACGAAAACAGGCATCAAATCCGGTGCTGTTATTTTCAACTTTTTGGTTAAATTAAGTCCGTCAATATCCGGCAGCCTGTAATCGACTATAACCACGTCAAAAAAAACGTTTTTAACCATATTTTCTGCATCAAAACCTTTTTCAACAGCTTCAACGACGATACCTTCGGCTTCCAAAGCCGTTTTTAAAGAAAGTCTTTCCACTTCATCATCTTCAACTATCAAAACATTCGGTACTTTTTTTTCTTGTTCAATGATGTTTCCAAATTGGTTAGCAATAGTATCTAAATTTTCCATATTAGTAATTCCCTCAATGTTTTAATGTGTTTGCGTTAATTTACTATTTTTGCCGTTATGAATATCGTAAGTTCGTATCTTGTTTTATTTTTCGTTTCGCTCTTAAACAAATATCCGAGTATAGGAATATCTCCCAACAACGGAACTTTGTTTACCGTCGTATCTTCCGACTCTCTTATAAGTCCGCCGATAGCTGCAGTTTCGCCGCTTCTTAACATCAACGTCGTCGTTGATTTACTTGTATTTATAACCGGCGTATTTTCTTCACCGATAGTTTCACCAGTTCTATAACTCTGTTCCGGAGATATCGTTAAAACGATGGAACCGTCTCTGTTTATCTGCAAG
>JAZNAT010000011.1:0-3183 GCA_045586665.1 Endomicrobiaceae bacterium | reverse complement strand
AAAAGATATATTAAATTTCTACTATTGTAGATTTTTGACATTCAATAGTTCCACATTGTTTAAAAGATATATTAAATTTATAATGAGTTATGTTTTTTGTTTTTTACAACAAATGTCGGGACGGTGCGCTCGTTGCGGTGCGAAGCGATGATTCCGTTCCCCTGTGCAAGACGAGAATAAATTCCTGAAAAGTTGCCGTTATAGACGTACAACCCTGTCATATTGATGTACGAGTGCCATTTTCCGTCGCCCCAGGCGAAATCTATATTTTTTGTTGTATATTGCGGACAGTAACTTTGGCAGATATAGTTTTTTTCATAAACGCTTTTTGCTTTTTCCTGCCACGTTTTGTTGTTAAATTCGACACCTGCATACACGCCGTTTGAAGCGTAAGAATCAAGCGGTTTTAAAATATAATCGTTTTTGTTCAACAGAACCGTTGATAAATCAATAAACCTTTTGGAAAAAGGAAGCGTTTCCGGAAAATGTTTTTCAATAAAAATATTTTCTTCTTCGGTAAGAAAAGTTTTCGTTTCTTTATGGCGAAGTATGTAAAAAAGCCATTTGTTATGAATAATCTGTGTACAAAAAGAGCCGGCAAGAAAAACAGCTTGTTTGCGTACGGCTGTAATAAACGGGCGAACATCTTCAATATTGGACAAGATATCGCTTGTAACTGCCCGGCGGTAAATTGCGTCTATTTTATTTCCTCGAGGAGATATTAATTTGCCTTCTTCAAACTTAAATTCTCTTATGTCACAAATTTCACAATTTATTCCCGCTTTTTGAAAATGTAAAGCAAATTCTTGAAACTCTCTGAGAGTTCCTTTATCAAGAAAATCAACTATTGCAACGTTAGGCTTTTCTTTTCGTTTTTCATACGTTTTATAAAGCTTTAAAAATGTTTGAACCCAACTGTCAAAAAGTTCAAATTGGTAAAAGTCGTACCTGCGTATGATTTGTTGGTGAGCCGGATTGTCTATCAGCATTTTTCCGAGAAGTCTGTCTTCGTTCATTGCGCTTGTCCCGTCGGTGTTTACTTCGCAAAAATAAAAGTCGCCGGTATCTTCATGGAAAAAAATATCAAAACGTGCCATCGGCAGAAGACTTTCGTATCCGTTAGGAATTAAAATAAGTTCTTCAAGTTCTTTTGAAAACGGAAACAATTTTCTGTAATCTCGGCAGATAAGATATTGACGTATTACTTTTGTAAAAATTCCGTACGCCGTTTGAACCGTTTCTTTAAATTTTGAAATTGTTTGTGGAGTATAAATTTTAGGTATTGCAAGCGTTTTTGCCGTGCAACGGTTACGAAAATAAAGAGCGGAACGTTCCATGTTCTCTTTCAATGCCAAAGCGCCGTGCATGTTTTTTTCGGTATTATCGTTTATTAAAAAAATGTATTGATTGACGATTTGTTGGGACAACGAAACGGTATTTTTAAAAGGAACAAGATACTTTCTTTCTTGTTCATCAAGATTTTTTTGTGCGGCGAGAATAATTTTTTTTGCAACTCTTACGGCAGAAAAACCGTATATTTTACCATTCCATCCGTTTTTCATCAAACTTTTCTGCGTATTTAAAACGTCTTTTTCGGATATGCGGTATTTTTTTATAAAAGCCTGACAAAATTCCAAAATTTCGTCACAATATAATAAGCCTTTTATAAGTGCAAGATATGCCGATATTTGCTTTTGAGGCATGGAGTCCGCAACGCGTATTTCAAGATACTTTTTTAAACGCACGTCGGGAAAAACCATAGACATTATGTGAAATAAATCTTGCTCGTCAGCTAAACAGTCCGTATAAATCTGTTCTATGGTTTTATCATCGGTCGGTACGGTAATATGTCCTTTTTGTTTTAAAATTAACGGAGTTGAACACAGATAATTTGCATACGTTTCAAATCCGTATTTTTCACAAAAGACTTTCGGCACGAAACCGCACCTGTCAGTATCGGTATTGCGCCAAATGTCCGCACGTCTTAAATGATTGTTATTTTTATAAGTATCAAATTCTGACACGGTTTCCGATATAAGTTGGAACAGCGGTGTAAGAAGATAAGAGGCTTGAATTTTTTTTCTGAAATCTTGTTCGGAAAAATAATCTATAGAAACTTGTGTGGCGGCAGTTTTGAGCATCATTTCTATGCCTCTTGTGCCTTTTTTTTGAAAATATTCGCTCATAATACGGTATCTTTCTTTTGGAATAAATTTCAAATCCGATATTTCGCTTACGGGCTGGCATCCGGCAGAACAAAGAAAATATCCGAGTTCGTCAAGTATCGGGCATAATTTGTTGCGAAAATTTTTGTAAATCTTATAAATGTCGTCAATCTTTTCTTTTGCAACGATACTGATTTCGTATTGTCCGGCAGGTTCGAGAGAAATTGAAAAATCGTCCGTTTTAAAACCGAGCAAATAGTTGTTTTCCGTTACAGGTATTGCCGAAGGATATAAAGACATATGTTTTTGTAAAATATCACAAATTCCGTTTTTTTGCGAGTAGGAAACGGCTTTGCCGGTTTCTTTTTGTAAAATGAAATGTTCTATTTCCAAACCGAGCATTTTCTTACGCTCTTTTTTTATCCCGCTTGAAAAAAAATCCGTCAAACGCCGTTTCAAGGTTTGACTGTTGGAGTTATCGGAAAATTTATGGTTTGTCGTGTTCATAAATATAATATTACCTTTTTCATAGTTCCAACTTTTTAAGGGAAGTTTATATATAATCGTATTTTGTATCCGTTTATCGGACTGTTTTAGTAAATATTATAATTGAAAAGTCCGCAAATATCAAGAAACGAATTTATATAAAAAATCGTAACGGGGTGAAGAATTTTATTTCTAGTGACCGGAAGTTTGTTGTAACTTTTTATTTTTTTGTTTGTCTTAATTATGTAATTGTTAAAAATAAAAGCAGCATAGGATGATGAAATGAAAACTTCAAAAATTACAAAAACGTTTATAAGTTTTATGCTTGTTTTAGGGTTGGCAGGTTCAAGTTTTGCTATGGGACAAGGAGGGAAAAAATCCGATAAAGGATTTTATAACGGTAAAGTAAAAGTTGAACAGAAGTATCGTAAAAAAGACGTTAAAATTGTAAAAGATTCAAAAAAACATGACCATAAAAAAGATGTTACAATAGTGAAAGTTTATAATAATAATCATCGTAAACATTACAGTA
>JAZNAT010000010.1:0-21992 GCA_045586665.1 Endomicrobiaceae bacterium | reverse complement strand
TTTTTTATTGGAGCTTACCTCTAACGCTTCGGAATAAACGGAAATAAAGAAAATTAAAAGAAATTGTATTGTCAAATGTTTAAAAATAATAAATTTTAAAAGAACAATAACTTATTTTTTACAGTTCAATAAAATATCACCGTAATTTTTATATCAATTCGTAACTTTTTAAAATATTTTTTAAATTTTCAACATGTTCGTCGCTCATTTTACACATTGGGAGTCTCATTTCACCGGAACATATACCCATAAGTTCCATAGCCGTTTTTACCGGTATTGGATTTGTTTCCATAAACATCGCTTTTATTAACGGCAGCCACTTGAAATGAATTTTTCTTGCACCGTCCAAATCTTTATCAGACATAGCCTTTACCAAATCGGCTACGACTTTCGGCAAAATGTTTGACAATACCGAAATTACGCCAGTTCCGCCGATGGACATTACCGGTACGGTTAATGCATCGTCGCCCGAGATTAAATCGATATCAGGAGAAAGAAGTTTTATCTGAGACATCTGGTCAAGAGAACCTGAAGCCTCTTTTACGGCAACTATATTTGAACAGTCTTTTGCAAGCTGAGCTATCGTTTTAGGTTCGATATTTACGGCGGAACGTCCCTGAATATTATATAAAACGACAGGAATTTGTATTGAATCGGCAATTTCTTTATAATGAAGATAAAGCCCTTTTTGTGTAGGTTTGTTATAATAAGGAGCAACAAGCAACACTCCGTTACAACCGGCATCCTGCGCATGTTTCGAAAGTCTTACGGCTTCCGCCGTAGCATTTGAACCGGTACCTGCAATAACTTTAAGTCTGCCGGCGGCAAATTTTACGGCTTTTTCTATAACTTCGTCATGTTCCTGATGAGACAACGTTGCGGATTCCCCCGTAGAACCGCACGGAACTATACCGTCAATTCCCGCCTTAACCTGCATTTCAATAATTTTTTCATAAGCGTCGTAATCAACCTTGTTGTTTTTTAACGGTGTTACTATTGCCGTATACGAACCTGAAAACATAAAACCCTCTCTAACTTTATTTTATAATTTATAAATCTATGTCAACCGTACCTTTAAATGCTACTATTGCAGGACCTTCTAAAAAAACGTCGGTAATTTTTTCCCCGCAAATTTTGCAACTGACATATAGATTGTCTTTACCTCTTGTAATTATGTGAACCGGCGATTTTGCTTTACCGGTTATTACCGATATTATTGCAGAGGCCGTTACTCCCGTTCCGCAAGCCAAAGTTTCGTCCTCAACACCTCTTTCGTACGTTCTGACAAGTATCGTATTATTTTTATCAACTTTAACAAAATTAACGTTCGTTCCATCAGGCGAAAAATGTTGATGAAACCTTATAATGTTGCCGTATTTTTTTACGTCGATATTTTCCGTATCTTCAACAAAGACTACCGCATGAGGAACGCCGGTATTTAGCGACGACACCGTCCATTTTTTACCTTCGACGTCTATTTCCTCGTTAATTTTTAAACCTTTAGGGTCATACAAAGCAAGATTAACGACATTATCCGACTTGATTTCCGCAGTTACAAATCCCGCATCGGTTTCAAAAGTCATTTTTTCTTTTACAACACCGAGTTCGTAAGCAAATTTGGAAATCGAACGTCCTCCGTTACCGCACATGCTTGCAAAAGAACCGTCGGAATTATAGTATCTCATTCTAAAATCCGCTTTTGAAGAGTTTTCCAAAAGAATAAGCCCGTCACCGCCGATAGAATATCTTCTGTCACAAAGTTTTGCCGCGAGTATTGAGTGCTTTTGTTCGGGAACGATATTTTGTCTGTTATCTATCAAAATAAAATCGTTGCCCGCAGCAGTCAATTTATAAAAAGAAACAGTATTTGGCATCTTATTTTACTTCCTTTGAAACCAAATCTTCTATCGTTTCGGCTTTTCTTATGACGGAAACTTTCGTTCCGTTTATAAGGACTTCTGCACCTCTTGTTCTTGAATTGTACTGACAAGCCATCGCTCTGCCGTATGCACCGACACATTCAACTGCTATCAAACTCCCCTTTTCAAGCATAGGAAAATTTCTGTCTTTTGCAATAAAATCACCGGTTTCGCATATCGGTCCGACGATATCTGCAATCTGACGTTTTTTTGAAGTTTTAACAACCGGCAAAATGTTGTGATAAGAATCGTATAACGCCGGTCTTATCAAATCGTTCATCGCTATGTTTATTATAACAAAATTTTTGCTGCCGGTATTTTTTCTGTAAATTACTTCACCGAGCAGTATTCCCGCATCGCCAACTATTGACCTGCCCGGCTCAACAATTATCGTCTTATCTTTATATTTTGAATAAACCGACATCACCGTCTTTTTCAAATCGAGCGGTTTTTTCGGTTTGTCTTTACTCGTATATTTTATACCCAATCCCCCGCCTATGTCTATATACTTTATTTTTATTCCGGCTTTTTCCAATTTGTCTATCAGTTTGGAAATTTTTATTGCGGCAAGTTTATACGGTTTTACATCCAAAAGCTGCGACCCGATATGACTGTCAACGCCGACAACTTCAATATTAGCCATTGCAGCCGCTTTTTTATAAAGTTCAAAAGCATCTTCATACATCACGCCGAACTTGCTGCCGAATTTGCCGGTAGTAATATGTTCATGAGTATGAGGATCAACGTCAGGGTTTACTCTGAACGAAATTTTAGCTTTCTTTTTCAGTTTTTTTGCAACTTCGTTTATCTGTTGCAGTTCTTCAAAAGATTCCGCATTAAACATTAAAATGTTACTTTTTAAAGCATACTCTATTTCTTGAACGGTTTTTCCGACACCTGAATAAACTATTTTTTGAGGTTTTATTCCGGCTTTTAACGCTCTGTAAAGTTCCCCTCCGGAAACGATATCGGCTCCCGCTCCCAGCTTTGCCAAAAGTTTTAATATTCCATGGTTCGAATTTGCTTTTATCGCATAACAAATTATTCCTTTTATATCTTTAAAACCGTCTTTATATGCGTTAAAATTCAATTCCAATTTTTTTTGCGAATAAACGTATAACGGAGTTGAATATTTGTTCGCAAGTTTTGATAAAGATACGTTTTCAACAAACAACTCGTTTTTTGCATATTTCAACATTTTTTGTCTCCGAAAATCCACGAATTTATCGTTAAAATAATACCAAAATAGACGATATGTGTCAATTTTGAAGATTGAAAATTATTTTGCTCTTGCAAGCGTTACGGCAACAATTTTTCCGACACCTTTTTCTTTTAATATCTTAGAACACTGATTTACGGTAGCGCAAGTCGTTGCAACGTCATCTACCAACAACACGTTTTTATTTTTTATAATGCCGGAATATTTTTCATTTATGTAAAACATATTTTCCAAATTTTTATGACGCTGCAGTTTACTGAGCTTAAATTGAGCTTCGGTATGTTTTTTTCTTAAAAGAACGTTTTGTAATACGGGTTTTTTTATGATATTTGAAACACCTTCCGCAAGAAGTGCCGCTTGGTTATAGCCTCTTAAAAGTTTTTTAATTTTAAACATCGGCACGGCGATTATGATGTCGGTTTCTTTATCGATATTTTGCTTAAATATAAAATCCGCCAAAAGTAAAGATAAATCTTTTGCCAAAAACGCTTTTTGGAAATATTTCAATTCTTTTATCAACATTTTTATTGAACCGGAATAAATATACGGAGATTTAAGCACGTTAAAATAAACTTTTTTATTATTTTTACAATCCGGGCAATCTTTTTGCAAACTTGACAGAGGCAGCGAACATTTTTTGCATATTAAAACCTGTTCAAGTTCGGGCAACTTTTTTAAACAGTTATTACATATGTTATATTCGTAATCATAATGAAAAGTTTTTCCGCACAAAGAGCACGTTCTAGGAAATATAAACGAGATAACAAAATTTACTATTTTGTTCATTTCCCAATCTTCCATTTTTTCAATTTTCTAATCTTCTAAACTTCCAATCCTCAAATCTTTTAAAACTGTATCGTCAACTTGCTTATAAGTTCAATAACCGTATAATTTTCTTCCGGAACAAAAGTAAACAGGTACCTTGAAAAGTTCGTTCCCAGCGTACACCTGAAATTTTTGGAAATTTCATAATCGGCGGAAAGTTTCATCCCGAAATTTTGAAAATTGTCAGCTTCAACGTCAACTGCAGAACTTCTCGTATTGTAAAAAAGCGTAGAATCGAAAATGAGCCTGTTTTTTAAAGGTATTACTCCTATTATGGGAAACTTTATGCCTGTAGGAAACAACAAATCCGACGTTGCCTGCCCGGTTATAGTGTTTGAAAAAACTTGTGTGGCAAGTTTACCGGAAGAATTTTTTGTCCAAGTTTGAGAATTATCGTATCTTAAACTGAAACGCCACTGTTTTACATTGGTTGCCGCCTGCAATGCCCAATTGAAAATTTCACCTTCCTGAATAAGAACATTTTTTTCCGTATCGGTTTCATGACTTGACGTAATGTCGGCAGATAAAAGAACGTCATATTTTTTACATACTTTCAGTTTATAATCTCCGCCGTACATCGTACTGTCTCCGTAAGAAACTCCGGCAACCGTCGTAGTTTTTTTGTTATACTTTAAATTGAGCTGTGTATCGCTCATCCAGCTTGAGCCGAACAGTTTTTCAAACCTGCTCATACCTAAAAGAATGTCCGGCCACGTTTTGGTATAAGAATCTTTAACCGTTCCCGTATTATAAGATTCTTCTTCGCCTTCGGTAAAAGTAAAACTCATACTCATCGTTTTTATGGGCAGAAGTTTTCCTTTCCAGTCAAAAGCTTCAAAAGGGTTGTATCTTCCTATAATACGTCTGTCGTCTCTTTGAAGAACAGTTTTAACCGTATAAGAAGACGTCGAATAAACCGGAAGTATTTCTTTCAAAGTGTTTCCTCTTATCCATAACTTGTCAATATCAAAACCGGTTGACGAAAACCCTTTTTCAACATTCGTATAAGAGTCGGAATCCTGCATTCTGTAAGAAGTGGTAAACGTCAAGCTTTTCAAATATTTGCTGTTGACTATGTCTTTTGCGTGCAGATTCCACGTAAATTCCGTAGTGGCAAGCCTTTCTATATATTTTTTTTCTCCTGGATAAATTATGTTTGCCGGGTTTGTACTGTAATTCAAGTCGTAAGTTTCGGCGGTGTTTAAACTGTAAATTATGTTGGGTTGAAACCATTTTGCCATCTGAAAATTGACGCTTGCACCGATATCCTGATTTAAAGATTTATCGTAAAAAATTTCTTTGTTTACGAAATATTCTTTATTTTTTTCGTTGACTTTCGTAATTACGTAAGCCGGAGAAAATATGACTTTTTCAAAGAAAGAAAAAGGAGTTTTTATTCCCCATGTTTCCGTTTTTTCCAAAGTTAAAAAGTCGTCAAGTTCCATATACTTTCTCATCGTATCCAAATCCAAAAAAGTATTCGTATCCTGTATATGTTCTACGGGATAAACTTTATAAAAAGAGTTGCTGATTTTATAATCTCCGACGATACTTGTAGGAAGAAAATCAAAATCTATCGGATTTATGTAAACCATATTTGCGGAAACGGTTTCCTTATCTTCAATTCTTTCAATATTTTCCGTATCCTGTATAAATCTGTCGTACTGCAAAGAAATTTTCGGCAAATCCGTGCCTGCCGACAAAACAGTACTTACGTTTCCTTTATAAGATACAACTTTCCCCTCATCAAGTACGGAAACCTGATCGGACGTATTCTGTAACGCCAAAGGCGTAACGGTTTTTGTTTTTGTTAAAGACGCATTTATAGGTAAAACGTCCGTTCCGTCAATTTTTATACCTTTGAAAGTAATTTTTGCGGAATCTTCCAACAGTTCTCTGTCGTAAGTTCCTGGTGCAAACGTTTCAAAATCCTTATCTATACTTTTTCTGTGTATGTCTATATTTACGGCACCGATTTTTTCTGTTCCCGCCCAATTTAAACTGAAATCGGTTTTCCAAGCGTTACCGTCTTTGCTTTTGGCATCGGTAACATGTATTTCGTTTACCCAAATTTCGCCTGTATCGGCACCTTGCGTTTTTACGCCTGTTTCTATAAACGCTATTTTTTGAAGGTTCGGACTGCCGACTTCCGTTATCGTTGCGGCAGGATCGTCCGCAGCCCATTTCGCAGTCGCACCGTATCCGGGCTGTTTTATTGTAATAAGATTCCATTTACCTTTCATATCGTCCGTCATTGGTATGGAATATTGAAAATAGTTGTTTTCGTCGCCGCCGGCTCTTAATATAAAAGTACTTTCATTGGGACTGACGGCTGTCGTTGACGTTATATAAAGAAAAAATTTAAAACTTTCGTAATTTGACATATCAAAACCGGAACTGTAAGTGGCTTTTGCAAAAAACTCGTCGTTGCTAGTGTTTGACTCATAAAATATTGCCAAAGACTGTTCATCTCTTACGGAATTACCGTCTATATCGTACAAACTTCTGTAACGCGAGTCGGTCAAAAGCGAAACGTACTGCGGGTTGTCTCTTCCTATCGAAAAAATTTCACATCCGCTTAGAGAGTTGCTTTTTTCTTGCGTCCATTTGTTGCCTACGACCGAAATTTTTCCGATTGTCATTTTACCCGAAGAGTTTCCGTTTACGGTAAGTCTTGCAATTCTTATATTTTTCCATTTTTCTTTATCTGTATCGGTTAAAATGTCAAGAGGAATTTGCACTCTCTGCCAGGATGTTTTTGTAATGTCGGCATAATCTTCTATATTAAAACTCGACATATTGGTTTCATACCTGTCCAAAATGTTGTTTCCGTTCAAATCTTCCGTGTCAAGTCTTCCGTTATTTGCACCGATTTTTGCCGTTCCGTAAGCCGACGTTTTATTTTCAAAATCGCGTCCTATATCTTCCCACGGACTGATGATTCCGTCACCGTTCGTATCTTCGGTATCAAGACGATAATTCCTGTCGGAATCTTCGTTTATCGCCGAAGCAAAATCCAGACGCAGTTTTACCTGTGCAAAGTTTGCCTTTACCCATATTTCCAAATAAAGTTTATTCGAAAAATCGTATCCTGCAGCCGAAATAATCTGTCCTATGGATGCATAATCGCAGGATACAAGATTATAGTCTATATCCATAACCTGCTGTTTTTCTCCGGAAACTATTTCCAAATTTTTATCTATTTCTTTTTTTTCAATATCGTAATTTCTCCAGGTAACCGCATTGACATCGTACCTGTAATCGACATCGTTAGGAGTTGCGGCATAAAACCAGTTGTCGTCTATAAGAGAAAGCCCGTCTTCCAGTTTTGCGTTTTCCATAGATTCTACTATCGCTTTACCGGTAGTGTTTTGCACATATTTGCTCATCGCATATTCCGCATTTGCCGAAAAACTTAATTTGTCGGTTATTTTTACGTTTTTTATCTTAGCGTCAACTTCGCCTACAAGCGTGCTTGACGGAGTGGAATAAATGTCCGGAAGTTTCGTATCTTCTGCGGCAAACTCGTAAATAAAACTTCCTCCGACGGAAATATTGCCGGTAAAATCGTATTGGGACCTTACGCCTACAAGCGTTGATCCCGCAGAAGAGCCTCCTAACGGAGAATAATCATAAGAAACGTCAATAACGGCTTCGTCGTTGATAATATCTTCTTTTAAAATCGTTAAAATACCTACGTCGTAATCTATCATATAATCTTCATTTATTTTTAACGTTCTGCCGTTAGCAACGACTTTTTCCGACATAGGCACGATATCGGTTCTCAAATTGAAAATTTTGACTTTATACTGATATTGCGTAACAAAATTGTATCTGTGCGTTTTTGACGTATATAAATCGTCATGCATCGGTTTTCCTGTTACCGGTTGCAAATTGAAAACACCGTTTTCAAAGTCGACCGTTATGTTTGCATCGTAACCTTCGACGTTAGGGAATTTAGGTACGCTTTTTCCTCCGTAAATTTCCGTAGGAACGCTGTCGTTCAAATCGCGAACTTCCAATATAAAGTTGTCTCTCCCGTTATATTTTGTAATTTGATAATTTCCCAAACTGTAAAAGGTGTATACTTCAGTCGATAATGTGTCGGTGTTGTTAGTATCTTTAATTATTTGAGGGTTTCCACCCGTCTCATCGGAAAGCCAACTTCCGTCTGTATATTGATAATCTATGGCAACTACGTACTGGCTTGACAAAGCCGTTTTAAACGTTATTATGCCGGTAGTGTAATCAATTATGTAATCGGTACCTGCAACAAGCCTTACGAAATTTCCGTTATAGACGGTAGTTTTAGGGTCTTCTTTCATATAATATAAATCGGTAGCGGTAGATATTACCACATAATCGCTGACCGTCGTTTTTATTCTATCCAAATAAACTTTTGCAGAATCGTTTCTTATTGTTTTCGTAGCGTCTTTAATAATGGAATAATACTTTAATTTTATGTAGGAAGTATCGGCTATCGTTTTCTTTTCCGTTTTGCTGCTGCCTTTAAATTGTTTGCTTTCCGAATAACCTTTCGTTTTGGAAAAAAATGCGTTCGTTTTCAACCCTTTATATTGAGTATCTATTTTCGCACCGAACAATTCTTTTGAATATCCGGAAAATTCCGTACTGGGAAGACTTACGTTAATATCTCCGAATGCGGCTTCTCTTACAAACTCGTTGTTTTTTCCTTTATAAACGATAGAAATATCTTTTTTGTCGTCCTGCGTATCATCGAAATCAACGTTCAGTTCCAGTCTGTCTCCGACGCTGCCTTTGATTTTCATCTGCAGTTCCTGTTCCATTGAAAAGTCTCCGGAATTGCTTCTCTTACCTGATTTTTCTTCATCGTAAATTTTTCCGGAATAATTCACGCCTATAAGTTTTCTGCCGGATAAAATAAGTTTAGGGTCAAACGGCAAATTTTTTAATATTTTTTTTGAAGAAGATTGTTCTTGTTTAACGTCTTTTTTCTTTTTTACGTTTTGTTGTTGCTGTGTTGAAGGCTTTATCGTCGCTGGGGATGTTGATTTGTTTACATCATTCGTATGAGTCGTTTCCGTAGACTTATTGATTTTCAACTTATCAAGAACCTGACTTCCTGCAACACCTAAAGCCGTCGTAGTAGGTATATTCAAATCATAATTCGGATCCTGCGAACGTTCAATAAGTGCACCCGATAAATAATACATTCCCAAATCGTTATTGTGAATACTTACACTTACGTACATTGACGTATCGTCGACATCGTCAATATCGTCAATACTGCCGTTGAAAAAAGAATCCCATAACGAGTCCGATACCTTTTCTGTTTCTTCCGAATTTTCTTCGGAAACATTTTCCTCGGAAATATCGCTGCCGGAAACGTTTATGTTTGTGATATTTTCGGACGTACCGTTTTCCGTATTAACCGTATTGTCGTTTATTTTCTCATTAATATTTTCTTTTTCCTGTATATTATCGGTATTTGTTATTACAACATCGTCTTCGCCGGAAACATTAACCGTTTCGGCATAAAAAACGTTTTTTGCGAAAAACAATAAAAAACAAGATAAAAAAATAAAAAATATTCGTTTCATTACTGCAATAAAACTTCACCGTTTAAATATTTGACGTTTCCTCTATCAACTCGCCAATTGTTAAAGTTCCATCCGATACCTGCAGGCGCAAGTTCGACACCGTCAAACCTTTTATGTACACATACGAGATTTTCGGGAAAATATAAAAATATGCACGGAGGGTCATCTCTCATTATGTCTTGGATTTTATGGTAATAATTTATCCTTTTTTCTTTATTGAAAGTCGTTCTTGCTTTAACGAGCAGCTCGTCAACTTCTTTATTTTTGTAAGACATAAAATTGTATTGTCCCGGCCCCGTTTGACAAGAGTGCCACAACAAATACTGATCCGGATCTACGGCGGTACTCCAGCCTAAAACCAAAGCATCAAAATTTTTTTTGTTTACATACTGGTTTATGAAAGTACTCCACTCCAAAATTCTTATGTTAACTTTAAGTCCTGTTTTTTTCAGCTGTTCTTGTATTATTTGAGCTGCCAGTTCTCTTGATTTGTTACCTTGATTAGTTATAACGGTAATTTCAAAATCTTTATTTTTATAAAGCATATAACCATCCGCTTTTTCCGTAAAACCTACGGATTTTAAAAGTTCTTTTGCTTTTTCAACGTCGTAACCGTAAGATTTTATTTCTTTATATGCCCACGATTGCGGCGGAAATATACCTTCTGCCGCTTTTGCAGTACCTGCCAATACTCCGTCAATTATTTCTTTTTTGTTAATGGCATAAGCTATTGCCTGACGAAATTTTATGTTGCTATACGGTTCTTTTTCCAAATTAAAACCTAAAAACGTAAAAGAAAAAGAAGGGTAACGATACTTGTCATATTTTTCAAAAAAACGCTCATAAGCGTTCCATTGGTCGGGTGTTAAAGAAAGTTCGTCTACGGTCTGAGTTCTTAACTCAAGAAACTGTACTGACTGATCGGGTATAATACGGTACATGTAATATTTTATTTTCGGCATACCTTCGTAATAATAGGGATTTGCTTCCAAAATTATTTTTTGGTCGGTTATCCACTTTCTGAAAACATAAGGTCCTGTACCGACGGGTTTTCTGTTGTATTCGGAGGTATTTATATCTTGATTTTCAAATATATGTTTGGGAATAATTCCCATACACCAGCTTTCAAGTATAGGCGCAAAGGCTTGAGAATATTTTACGACAAAAGAATAATCGTCTATTATTTTAAATTCTTTTATCATCAAATAATCGGAAGAAAACGGCGTTCTGGTATTCGGATCGGTTAACTTGTCAAAAGTAAATTTTACGTCATGAACATTAAATTTGTGACCGTCATGCCACAAAATATTTTTTTTCAAATCGAATTTTATTGAAAGTCCGTCTTTTGAAACTTCAAAATCCTGCGCCAAATCACAGACCAAATTCAAATTTTTATCATACTTTAAAAGTCCGTTATAAACAAGCGAATTTATTGACGAAGATGCCGAATCGGATGCCAAAACGGGATTTAGGTATATGGCATCACCCAATCCTGACGTAACGAACATATCGTTACTGGCGTCATTTTGTAAAGCTGCAATGTTTTTTTTGTTACAAGAAACAAAATTCGGCAACAAACCGATAATAAATAAAAAAACGACTGCGAATTTTTTCATATAAAAACAACGTTTAAAATTTGTCCCAGCTTTTTTTGCCTTCTTTTACCATATTTACACCGGCACTGTCTTTTTGTAAATGAGTTCTGTATTCTCCGCCCATATCGTTCATGGTCTTTTTCCAATTTTTACTTGAATAAATCGAATTGTTGTAGTGTCTTATTCCGGGCAAATTGTTAAACCAGTTTTTAAAAGATTTCCATCCAGACTTTACTGACGATATGAAATTTGAAACCGTCTCGTTTTTTAAAAAATCGTCATAAACGTTTTGTATCCTTTGCGTTATTGACAAGTCCTGTGCATAAATTCTCTGAGGAGTGCATACTCCGCATAAAAAAAACAATCCCAAAATCGTAACCGTCAAAATAAAACTTTTCATTTTTCGTTCCTCTTTTCCTTTATTTTTTTCAAATCTTTTTTAAAGCTCTCTTCTACTTTAAAATTTCTTTTTTCCGCATTAACAACGTCTTTCAGTGCAAGCTCATATTTATTCAAAAGCATATATACAGCCGCTCTTTTAAAATAGTATTCGCCGTTATCTTTACTTTTTGAAGTTATAATCGCCATAGTATAATAAGTTAATGCTTTTTTATATTCGCCTTTTATTGCAAAAATGTTGCCTAAAAAGAAGTATCCGATTTCGTTACCCGGATTAAAACTTTCGTTTTCAAGCAGTAGTTTTTCCGTCTGTTCATATTTTTCAGCGGAAAAATATTCTTTGGCCAGCTCATTAACAATATTAACGTTTCCGTCCGTATTTTTCAAACCTTTAAATGCCGCTTTTTCCAAATTTTCAAAATCATTTTTCTCGCGATAAAGAGAAATAAGTTCCATATAATATATGTAGTTTGACGGATTAAGCGTTACGGCAATATTGATATATTTTAAAGCTTCGTCGATATTTTTCCGTTTGTAATAAAAAATAGCCAAAGTATGATAAAAATAATCCGGTATGGAAAATTTTTTATCGTCCATTACCTGTTTCATTAACGCTATTGCTTTATCCGTTTGTTCTTGTTTGTCCAAAATTACGCCGGTATTGTTTATAACCGGAATAAAATTTACGCTGCTTTCCGGAATATAAGAGTAAAGTCTTAAAGCTTCATTAAAATTGTTTTGCAACTGATTCAAATGTGCAAGATGATAAACCGTATACGCATTTTCTCTGTTTATTGAGTTGCTTTTTTCCAAATCATGTTTGGCAAGCAGCAGTTTTTTTTCGTTTTTATATATACATCCTCTAAGTAAATAAGCATGATCGGCTTTTTCCGGCGAATAATTTACGGCTTGTGTCATCAATTTTTTGTTATCCGCCCAAATAACGTTTCTTTGGTAAGTCAAATAAAATAAAATCGTATTTATGCATAAAATAAAAAACAAAACAAAATATTTTAAATAATGTTTTTTATAAATAAAAAATAAAAATTCGGCAGATATGTAACACAAACCTATATATGCAACATAAACATATCTGTCCGCAACGGGAGCAACGCCGGTCGGCATTATTCCGCTTGAGGGAAGCAAAGCCGTTAAAAAGAAAAAAAATCCGAAAAATATTTTTTTGTTTATTTTCAAACTAAAAAAAACAAAAAACATTATTAAATACAAAAGCGCAGGTGAATATAAAATATACCATGGCGTCAAACAGTGATAACTGTAGAAATGCGGATATAAACATGACAGGTTTACAGGCAGAACGAATTTATACATGTAAAACAAAACGTTAAAATGCGCGTTGATAAAGTTTATGCTTCTGACAAAAATCGTAGTAATGGCTTTTTCTTCCAAAGAGTAATGGCTGAAAACGGCAATATAAATAAAAACTGCGGAAATTACAAAAAAAGGCACATATTTTTTTACGTTTTTTAAAGAAAGTTTATTTCTGTAAAAATCCGTAATAAGCAAAATAACTGGCAACGTAACTGCCGTAGGTTTTGACAAACACGAACATAAAAATAAAAACAAAGACGCGGTAAAAAACAGGTTATAACGTTTGCTTTCGTCGGCTTTTAAATATGCAAATATTGACAACAAAAAGAAAAAAGCGTACAAGTTGTCTTTTCTTGCCGTAACCCATGCAACAGACTCAACACAAACCGGATGCAGCGCAAAAAATAACGCCGTCAAATACGAAATAAAAAATGATTTCGTCAATGATTTTATAATAAAAAAAACAAGTAAAACGTTAAAAACGTGCAAAAAAATGTTGTCGACGTGATACAAATAAGGGTCAAGACCGCATACAAAATATTCGACCGCATACGACAAAGTTACCATGGGATGATAAAGTCTATAATGAGAAGAAGTAAATATATGTTTTATGTTGTCAAAAGACAAACTTGTAATGTAAGGGTTTTCCGTTACCATTACGCTGTCGTCAAGATTTATAAAGTTTGCCTTAATTGACGGATAAAAAGCAAAAACCGTAATGTAAGCTAAAAGTATTAAAAATAACGTTTGATATTTTTTTATCATAATACCGGTAATTTTTTTTATTATTTTAATATTATATTTTACTATTTTTTAACGATATACTGCAAAGAGTACAAAAAAATTTATGACGAGATATTAAAAATCCTGATAAACGATTCTGTCAATATTGTTTTTTTCCAAACTTTTTATTTCCGGCATAACGGCATTTTTATAATATAAAGCATTGCCTTTTACAAAAAAAACGTCTTCAGATTTTAAAAATTTTGTTTTTTTGTTACAATTTTTATTACAAACTCTTTCAAATTCGGAATTTAAAGCACCGCAGTATCTTGTCAAAGTCAACAAAATATACGGATAATACAGACTTACTTTTACTTTTTTTGTTGAAGAAGGTTTCATTTCCCATACAAGATTGTCCAATTCTATCCTGTACACGTTATTTTTTATTAAAAAAATTTTTAACTCGTCAGACTGCAAAATATTTATGTTAAAAAGTTCCGGTAAAGTTGACGGCAGTTTTTTCGTGTAAACCATATTCATTTTGTTTTTAAACTTTAAAAGTTTAAACGGTTCCTGCTCATTTTTTAAAATTTTATCAAGTCTGGGATCTTTTTTTTGTTTCGTAAGCAATCTGCCTAAAACAAGTTTTATTTCCGGATAATTTTTTCTTAAATAATAAAAAGTACCCCAATCGTTAAAAACGATTTCAAACTTTTCAAATTTTAACGAAGATATTTCTTTTAATATCTTTTCCGATTTGTTAATACCGAATTTTGTTAAAAAAGGAAGCAGTAACGCTGTTTTCGTTTTACCGGCATAATAACGGAACAAATCGATTATTACGGTTTCGTTTAAAGCTCGTTCGCAAAAATCGTTACCTATATATATACCGTCAATATCCGACAAATTTTCAATATATTTCCGTCTATTTATTATTAAAATTTTTTCCATATAAATCTCTGCACAAACATACTTTTGGGTTACATAAACATCCCTTGTTTTCTTTAAACAGCTTTTTACAAAAAGAAGAATACTCTTTAAAAGAAACATTTTTTTGTGAAAGTTTATTATCTATTTTTAAAATCGTTTCCATAATGTCTGCCCCTGTTGCATTTGTAATAGTTCTGTTAGGAATTTTCAAAGAAACGTTACTCAAATTTTTTAAATAATACAGCATACAAATATTACATTTGTAAGACAATATTTTTTTTAACGAATTTTTATTTTTAATATTATTTAAAACGTCCATACATAAAGTCGTTTGATAAGAAGTGTTATATCTTTTAAGTTTGTCCTTTTCCTGTGTATGCATGGAAGAACAGTACCCGTCTATAAACAAACACCCGTCTCCGATTAAAAAAAAGATTTCATACTGATATTGCGGAAAAGATTTTATTGTATCAAAGATTTCTTTTGCAGTCATTTGCCTGTCAAGCACAAACCTTTTTGCACCCAAGGATGAATAAAAATCTATTGCATATTTGTTAAAAACCGTACCTAACGTGGAAATTATTATCTTTTTATCGTACTTTATTTTTTTTAACATTAACAACAGATTCATATCGGCAACGATAATGCCTTTTACCGAAGAAAACTTTGAAATTCTTATTATTGATTTCAGTATCCAGTCCAACTGTCTACGCGAATAAAAAACATTGAAAGCCAAATATAAATTCATACCGTTTTTTTCGGCGTTCTTTGCAAGTGCAGAAAATTCTTTTATGCCGCAAAAATTTGCACCTTCTCCTCTCCTGTTTATTGCATGAAAAGCCACAGGCCAGTTTTTTTCGGAAAAATTATCGTAAAAACCCACATAAGTTTCTTTTACGTTATATTTTTTTAAAATATCAAACGAGTCGGCCGGAATGAAACCGGGCAAAATTTTAAAATTGTTTATCATAAGAACTATTATACCAAATTGTAACGTTCAACGTAAAAAATAAAATTTTTGTAATAATTAAAAACGGCGGATAAAAGTTATCCGCCGAAAAAAACGTAAAAATTTCATAAAAAATTTTTATACTTTTTAAAGCCGTCTTTATAAAGCAACTATAGTAACGCCGCTCTCTTTTGATTTTGATATTACTATATCTTTATCCAAAATCAACGTGGAATCGGCTTCTATAACCATAGCCCTGATTTTATTGTCTCTTAAAGTGTCTACGGTATTAGGACCTATCACGGGAACATCAAAGCGAAAGTCCTGATTGGGTTTTGCAACTTTTGCAACGATAGCGTTTTCTCCGCCAAGCATATATGCTCTTTTTATACACTCATCGGTACCTTCTATTGACTCTACCGCCAAAACTGACTTATCTTTAACGACAACGGTCTGTCCTATATCAAGCCCGGCAATACCTTTTGCCGTTTTAAAACCGAACTCAACATCTTTATTTTCGTCTGAATTCAGTTTTTTACCGACGATAAGTCCTTTTTTTGCAAGAAGATGCTTCAGATATATGTGCGAAGGCAAAAATTTTATACCGTCTTTTTCAAATTCTTTTACTACAGCACCGAGTATTGTATCTGTTTTTTTGTTTATTAAAGAGCTCATAATTTTCAAAGCTCTTAAATCCATAGTAATTGCGGAATAAATTTTAGCGTGTTTTACCTGCCCTACCATTAAAGCGGTATCGACGTTTCTTTCTTTAAAAGCGTCTATGATTTTTTGTATTTTACCGACGGAAAGCCAGACTGTCTCGTCGGACTTTTCTTCAATATTTTTATCGGCTTCTTCTTTTAAAGCGACGGTTACGACTCTGTCGCCCTGTTTTTTTATTTCTTCGGCAACAAGAAAAGGAAATCTCCCGTTACCTGCAATCATTCCTATATTTTTCATTTTTTATTTAGGTCTTACAAGTCCTCTTTGAGAACGTTTAATAAAATTTAAAATATCCTGAACATATAAAGACGAAGACAATTCCTCTTCCAATTTAGCTACGGCATTTTCAAGCGGCAGCTTTGACGCAAATAAAATTTTATAAGCGTGCTTTATATTTTCTATCTCGGCGATAGGAACTCTTTTTCTTTTAAGTCCTATCAGATTCAACCCGAAAAGTTTGGCTCTGTCTCCTTGTGCCTGCGTGTAAGGAATTATGTCCATTGCTATCATTGAACCGGCACCTACGATAACGTTTTTACCTATTTTTGTGAACTGATGAGAACCGGAAAAACCGCCCATAACCACCCCGTCGCCTACTTCGACGTGACCTGCAACGGCGCAACAATTTGCAAGTATAACGTTATCGCCGACGATACAATCATGAGCTATATGTGCACACGTCATAATAAGACAATTTTTTCCCACAACAGTTTGACCGCTTGCAACGGTTCCTCTGTTTATTGTTGCAAACTCTCTTACCGTCGTTCCGTCACCTATAACGGCTTTCGTTTTTTCGCCGGCATATTTCAAATCCTGAGGAGCGGCGCCTATTGATGACTGTGGAAAAATTTTACAATTTTTGCCTATTTCGGCAAACTCTATTACCGCATGTGCACCGACGGATGTTCCGTCGCCGATTACGACACTTTCGCCTATAACGGCGTAAGGTCCTATATTAACGTCTTTTCCTATTACTGCCGATTTATCTATTATTGCCGTATTATGTATCATTTATTTCTCCCTATCTACTATAATAAACATAAATTCCGCTTCTGAAACGAGTTTTCCGTCAACAAACGCTTCGCCTTTAACTTTACCTTTCCTTCCGCTGTCTCTTATAACTTCAACTTTGAGTTCAAGCATATCTCCCGGAATAACGGTCTTTCTGAATTTTACTTTATCTATTCCCATAAAATATGCAAGACAGTTTTGCAAAGAAGGTCTTGACAAAAACATAACGCAGGAAGTCTGTGCCATAGCTTCAACAATTAAAACGCCCGGCATAATCGGCTGTCCCGGGAAATGACCTTGAAAGAAAGGCTCATTCCCGCTTACACATTTATATCCGGTAGCTTTTTTAGGATCTGCGGAAAGTTTTACTCTGTCTATCATAAGTATCGGATATCTGTGCGGTATGATTCTTTGTATCTGGGCACTGTTGAGAATTTTCCCTTCGTTATTTTCAGGTTCGGTAACATTTGCCTGCACTTTTGTTGCCTCCGGTTTCGATTCCGTTTTTTCAATAACAGCTTTGGAAACAAACTCTTTTATAAAATTTATATTATTTTTATGTCCCGGTTTATCGGCAACTATTTTTGCTTTTATGGGTTTACCTGCCAACGAAATGTCACCGATTAAATCCAAAATTTTATGTCTCACGAACTCGTTGTCGAACCTTAACGGTTCTTTATTGTAAATGCCGCTAGGTCCGATAACTATGGCATTGTCCAAACTTCCGCCTCTTGCAAGCCCGTTTGCCTGAAGAGCTTCTATCTCAAAATCGAAACAGAATGTTCTTGCGGGAGCAATTTCGTTTAAAAACGTATCTCTAGTTATTTCAAAATATACCTGCTGATGAGATAAAAAAGGATGATCAAAACCTATCGTGCAGTCGATTTCCAATCTGTCGCTAGGATAAGCCGTAATTTTTGTTTTACCGTTGACGAAAGTTGCGGGTTCTTTTATAACGAAAAACTCTTTATTTTCGTCAAGTTCCTTAATACCGGCTTCCAAAATCTTTTGTGCGATAACTTTTGCACTTCCGTCTGTTATCGGAGGTTCGTTATTGCTTATTTCTATTATCAAATTGTCTATCCCCAAAGCAAAACACGTTGACAGAATATGTTCTATGGTATGGATTTGAACATTGCCTGACTGTATCGTCGTACCTCTTACGGCAGTTTCCGTAGACAAACTGTTCCAGTCGGCTTTTATATCCGGTCTGTCGGGCAAATCCGTTCTGATAAAATGTATTCCTGTATTTTTTTGTGCCGGTTTAAATACCATTTTACTTTTGTTGCCGGTATGTAATCCCGTTCCCTCAATAGTTACTTCTTTTTCAATTGTAGTCTGTTTTGCCATAAAATTTATTCCTCTATATTTAGCTTTTTAAGTATCTTTTTTATCTGCGCAAACATTTCCGGCAATTTTTTTATTATTGCAAGCGATTCCAAATGTTTTCTGTACGGTTGAAGCGGGTATCCGGCAAGCACCTGATTGCTTTTCAAATTGCCGCTTATTCCGCTTTTTGCACCGACCATAATATTGTCTCCGACGGTTATATGCCCTACGACACCTACCTGTCCGCCAAGCGTCACTTTGTTACCGATTTTCGTTGAACCGGCAATACCGACTTGCGAAACCAAAATTGAGTTCTCGCCTATTTGAACGTTATGCGCTATCATTACAAGATTGTCTATTTTCGTGTTGTTTCCTATTGAAGTTTTACCTATTGCGGCTCTGTCTATCGTCGTATTTGCACCGATTTCAACGTTATTGCCGAGCTCGACGTGACCGATTTGAGGTATTTTTTGACCGTTAGACGCAAACCCGAACCCGTCGCCGCCGATAACCACTCCCGGATGAATAATACAGTTATCTCCGATTATCGTTTTTTCCCTTATAGTAACGTTAGGATAAATCAAACAGTTTTTTCCTATAACCGTATCGCTGCCGATAAAAGTATTAGGCAGAATTTTGGTATTATCACCGATTTTCGTATTTTCTTCAACAACGACGTTATGCCCGATTGTTACGTTTTGTCCCAAAACTACATTTTCTTCCATAACCGCTCTCGAGCTTATACCGGGTTTTATTTTTTCAAGTCTTTGCTTATCGATAAGCGTAAGCATTTTTGCAAAAGCAAGCTGCGGATCTTTAACGATTATCAAATTTTTATCATTATATTCATCCGGAGACAAATCTTCCGGAAAAAATACGGCACTTGCTTTAGTATCTTTTAAAAAGTGCGTATATTTTTTGTTGCCTAAAAATGAAATCTGTCCTCCACAGGCATCCTGTAAAGCATTTACGCCGATAATGATTAAATTTTCGTCTCCTAATATTTTTCCGTCAACGATAACCGCAATTTCTTTTAATGTTAAATTCATTATTTTTTCTCTCTTACGTTAAAAAACGTTTCCTATTGTAAAATAGAACTGCTGCAAATCTTCGCCGCGTTTATGGTTTAACCCGTATCCCCAATCAAGTCTTAAAGGAAACACCGGCGTTGCAAACCTAATACCGAACCCTACGCCCGACTTCAAGTAATACGAGTTCGTCTCTTCGTTATCGGTTCCGAAAGAATAATTTATATGATTTATGTCTTTCCAAGTTCCGCCTATATCGTAAAAGAATGCTCCCTGCAGAATAGTCTTTCTTTTTTCCTGCACTATCGGGAACTTATATTCAACATTTGCTACAGTCATAATTTTTCCGCCGTTATAAGGTCCGATTTCGGTTCTGTATTTATAACCTCTTATGGTATCGGCTCCGCCGACATAATACTTTTCATACAACGGAACTTCGGAAGAAGCACCATAACTTTCTATCCATCCCGCATTTATGTTTACCGACAACACAAATTTCCAAAATGTAGGAAAGAACCACGTTCCTCTTATTGAGTTTCGCACATAGTTAACGTTTCCGCCGAAAGGTCCGCCGGCAACGCTTATACCGTAAGAATATCTTACCCCTCTTGAAGCATCATAAATATAATCTCTTGTATCGTAAACTATCTGTGCTCTTACGCTTGAAGTTCTGTCTTTTGCCAAATCAGGATCGTTTGTTATTTCTTCTCTAAGTTCGTCGTCGTCTATATCGAAAATTCTGACATGTTCGTACGTATAACCGAAAAGAAGCGAAATTTTATCATCGATTCTCGGACTTATTGAAACGGAACCTCCGATTCTTCCTTCTCTGTATGCGTCGCTCGTATTGTGATAATCTCTCAATCTTTCTATATTATATAAAGATAAACCCAAACTCATCGGTTTACCTAAAAACCACGGTTCCGTCCAGTCTATTTCATAGTTTTGTCTTCTTGCACCGAATTCCCATAACAAATTAAGTTTCTGAGCTCTGCCGAACAAGTTCATGTGCTGCAATTGAATTGAACCTACAAACTTATCGACCGAAGAATATCCCGCACCTGCGGTTATCATACCGGGTTTACCCTCGGTTATATTAAACGCCAAATTCATAATATCGTTTTGTCCTGTAGGTACTATATTCGGTTCGGCACCGTCAATAAACCCCAAATTGTAAATTTTTTCCATACTTCTTCTTACTTTACCGGAAGAAAAAACGTCGCCCGGTTTAAGCAAAATTTCGCGTCTTATGGTTTTTTCTTTCGTATTCGTCAATCCGTCAATAAAAACGTCTCCTACATAAACTATGTTGTTTTCTTGAATACTGTAAACTATATCAACAATACCTTCGTCTTTAGGAAGCTCTACTTTTATACCCAAATCTTGGTCGTCAATAGTTTCGGGCATTGATTTTTGAAAGTCCGGAGCAATATAAGAATGAAGATAACCTCTGTCGGAATAATCGTCATAAATTTTATTTAAAAGTTCAAGAACTTTTTCCTGATTGAATATTTCGTTTTTCTTTATGGCGGAATGTTTTAACAAATCTTTTGAAGTTATAACGCTGTTCCCGTCAAAAGAAATATTTCCGATTTTATATCTCGTACCTTCATTAACTTTTAAAGTAATGAACATTTTCGTTCTTTCTTCATTGTAAGTTATTACCGGCTCGGCAACTTCAAAATCCATAAACCCGCGGTTTTTGTAAAACCTGTTCATAGATACAATGTCGTTTTTTAAAGTTTCTTCTTTAAAAACTTTTTTCTTTTTTGTTTTTGCAAGTTTTTTTATTTTTTTAGGTTTAAAACTTTCAACACCTTCAACGTATAGGTCACCTATCAAAACTTTATTGTTTTCGGTAATAAGAAAGGTTATAGTCATTATATTTGTATCTTCATCGGTAGTAGGATATACTTCCATTTGGCAGTCCGCATAACCTTTATCTTTGTATAAAGTCAAAATTTTTCTTTTTGATTCTTCAAGTTCTACAAAACTGTAAAAATCTTTTTCTTTTAAAGTGGCTTCGCTTTTAAGTTTTCCGGAAGAAAACTGTTTGTTACCTTTAAATATTATACTCTTTATGTAAGGTTTTTCCGTTACGGTAAATTTTACAGTTTTATTTGCTTTATCTACGGAAAGTTCCGCATTGTCGAAATACCCGAGCCCCAAAATAGTTCTTAAATCTTCTCTTGCAAGAGAAGCTGCATACACTTTCCCTTTCTTCAACTTAATTTCCGAACGAACCGCTTTCGGTTTAACGTTCTGTAATCCTTCAAAAACAATATTTTTTATCCTAAATATATCGTCGTCAGCAAACAAAGATGCAATTGTGATAAAAACAAACATAACACAAAACAATATTTTCTTCATTTACAAATCCTATTTTTTATTATATGCATATTTATTAATTTTATTAAAAAATAACTAA
>JAZNAT010000009.1:0-11960 GCA_045586665.1 Endomicrobiaceae bacterium | reverse complement strand
TAAAAAATACCGCTAAAATTTTTGCAGTAAAAATTTAAACAAAGCAAAACAGAATAAAAAATAAATTTTAATTTTTTTCACAAAAAAAAGATAATCGGAAAGAAAAAATTTAAAAATTTCAATTTTTTTGACTACATTTAAAAATAATTATATAATCAAAAAATAAACAAAAATATAAATGGAGCCCCAACAATGAAAAGTTTTAAAAAAAATTTTTTTCACTTTTTTATCCCCTTAACAATTTTTATTTTTACAATAACGGCTAATTCGCTGGCATCAAACGATATTTTTTCCGCAGCCAAAGAAGGCAACATTTTTCAGATAGAACAGTATTTGGCAAACAAAGAAGATGTAAACCAGCAAGATTCGTTGGGAAACACCCCTTTGATTTATGCCTGTTTAAACGGCAAAGATGACGTAGTAAAATACCTTTTAAAGAAAAAAGCTAGCACAAAGATGGTAAACAATGAAGGTAATTCCCCTTTGACTTACGCCTGTTTAAGTAATAATGCGGAAGTGGTAAAACTGATTCTTAAAGAGAAAACTGCCCCAATAAACGGAAAAAACAATGACGGTATAACTCCGCTTATGTGTGCGGCTTCAAGAGGCAATATTGAAATAACAAACCTTCTTTTAAATAAAAAAGCAAACCCCAATATAACCGACAATAACGGTTCTACGGCATTAATGTATGCTGCAGATAAAAACCATTTGGAGATAGTAAAAACCCTTGTAGAGAAAAAAGCTTCTATAAACATTGAAAATAAAAATAAAATATCGGCTTTTTTCTTAGCTGCAAGAAAAGGAAACCTCGAAACAGTCAAATATTTGGCTTCTTCGGGTGCAAACATAAATTATCCCAATATAAAGGGCGTTACACCTTTTATTGCTTGTGCGGCGATGGGTAACTTGGAAACCGTAAAATATATGGTAGAAACGTTAAAAGTCGATATAAATTCAAAAGACAACAACGGAAACAATGCTTTAATTGCAGCAGTAGCATTTATGTATTCGGATATTATAAAAAATATCGTTTTGGATATTAAAGAAATAGATATATCTGATGATAACGAATATTACGATTTTCTTTTAAAAGTAAAAGTTCAAAGCAAAGATATTATGGAATATCTTTTAAATAAAGGTATATACTTAAACAACGCAAATAAACTCGGATATAACGCGTTTATGATAGCCATAACAGAAAACGATATTGAAACTGCAAATTATTTATATTCAAAAGGCATAAATATAGACCAAATAGACAATGAAGGCAACAACGCAATACTTTTGGCAACAGAATTTGCAAACTTAAATGCTTTATCTTTTTTAATTGATTTGGGTATGGACGTAAACTCATCAAACAATGACGGAAAAACACCTCTTATGTTTGCAATAGAATCCGGTAACTTTGATATGATAAACTTGGTTTTGTCTGATGACAAAATAAACGTTAAAAAATCCGATAAAAACGGTAAAACCGCATTAATGTATGCATCACAATCAGGGTTCATAAAGGTTATAATGGACTTAATAACAAAATTCTCCGAAGACATAAACGATATTGATACTAAAGGAAATACACCTCTTATGTATGCGGTAGAATCCGGAAATTTACAGGCGGTAAAAGTATTGGTATCTTTAAAAGCCGATAAAACAATAGAAAACAAAGAAGGCTTAACGGCTTACGATATTGCAAAATCTTACAGCGGACAGGAATACGAAGAAATAGCCGATTATCTTTCGGAGTCCGAATCCGGAAAACAAATAACAACACCTAAAAAACCGGCAAAACAAATTCAATCACAACCTAAAAAGAAAGCTGCCGGTACAACCAAATCAAAATCGAAATCAAGGACAAAAGCAAAAACAACATTAAAAACCGCAAGCGCAAAAAAATAATATAAATATAAAACAATAAAACAAACAAAACGGTACCGTTTTAAGATAAAAATTCGGTACCGTTTTATTTTTTTTGAAATCGAATATGAATAATGCCGAAAAGTATATAAAAGAAATAAAAATTTTGTAATAGAAAAGCAAATACAATGTTTAATATATTTTACATTATTTTATTTAGTATATCATTTATAGACACATTATCGATATTTATAACATTGCCATCTTTTTGGCGAGTAAACCACGTTATTTGCCTTTTGGCATATTGTCTTGTGTCCTGTGCAAAAGAATCGATTAATTCTTCTTTTGTAAGTTCGTTATTAAGATATTTTATTATATGCTTATATCCCACGCCGGTAAGCCCGTAACAATCCGGTTTATATCCCATTTGAAGCACCTTTTCGGTTTCTTCAATCATTCCGGATTCTACCATATTCTTACATCTTTCGTTAATTGTCGCATACAAAGTTTGTCTGTCTTTTATTAAAACGTAATGTTTGAACCGTTTATTCTTTTTTATTTTTATACCGGTTTCCAGCAGTTCGGTCATTGTTTTTCCTGTAATTCTGTATATTTCATATGCTCTTGTTATTCTTTGAGTATTTCCTTTGTTTTTCTCGGCACAAACCGGATCAACTTTGTATAAAAGGTTATATACGTACTCAAGTCCTTTTTCTTTTATGACAAATTCTATCTCCTCTCTAATTTTTTCGTCGGCATCAGGCAAATCGTCAAGTCCGTATAAAAAAGCCTTTATATACAGACCGGTTCCTCCGACAATAACAGGAACTTTGTTTTTTTTCAAAATCAATTCTTCAAACTTTTGTGCATCGGTTTCAAAATTTTTTGCGTTATACTTTTCGTTCGGATTTATGATGTCCGTTAAATACTGGTTAATATTATCTGTTCGTCTTACGTTTTTATCAAGAAGACCTTCTTTATTTGTTCCTATATCCAAATATTTGTAAACCTGCCTTGAATCGGCAGAAATAATTTCTCCCCCGATTTTTTTACATAAATTTACCGCAACCGACGTTTTGCCGACTGCCGTAGGACCTGAAATGATTATTGTCTGATTTTTGTTCATTTAAAGATTTTTTATTTTGAAAGCATGGCTTTCTTTTACATTTTAAAGTTGTCGCCGAGATAAACTTTTCTTGCTTCTTCACTGTTAATTAACGTTGAAGCATCTCCTTCAAGAAGAATTTTACCTTCACAAACTATGTAAGCTCTGTCTATAATTTCAAGCGTTTCTCTGACGTTATGGTCGGTTATAAGTATTCCGAGTCCTCGTTTTTTAAGTCTTGCAATTATTCCCTGAATATCGGAAACGGTTATAGGGTCAATACCTACAAACGGTTCGTCAAGCAATAAGAATTTCGGATCATTAACGAGCGCTCTTGCTATCTCGCACCGCCTTTTTTCTCCTCCGGAAAGAGTAGTACTTAATTGTTTTCTTAACCTTGTCAGTCCGAAATCTTCAAGTAAAGAAACAACTTTTTCTTTCTGCTGTTTTTTTGATATGGGAAGCATCTGTGCTATCGCCGTCAAATTTTCTTCTACCGTAAGTCCTCTGAATATGGAACTTTCCTGCGGCAAATAACCTATACCTGCTCTTGCTCTTTCATACATCGGCGCTTTTGTTATATCTTTGTTATCCAAATAAACGTTACCGTCATAAGGTTCAATCAAACCGACCGTCATATAGAAAGTGGTGGTTTTACCTGCACCGTTAGGTCCTAACAGCCCGACGATTTCGCCTTGTGAAACCTGTATACTTATGGAATTTACCACCATTCTGTGCTTATATTTTTTATACAACGATTTTGCAGAAAGTATCATTGTTTTACCTCTAAATTTTCCAAATTGTCAAAAATGATTTTCCCTTCAACGTTTTTATCCATTTTAACCGTTTTGTCATTATAAAATAACGAAATTTCGTCAGCTTTGAACTCGGCTTTCTTATCTTCCTGCCAAACGTTTACCTGCGGTTTGTTTTTATCTTTTTGCATATACAACGAATTTTCGGATTTATTCAACAATGCATTATCTGCGGTAATCGTTCCGGAAGAAGAAACGATTTTTACGTTATCAACCGCTTTTGCGGACTCAAAATTGTCATTCAAATACAGTTCGTCCATATAAAGAAAAATAGTATCGGTGGAATTGCTTATTTTATATTCTACAACCGGGTTCCCGTCCCACATTTTACCGTTAAGTTTTTTAGTGTTATATTTTGCTTTTTCGGAACTTGCTTTTATTATGCTTCCGTCTTCGCCGGTTACAAAGAATTTCACTTTACCTTCGGCATCTATCTCGGAGGAGTCTTTATAATAAGTCATATCGTCTGAAGTTATGTTATAGTTTCCCCTGACAACTTTGGCATTACCTTTAAAATGAGCTACGTTTCCTTTGTCCTTTATTATCATTTTGTTACCGGTAATTTCCGTTTTTTCTTTTTTTATATCGCCGTCGGTAACGTTTTTATCGGCAACTGACGTATCCGAAACAATAAAAAATAATATTAATAAAGTTAAAATTTGTTTAGTCAATTATAATCCTTTGCTTTTTTATAACTATATTCTTCAAATCGGTATCGGACTCAAACCCTTTACCGTAAATAACGTCGTTACCTTTTGTTATTTTTATATCGCTTGAAGAATATATCGTTTTTTTATTTGCATCATATGTCACGTCTCTCGTTTGCAAATACTCGTTTTCTATCGTATCCACCGTACATTTACCGAACGCTTTAATATTGTTTGTCTCCATATCTATTTGACCCGATTCGGCTATAAGTATCGACCGGTATTTTCCGTTATCGTAAAATTTAACTTTCGGTAACGTTAAAAGTGCAACTTTTTTATCTTCGTCAATTACTGCCGATTCGGCTTCAAGAATCGTTTTTATTTTGCCGTCTTTGGTTTCGGTAATTACAAACTTTTCTATAGTCTGTTCGGTAGTAGGAGGCGTTTCTTCTATAGTATCGTCCTCTTCAACGCAAGAACAAAGCGCAAAAGAAAACATCAAACATAACGATAAAAACAGAATTTTACTTTTGTTTTGTTTTCCATCTTTCATGAAACCATACCCACTGTTCAGGATTTTCTCTTATAAAATTTTCAAGGCATTTAGTAAGTTTTGCCGTAAAGTTTTTAACGTCCGTATCGAAATCGCCCGTACTTTCCGGCGGTATTATTTCGTCGCTTATTACAAACTTGTGCTTATAGTCAGGTAATCTTTTATCAACTGCCAAAACTACAGGTGTTCCGGTTTTTAAAGCCAGCGACGCAAGCCCTAACGGCGTTGAAGCCGGTTTACCGAAAAAATCGACAAAAACGCTTTGGACTGACGTGTCCTGGTCTATCAACATCGCTATAATCTCGTTATCTTTCAACGCTTTAATCATTTTTCTTGCCGAAGCCTTTTCCGACCTTAAAATAACTTTAACGTTTTTCATGTTTCTGTACTTTACAAGCATATCGTTCAATTCGTCAATATAAATTTTCTTTGCTATAACGTTTAAAGGAAAATGTTTTGCAACGCCTGCGGCAAGTATTTCCCAATTACCGCAATGAGCGCTTAATGCCAAAATTCCTTTTTTTCTTTCCAACAGTTTTGAAAAAATCTCCTGTTGATTTTTTTCCATAAAAGCTACAGAATCAAAAAACTCGTCGCTCACTTTTGGAAAATTTAACAGTTCAAAAAAGTTTTTTGCCTCATACTTAAAAATCGTTTTTATTATTTTGTCAATTTCCTGCTTAGTTTTATCAGAAAAGCACATCGTCAGATGTTTTCTTGCTTTTTTTCTTGCATCGCCTACGGCATAATAGGCAAGTCCGCCCAAAAGGTCGGACAAAAAACCTACGGAAAACTTATACGGCAAAACCAAAACAAGTTTTGAAAACAGATAAGCCGCATAGTAATAACATTTTCTTATATATTTTTTCATAACAACTGTTCTTTGATTATTTTTTCATCCCAAATTTTTTGAGACTTAAGAATTATTTCGCAAACTTCTCTAAAAACACCTTTACCGCCGTCATACTGAGAAACATATTTTGATATTTTTTTTGCTTCAATAACGGCATCCCTCGGACAAACGGAAAGACCTGTCGCTTTTAAAACTTTCAAGTCTATAATATCGTCGCCTATATAAGCTATTTCCGAAAAGCCTACCGAAATTTTGTTTGCAATATCGATAAGAGACTTTAATTTGTCTTTACAATCCTGAACGAGAAAATCAATTTTCTGTTCTTTTGCTCTTAACTCAAGCTGTTTTGATTTTCTTCCCGTAATCCATGCAACTTTTATTTCAGGCAACCAGATTTTTAAAGTGTGCAAACCTTGTCTGTCTCTTACGTTCCAAATTTTTATTTCTTCCCCGCTTTCAAGCACAATAACTTCACCTGCCGTAAGTACTCCGTCAACGTCGGTTGCAATTAATTTTATTTTTGATGCCGCATTTAATAGCTGTTTTGTATATTTTTTCATTTTATCGCTCGTTTTTTTCCATCCATGGCGTAAGCTCTTTGGGAATATCTCTCATATACGGTTTAAGTAAATAATTTAAGGTAAAAAAAGCCGCTATTATGACGATATAAATTATTGCCAAAACTTTTAACATCCACTTTAAAGACGGCATCCAAGTTTTAATATCCTGTTTATCGTTTTTTACCATTTACTAAAACCCCTTAACCAATTTATCTATTTTTATCGTTTGATTAAGCATCGTTTTAAACATTTTCAAATCAATACTGTTAGCTCCGTCGGAAAGAGCCTTATCCGGATTTTTATGAACTTCCACAAACAAAGCTGCGACACCTATCGCACTTGCAGCCTTAGCCAACGGTAAAACATACTGTCTCTCTCCACCGCTTGACGTTCCCAAACCTCCAGGTCTTTGCACGCTGTGAGTAGCATCAAAAATTACGGGATACCCGAATCGCTTCATTATCTCTACAGACCTGTAATCTACGACAAGGTTTCTGTAACCGAAACTCGCACCTCTTTCCGTAAGAGAAATTTTGTCATTGAACCCTTTAATTTTATTTATTACCTGAGAAATATCTTCCGGAGCCATAAACTGACCTTTTTTAACGTTTACGGGAATTTTTGTTTTTGCACAGGCTACAACCAAATCCGTCTGTCTGCACAAAAAAGCCGGTATTTGTATTATGTCAACGATTTTTGCAACTTTTTCAACGTCGCACGCACAATGAACGTCCGTAAGAACGGGAACGTTCAACTTTTCTTTAACTTCCGCCAAAATATCCAACCCTTTTTCAAGTCCCGGTCCTCTGTAAGAGTTTATGGATGATCTGTTAGCTTTATCATAAGAAGCTTTGAAAACAAAATTTATTTTTCCTTTAAAACAAATTTCTTTTAATTTCTTTGCCAAATCCAAAGTTTCTTTTCTGTTTTCAATAACACAAGGTCCGGCGATAACGCTTAACGGTAAATCGTTTGACAAAACAACTTTGTTTGCTATTTTAATTTTTATAAATTTATTCATTTTTATATTATATCAATTATGAAACAAAATTAGCAATTGTAAGTTCTTTTAATTTTCTTTATTTTCAAATTATAGCTTGTCATTATTTTCTTATTTATGTCATCTTTGTGATGAACCGACATTAAATACCGGTAAAAAAAACTTACAATCGATTCTTGATTTTCATTGTTTCTTCTTATTACAGTTCCGTTACCGTTTCTTCTAAGGATTTTCTTTTAAAGTGCCAATCGCTCGGTTTCGATTTTTCCGAAGGATATCCCAACGCCAACATCATACCGGGAACAATATTTTCGCCAAGATTAAAAACTTCGGCAACATCTTTTGAATTGAAACCTCTTATCCAAAGAGAATGTATTCCTAAAGATTCGGCTTCATACATCATGGTCGTTGCCGCAATACTTATATCCTGCTCGCCGGAATTATAACCTTGTTCTCTTTTGTTTTTCCAAACTTCGTTCATATCGTAACAAACTAAAATTATTAACGGAGCATTGTAAGTAAACGGTGTAACTTTTGCCGCAAGTTCAAGTGCTTTTTTACTTTTTAAGACGTAAAATTTCTGCGGCTGATAATTGCATGCCGTAGGAATGATTCGTCCCGCTTCAAGTATTTTATCAAGTTTTTCCCGTTCTACAAGTTTATCGCAAAAATATCTTTCCGAATATCTTTTTGTTACCATTTCCAAAAAATCCATAAATGCCACCTCTTTAAAAAATTTTATTCTTAAATTAAATTCCGCCTAAAAACTTTCCCGTTATACTGTTTTCGTTTCCGGCTATTTGTAACGGTGTTCCGCAAGCAACAATTTTTCCTCCGGCTTGGCCGCCGCCCGGTCCCATATCGATTATATAATCGGCATTTCTTATAACATCCAAATCGTGTTCTATAACTATAACCGTTGCACCGTTATCTATAAGTGATGCAAAAACTTTAAGTAAGGTTTGAACGTCTAACGGATGCAGTCCTATTGTCGGCTCATCAAACACAAAAACGGAATCTTCTTGAGTTTTACCCATTTCGCTTGCAAGTTTTAACCTTTGTGCTTCACCGCCCGAAAGACTCGGAGTTTCTTCCCCCAATGTAAGGTAACCCAAACCTAAATCCTGCAAAATTTTTAATCTTTGATAAACGGTTTTCATATCTTTACAAAAAGGAAGTGCTCTGTTTATATCCATATCCATTAGTTGCGGAAGCGATAAACTTTCCCCCGATTTGTTTATATGTTTTATATTGTATGCCGTTTTTGCATATCTTGAACCGTGACAATCAGGACATGCAATATCTACATCCGGCAAGAACTGAACGTCAAGGCTTATACTGCCCGTTCCGTCACAAACGGGACACCGCAGGTTTCCCGTATTATAAGAAAAGTCGCCGGCTTTATAACCTGAATTTTTGGCATCTTGCGTTCTTGCATATATTTTTCTAAGTTCGTCATGAACATCTGCATAAGTTGCTACCGTCGAACGGACATTTATGCCTATAGGTGTTGCATCTATAAGTTTTATATGTTCTATACCGTCTGTTTGTATTGATAAAACATGTTCCGGAAGTTTTTTGTTTGAAATTTTTGATTCAATTGCAGGAACAAGGCTTTCCAACACCATAGTTGTTTTCCCGGAACCCGAAACCCCTGTAACCACAGAGAGTTTTCCTTTAGGAATATTTACCTCTAACGGTTTTACCGTATGAATGTTTGTCGTAGACAAACAAATTTTTCCTTTATCGAATATTTTTTCAGGCTCGGACTTTTTTATTAAACTTATATCGTTTTCCTGCAAAAGAAACGGAGCTATTAAAGATTCTTTTTTCTTCTTTATATCATCAATTGTTCCTTCGGCAATAATTTGTCCGCCGTTTGAACCGGCATAAGGTCCAAGTTCAATAAGCCAATCGGCTTCTTTTAAAATTTGCATATCGTGGTCAACCAATATTACCGAATTTCCGTCTGCAACCAAATCGTGCATAACTCCTTTTAACCCTACCATATTTGAAGGATGTAACCCTATTGAAGGTTCGTCAAGAACATACAAAACGCCGGTCGTTCTGTTTCTTACAGCACGAGCAAGCTGCATTCTTTGTCTTTCTCCGGTAGAAAGAGTATATGCCGCTCTATCAAGAGAAAGATAACCTAATCCCAAATCCGTTAACCTTTTTGCAACCGTTTGAAACGATTCGCATATGCTTTTTGCCATAGGTTTCATATTCGCAGGTACCCAATAAGGAACTTCATTTACCCAATCTATAAGGTTTGATAAAGTCATTTTACAAACTTCGTCAAGAGTTTTGTCCATAAGTTTAGGTGCTCTGGCAGCTTCGGATAATCTTGTTCCGAAACATTGATCGCAAGGCTCTTCTTTTAAAAACTTTTCAACTCTTTTCATTCCTTTTTCGTCTTTAACTTTTGCAAGAGCATTTTCTACCGTATAAACGGCATTATAGTATGTAAAATCAAGTTCCGTTGCAACATTTGTATTTTTTGCTTTATAAAATATATGTTTTTTTGTTGCAGGTCCGTTATAAACAATATCTTTTTCTTTATCGGTCAAATCTTTAAACGGAACATTCGTTCTTACCCCCATAGCACGACAAACATCCGTCATAAGGCTCCACATAAGACTGTTCCACGGTGCAACGGCACCTTCATCTATTGTAAGAGTTTCGTCCGGTATAAGAGAAGCTTTATCTACAGTTCTGACGGTCCCTGTTCCTTCACATTTTTTACAAGCTCCCTGACTGTTAAATGCCAACTCTTCTGCTGACGGTGCATAAAAATGTGCTTTACATTGAGGACAAACAAGCTCTTTTTCCGCAGCAACCGCAAGTGTCGGTTGCAAATAGTGTCCGTTAGGGCATCTGTGGCTTGCAAGTCTTGAAAACATTAAACGAATATTGTTTAAAAGTTCCGTTCCCGTTCCGAAAGTAGAACGAATTCCGGGAACTGCAGGTCTTTGATGTAATGCAAGTGATGCAGGAACATATAAAACGTCGTTGACATCCGCTTTTGAAGCTTGTGTCATTCTTCTTCTTGTATAAGTTGAAAGAGAATCCAAATATCGTCTTGAACCTTCAGCATACAAAACACCTAATGCAAGCGACGATTTTCCCGAACCGGAAACCCCTGCAACGGCAACGATTTTGTTTAACGGTATATCTACATCCACATTTTTTAAGTTGTGAACTCTTGCACCGCGAATTTTAATTTGTTTGGGCGTTTCCGTTTTTATGTCCATATTTTAAAATTATCCTTTAATATAAAATTTATTCATATCCGGTTATTATACCTTTTTTATAACGAAAATTGGTAATTGCCCCTATCTACAAATTTGCAAGAGATTTTGAAGGCGACCTGGCGTATGTAAAGTTTGAAGATAAGGAAGGCTACATCAACAAAAAAGGTCAATGGATCTGGTCCAAACCCCGCGAAGGGATGTAGGAAAACAATGTTATTCTATGAGAATTTTCTTTTGACGTTATATTACCATTATGCAAAGCATATATATAACATATAATTCTATTTATTAATCGTTATATAAAGATAATAAATTTTCTCTTGTCTCTATTTCTATTTTAAATTTAAAATTTTTATTTTCAATATTTTTGTTGCTATTCAGTCTATCTTCCAAATTCTTTTTATTTTTTCCCAATTCTTGTTTATCTTTTTCTTCACAAATCAAATGAATTATAAAAATTCCATTTTTATCTTCTATATTTTCATGTTTTTCTTGCCATAGGATTTTAAATAAATAATTCTGTTGAGGTAAAAAATCTCTATTAACAATTTTGTTAGTATCTTCTATATATTCTGTTCTTAAAAGCTCTATTGTACTTCCTTCGGTATGTTTTATTATTTTTGCTTCAAAAATTTTATTTTCTTGGAAACCTGATTTATCTTTAAAGTAATCGTAACCTGAAAAATCTTCCGTAAAATCTTTTCTTTCCTTCAAAATTTTTTCAAGAGCTAATTCTTCTATAAAAGATTTTTCTTTCATTAAATCATTAAATAACATAATACTATTACTATCTTTAGTCTGTTCTATACCGGCATTTAAGTTCTTTAATCCCCAAATTTGTATCGGAAAAACAACAGCTCCTTTTATATTATCGTTCTTAATTTTATTATTTTCAAATTCAAAATGAGTTTCTACATTATTTAAAAAACTATCTACCACAAAAAACTTAAACCAATCTATATTTTTAGTAAAGTAAGGTATAACCAAATGAACTTTTCTTTTTAATTCAATAAATTCTTCTTCATTTAATTTGTTTATATTTAAAGCATTTTCTTTTTGTTTGTATGTTTCAAAATGTTGCTTTCCAAACAACCAAGCTAAGATACAAATATTGAACAGCATAGTATTTTGTTGAATATAAAGTGATTTTAAAAATATTTCTATATCTTTTTCTATTTTTGAACAGATATTACTAAAAATTTCTTCAAAATTATTTGTAAGTTTTCCATAAAATTTGCGTAAAGATATGAGTGATAAAACAGATGAAGAAGTTTCTTTTATTAATAGTGATAGATTGTACTTTTTATTATTAATTA
>JAZNAT010000008.1:0-20546 GCA_045586665.1 Endomicrobiaceae bacterium | reverse complement strand
GCACTTTTATCAAAAGCTTCATCACCGGTAGCCGCCGTATCTGCAGTGTCTGCCGTTATCAGCATAACCGGTATTGAAGAAAAATCTTTACTTTTTTTTACCGAAACCAAAACTTCAAAACCGTTTTTGTCCGGCAAATTTATGTCAAGCATTATCAAGTCCGGTTTAACCGATACCATAGCTTCAAAACCGCTTTCGGCATTCCTTGCATCGTAAACGTCAAAACCTTCTTCTTTTAAAACCAAACAAATACTTTCCAAGAAGGAGACGTCATCGTCTACAACCAAAACTTTACTTTTTTCTTTCATTAAACTTCGCCTCCTTTTACGCCCTCTTTATTATATTTTATTTTTGCATATTATTAAAATCTTTTTCCGATACCATTATGATCGTTTTATTGAAAAGTCCGTTCGAATTTTCCAAATAAATGTCAACGGAATCTTTCAACTTAAAATTTTCGTCCAAAATTTTATATCCGGCATAATTCAATGTCATCAAATATTTGCCTCTTGGCAACTTTATATCCAACGGTTTATACCCTGAAAGCCCCATAAACTTGTTCTGTCCTTCCAAAGACAATGTTACGGTAACATTGGGCATGGCAACCGTAAAAGTATCGATATTATTTAAAACTTCCTGCAGTATCTGCATTTTAAAAACTTTATCTTCGGTACTTACTATTTCCGATATTTTATCCGTATTTAAAGTTCTTATATCCAAATTTATGCCGGAAACACTGCCCGTAAGCTCAACGATACTTTTCTGTTCCGTATTACTTTTAAATAAAAGCGAGTACGTGAATATAGCGCAAATACAAAACAAAACCAAAATTACGGCAATAAACAAAGGACTTTTAAATATATTTTTTTTGGTTGCAAGTTCAGGGATCGGAACTTTAAATTCTTTTGAATATTTATGTATCAAAAAATCTTCTTTTGACGAAGCGAAAGATTCTTCATCTTTAAAAACAATAATTTCTTTTTGAGCAACAGCGTCCGAAGCCGGCATTCCGGACTCAATATCTGCTTGCGCATACACGGAAATTACCGTAGTATTATCTCTTCCTCCGCAGTTGTTTGCCGCCAAAATCAGCTCGTTTGAAATGGAAACTACATCCGGCTTATGCAAGTTTACGATATCGTTTATCGTAAAATCGCTGAGCTCTCCGTTCAATCCGTCGGTACATAAAACATATATATCTCCGGCTTTAACGATTTCGGATTTATAATCGACTTTAACGGTTTTTGAAATTCCCAAAGCCCTGGTTATCATGCTTTGGATTTCCGCCGTTTTTGCTTCTTCGGCAGTCATTTTACCGCAGTCTATCAACTCTTTTATTTTCGAATGATCTTCGGTCAACTGCTGAATTTTACCGTTTCTTATTCTGTAGACTCTGCTATCGCCGACATTGTATATGTGTGCCAAATTCGTATTTCGTTCAAACCAAACTGCGGAACAGGTCGTTCCCATACCTAACAATTTAGGATACTTTTTCGTTATGTTGTTCAGTGCTCTGTTAGCCAGTTTTATCAAAGTTACCGGACGAATTATTTTTTCATCAAAACTTTCAAATTCCTTACCCGATATTGAAATGCTGTCCTGTTTTGTAATTTTATCAAACAACGTTAAAATGACGTCAACGGCACATTTGCTTGCAAAATCGCCGGCAACGCCTCCTCCCATGCCGTCACAAACAAAAAAGAAGTCGCCGTCCTGTTTTACTCCGAAAGAATCTTGGTTTTCCGTCCTTACTTTACCCGTTGTTGTTTTTGCAGAATTTAGTAGTATCATAGATAAACAACCTTTACCCTCTTCCTCGCTTTTTTCAAAGAGCTTCTAAGTTTAAAAAACACAAACAAAACCAACACAATAACGCCGACAGCCATCATTCGAACGAATTTTTGCTTATAAGCTTTTTCGGAAAAAGTTGATGTATGCTGCGAATTTGCCAAAAACATCGGCCAAATTCTGAAATTTTTTATAGTTTTTACGTTAGTGTTTATTATTTGTATCGAATCCTGCATATTCGTATATAAAATCTCTATAAATTTGTCACCTTTTATGTCTGCAAGAAGCGGTGTTGAAGTAATAGGCAAATTACTTGCTTTTATGTCGGCCATTATTTCAACTTCTTTTCTTTTTGTGTTACTTTTTGCAATTATTATTTTTCCGTCTTCGGTTCCGAAAACGAAATCAATCATTCCGTCCTTATCGAAATCGTAAGCCGAAGGCGACGAAATTATTCTTCTTGCTTCCGGTATTGCAAGTTTCCATAACAGTTCTCCTGAAGGATATGTCGTATTTCCTTTCAATATTTGTATCGAACCGTTAGCAGAAACTATCGCAACGTCGGCAATTTTGTCTCCGTTAAAATCTCCGACTATCGGACTAGCGTTAAACCTTAAAATAGAAGTCGGTACCGGCTCTACGAAATATGTCCACATAACCGAAAACTTTGACGTATCTATTGCAGACACATACTGAGGCACGTTTGATTGAACTATAACTTCATCTATTCCGTCACCGTTTATGTCGCCGATTGCCGGAGCTGCGGCTACAAGGTGAGGTTTACTACTTGCTTCCAACAGATTTACCGTTTTTTTGGTTCTGGTTTTACCGTCAATAAAATAAACTTTACTGTCGTAATTTGCGATAACAACAAAAGGAGAAAAATCTTTTCTTGATAAAATCACGGGGCTTGCATATATCGGTCCGTCTATAAATTCGGAATATTTGGAATAGTTGCTGTCAAATCCGGGAGCGTACATAAAATGCACCGTCCCGTCTTCGGCAACGACTACAACGTCTTTTTTACCGTCACCGTCCAAATCGCATACTACAGGGGTCGTTTCCAAAACTCCGCCGAGAATTTCTCTTCTTATAATGTTTCCGCTTTGTCCGTCTATAATATAAATTAAAGAAAAATCCGCAACCGCAATAATGTCCGGTATTCCGTCATTATTTATGTCGTCGCCAACCAAAGATGCAACACCTGAGTTTGATACTTCCACAGGTTTCCATAACTTTTCGCCGGTTGCGCCGCTCCATGCATAAAGAAATCCTGCACTGCTTAACATTGCTATATCGTTTTTACCGTCGTTGTCAAAATCTGCAATTAAAGGAGTGGACGTTATATCGTAAGAAGAAGTATCGGCTCTTAGCGGGATTTCTTTCGACCAGTTCATATCCAAAGACAAATTAACTTTCGGTGCAGCCGAATTTAACAATGAGTATGAAGTGTAACCTTTAAAAATAAAGTATCCCGAAAACGCCAATACGACTAAAGTTAAAACCAAACTCAATATTTTAAAAAACTTTAAAACCAAAATTCTCTGTTTTGAAGGAAGAGAATAGTCTTGAGTAAAATAATCCGCTACTCTGAATATCGTTCTTCCTATTGAAATTTCGTCACCGAGAGAAATTTGTGTGCTGTTAAGTTGTCCGAGTTTTTCTCCGTTTATGGCAACGCCGCCGGTACTTCCTACATCTGTAATCGTATATTGTCCCTGTACGGCGCTTATTTTCGCATGACCTTTCGATACGGTCATATCACCCGACAAAACGACATCGTTTTCTATGCCTCTGGGAGAAAGTCTTTCTCTCCCTATAAAAGTATCGCCGTCGGATTTTAAAAAATATTTTTTACCGTAAAATTTTCCGTAAACACCTATAAGATAAAATTGGGGAACAACAACGTCCTGTTTGTTTAAAGCATCATCTAAAAATAATATTTTATAGTCGCCTATATAAATTTCATCACCGAAGTTCAGCGGGGCTTCCGTTATTGAACGGGTATTTATCTGCGTACCCATTATGGTATTTTGGTCTTTTAACACGTATCCGTTGTTTTCAAATATTATGGTACAGTGATGTTCGGACACATTTTTGTCGGCAATCACTATATCGTTACCTTTTTTGCTTCCGATAAAAATTTTTATTTTACTTTTTTTAGCTACGTATTCTATAAGAATTTCTTCTTTCTTTTTTACAAGTAACCTTGGCATTTATTACTCCCTTAACAAACATAAAAACTTTATATCAGTTTATCTGGCGACAAATAAAGCCGCAACCATAGTAAGCCCCAAACTTATTTTTGCAACCGTGCTCGTTTTGCTTGAACCGGAATCCGAGCTTTTGCCGCTACTGCCGCTGTAAGAACTTTTTTCCGACTTTTCCAAGTTCGATAATCTTTTCTCTATATTTTTTATATCGGCAGTATTCTTCGTATTTGAATAACCTGAAACACCTTCGGCTTTAATGTTATCGACGGATTGTCTTATTGAATTTATCCTTGCATTTATCAATTGCATCTGTTTTGCACTTAAACTTGAAGCCGAAGAAGAACCTCCGCTTGATGCCGACATTATCTGCTGCTCTTTTTCCAGATTATCAAGTCTTTTACCTAGAGAAACATAACTTTGGTTCATCTGAACTATCGTTTTTTTAAGACTGTTAAAATCTTCCTGATTCGGTCCGTTATAAATTGAAGAGTCCGTTTTTGATTTTGCAAGCTTCAATTCCATAGAAGATACTTTTTTGTTTACCGCATCTATTTCTTTTTGAAAGTTTTTAAAATCATACAACATTTGAGCATCCGCTACAGAATTTTTTCCGCTTCCTTTTAAAGAAGATGCAGAAACGGAACTTTTTGCCGAAGCAAGAGACAATTCTACGTTATCAACTTTTTTTGTTAAAGCCGCCACATTTTTTTGTAAACTCGTTATAGTCGCCTGAGAAACCGCTGACGAACCTGACCCGGTCGACACGGAACCTGCAGCAGCTACCGTAGTACCTCCTGCCGCATTTACTTTTTTTTCAAGTGCTTTAAAAACTTTTGAGTCGGCCAAAGTGTTATCCAAAAGCATAGGCATATTAAGTTGCAAATCATCCATAATTTCCACAAAATCTACCGAACCGGACTTTGAAGTACCTGTTGCAGCTACGCCACCCGCTTTAACCTTTTTTTCCAACGCGATTACTTTTGCGTTAAGGGCGTCATAATCTTTTTTTGAAATCACCCCGACACTCGCAGCAGATGACGAGGAAGGTTTTTTGTCAAACTCGTATAAAGCCTGCAGCAAAGTTCCTCTTGTTATGTTTTCGTCTGCAACAAAAACCGCCGCTCCGTACTTATTTATAAATCTGGGCATTCTTGAACTTAACTCAGATATTATTTGTTGCAATACCGGATCGCCGACATCTTTTTTAGCGGCAAAACACGTACTGCCGACAGTATTAATGAACATAAAAACAGTAACCACGACACTTAAAAATTTTTTATTCATATTTCTTCACCCCTAGAAATAAAAATTAATTGCAAACTTTGTATTCTGGTCAAATATATTTCCGCTGCATATTGCAATATCAAGCTGTAAAATCGTATTCATTATATTGAAGTCCAACCCAAGTCCGAAATTGTAGGAAGCAGTTTCATTGTAATCAACTGAAATGTCGTATCTGTTTTCAAGCGCGTACCCTTCAACACCTCCTCTTAAAAAGATACCTTTTATACCGAAACCGTCAAAGTCGAGAATATCCATTATTCCGAACTCAAGTCCCAAATTTCCGCTTAACGGCTCTTCCTGTCTTTGAACCAAATCAACGGCACCGATTAATTGCAATTTATCGGTAAAAGTAAATTTGTTCGAGACGCCGAACTTCGTTGTCATAGGAGCATAATCGTCACCCATTTTAACACCTTTCTGAAACATCACTCCGAAATTCAAACTGCTTATCGAATAAATTACGCCGGCATCAAAATCAAAGCCGGAATCCGATACTCCTATATCGGAAAAATCGTAAGTAATATATTTCAACGATGCACCGACATACAAGCTTGTACTCGATTCCCAAAGAGGAAAACCTGCCGACAAATAGTAAGCGTTATCTGTATTGCTTATCGTATCTCTGTATATGCTGTTTGTACCTTGCAAATACGTGTGCTGAATGTTATCCATTTTTGACGATATGTAACCTATACCGAAAACGGTTTTTCCCAAAACGCTTGTAAGTTTTTCCGCAGGTACCGATATTGCAAAAAACTGGTGTGTAGGAATAACGTCTTTAAGTCCCGGATATTTATCGGAAGCGCCCGTCGTACCCATAGCATACAAAGAATATTTTTGTATTTTTGCAAGACCTGCAGGGTTCCAATAAATTGCCGATGTATCGTCCGCAATAGAAGTGAAAGCTCCTCCCATAGCAATGGCTTTTGTACCGACGCTTTTCTTTAAAAATGCAGCCGCATCGGTTCCTGCAAAAGCCGAACCTGTTACTACAAACATCAAACCGACAAAAACTAATAATGTTTTGTTTTTAATTTTTATCATAATTATCTTCCCACAATAGCTAATGCTGTATATCTTCTATGTTCCCCGTCCGAGCTATTTGCTATTATTTCACAAATATATGCACCTGTTGCAAGCGTTTCGCCTGCATAGTTTCTTCCGTCCCACTCCTCTTCGTTCGTTCCTGCTGATTTTGATTCGCTCTGTATCAACTTCTTAACGATTTTCCCCGCTTTATCGTAAAGTTTTATCGTAACACGAGAATCTTTTGCAAGCAAATATCTTATCTTTATTTTTTCTTTTTTCGGGTTAAACGGCGAAGGATACGTTAAAATGTCGGCAACTCCGTCGCCCAAAGCTTTAAACGTAACGGTATCATCTCCGTTTACCGAAGATATTTTAAAAGTATAATTTTTATTCTGAGTCAATTTTACAGGCAAAGATTTTCCTTCCTTTTCGTTATATATTTTTATAACGTCTGAATTCAAATAAGAAATTTTCCCTTCGGCTTCGTCATACATTTTATAAGTTGCGTTGGTAGTTGTCGTAAGTTCTATTTCATAAAGCGGCGTACCCCAAGCTAACTCGCCTTCATACAAAGAAACGGTCGCCGTCGTTAAATTAAGCGAAAAGTTCGTCGTTTTAACAACAGGGTCAAGTGACGAAACTTTCGTTAACGGATCCGGCGAAGTAAACGATATCAACTCCGATAAAGTAGTAGATATTTTTATCGAATACGCAGGAGACCAGCTGCCTCCATAATCGGTATCGGAAACTTTATATTGCGCATACACCTGAATATAATTTTCCGGATATCCTTTAACAAAAGATACGTTTTGCGAAAAATCGACTTCGGAAGAACCCACTGTTCCGGAATATTCGATTTCGTCTTCCCAAACGCCGCTGCTGCCTTGAGAAATTCTGTATCTTACTTTATTTATAGTTCCGTAGCTTGTCACGATATTTACTTTTACCGGCACTTCAATATCGGTAAAAACCGTATCTTCCGTATTGTTTGTAAAAGTAATGCTTGAACTCTGCACTCTTGATATTACCGAAGCAAACGCCGACTGAGAGATGTAATCTATAGAATCCTTAGTATCAAAAACGACAGGCTGCCCTACAAAAGTGTACGATTTCGAATCCGTCTCGGATGCTGTGTTTGAACCGTTCAACACCGTAACAAAATTATTGTCTGCAGCATACGCAAAAGATGTAAAAAACGTAAACAACATTAAATAAATCAATAAAAATTTTTTATTTATCATTGTAAGTTCACCAAAACCAATATGGTCCCTTTTTGAGAATTGAAATTCTCAAGCGCTTTTCCTATAACCGTTCCCGGTTTAGGATTGTCGCCTGCTTTCTTTGCATAACCTGCTATTGAGGACGAAACAAGCAAGTCTCCTCTTTTTATGTTTCCACCTTCGCTACAAACTTTCGTAGGAACTTTACCGACAAGCGCAAGTTTGTAACCTTTTTCGTTTTTGTTCAACAAAAGTCCCGGCTCTGTGGAAATAACACCTGCAACTAAAGTATCTTCGGCAACTTTCGTTTTTACTATTGCATTATCTCTTGCAGTATCTATTGAAACCACATCTCCCGGCACAAGTTTTTCCGTCGACTGATAAATTTCGGCAAGGTCGGCTCCGGGACCTAAATCTATTTCGCCTTGAGCATTAATTTTTATATTTGTACCGTCAACCTTTGCTTTTATTGTTGTTCCGGAAAACTCTATACCATCACCGGCTGAATATGTCGGTATTGTAGGTGTATTACTCAAATCATTGTAATTTCCGCTTGTTGCTACAGTTGACAAATCCGCACTGTTTGCTTTTCCCGAAATTGCACTCGCAACCGCAACACCGCTCATACCATCCGACGAAGAATCGGAATACGTATCCGTTATCGTCGGAACCTCTATATTTATTGTTTTATCATTTGAAGAGTTTGCCGTAAAAGTATCTATTAACGAACCATTTCTTTGTATTGTTAAAGTCGCATCATTTACCGTAGCATTTATCGTATTATTATCTGATCCGGAAAAAGTTATATTCGTCCCGGCAGTTAATGAATTTTGTTTCATTGCAAGACCATCACTTAACGCTTTTGAAGTCGGATATTTTGTCGTTGAAGTTTCGCTATAACTATCCGTTTTGTTCCCGACAGTTTGATAATAATTAACAATCAAATTACCGGCACCGTCATTTATTGCATAAGTTGCAGTTGATACATTTAACGAGCTGTTTACGCTTATTTCTCCGTCTGACGAAACGGTCAATCCGCTACCTACTTTCACTAAACCCAAATTCATATCGGTTGCAGGTTTCAAACTTATTACCCCGTTACTATCTACGTTTATATTATCACCTATCCGTACCGTTCCCAATGCATTTGTACTTGCTTTTCCAAGCGCTATCGTTCCGTCAGTTATCGTTAAACCGTTTCCGTTCGTAACATTAACCACACCGAAACTGCTTGTCGTCGGGGTAGATATTCTTATCGCACCGTTTGATATCGATAACCCGTTTACAGCCGGGACGGATACAACACCTAAACTGTTGTCGGTTGCCGGAGAAATACTTAACGTACCGTCGGAAGATACCGACAACCCGTTAACCGCAGGAACAATTACGCCTCCTATGGTAGAACCTGTTGCCGAAAGCAACTTTAAAACACTGTCCGAAGATATGTCTCTAGACAATCCCGTATCGGCACCTAACATTATACCGCCGACAACGCTCGTTGAAGCCGTTGATATTGATAACGAACCCGGATTCATCCAACCTTGCGAGTTTGCCCCGGTCATACCCCAAACGTAACCGCTCGTTCCGTTTGCGTTTATTGAACTTGCTTTTACGGCATACGTTGCGGAACCTACGGTAATGTTGTACTCAGTAGATTGATTGAAATTTTCATTAACGAGTTTGTCGCCGTTGACATCCAAACTTAACGCATAAGTTGACGTCGAAGCATAAAAAGCGTTGGGGCTTGACGCAAAATTTGTTTTTAAGGAAGAAACACCGCCTACGGCAACCGTAAACGAATATTTCCCGTTAAAATTTTTCCCGTCATTTAATAAGCGACTAATATCAATATTGGTACTGTATAACCCTTCCGCATCAGGAGTTACGGAAGTTGATTCGGTAAAAATAGAAGTTCCACTTTCATCAAAAACTTCAAAATTCAAAGTTTTTGTTTCCGTTACCGGCTGTCCGGAATCCGTAGTTAATTTTCCCTGTATATTTATTGTTTTAGGGATGTTATCTTCGGCAGCATAAACACAAACGCTAAATAACAAGCTGAAAATTACCGTTAAACATTTACTCCAAAATAGTAATTTTTTCATCTTTTTTCTCCATTTATTTTAAAGGTTTTGCGCAGTTTACGCAAAATCTGATTTTTTTACCTGCAGGTGCGGTATTGACATAGCCGCAGTTAAGACAAACTACAACCTGTTGTTCGGTAGTAATATCGTCATCAACAGGTTCTTCCGCTTTTTTTACGGGCGGTTTATTTTCCGCTCTTTTATCTTTCTTTTTTGCAGGTTTTTCCTGTTTGACCGGCTTTTCTTCTACTTCAGGAGTTGTTTTCTCGGAAATATCGCCGTCTTGTTCATCTTTAACCGGTACAAAAGTGTTCTCGTCTACCGGAATTTCCTGTTCCTGTTGAACTTCCGGTATCATAAGAACTTCCGTAGTATTTTTTCTTCCCGCCAACAAATCTACCGTAACGACTTGTTCGTTATAACCTTTTACTATAATCTTAAACTCATATTTTCCTGGTTTAAACTTGTCTCTAAACAAACCGTTTTTATCAGTTTTACCAAGCATTTTTTTATCCGACCAAATGAAAGCATTTTTCAAATACTGGTCGGTATCTTTTGCTTTAACTTTCAAATTTAACAAAACTTTGGAATATTCCAGCTCGCCTGTAACGGCACTTGTCGTATTTATATCTACGTTTGAAATTTTGTGAGATTTATATTCATTGTCACCTTCAAAAACCACATCATAAACGGCAACCGGTAAAGGAATCTTTATCGGTTTGGACGTCGAAATTTCTTTCTTAATATTAAAATCCTTATTGGAAACTGTAACCTGAGTTACAAAAGTATCGTTAGGATTCTCTTTGGATTTTACGCGGAAAGAAACTATTTTATTCATTTTGACAAACAGATTATCGTTCGACTTTTCGTTTACTTTCAAAGTTTTCAAAGATTCTCCGTATCTTGCGCTCGGGTCCATCAATCTGACTTTATATTCGCCCACTTTAAATAATGTTTCCAAAGGAGTATTGCCTCTGGGTTGACTTTCACCCTGAACGTGTACCATCATACCTTTCGGTTCGGATTCTATTTTTACGCGTTTAAACAGCGCTCCGCTTATACTGAAAATATTTTCGCCGTCAATATTTTTAAGTTCGCAGTTCCAAAATTTTCTGTCAACTCCGGAAAACATCTCTTCAATTGCCGTTTTGGTAAAATCTATGTTACATTGTCCGTCTTTACCTTCGGCTGCTGCAGATGAGCCTAAATCATCAAACCCTTCCAACGAAAGCTTTACCGTATGAGCACCCGCCAAAAGCTGCGCTTTACACGGTGTTACGCCGAACTTGTTACCATCAATAAATACGCTTGCGCCTCTTGGTTCGGAATCCACGTTTAAAATAAAATCGAACATTATCTCTATTTTTTCTTTTCTCACTTTTTTGGATTTGTCGCTCTGTTCGATTTGAACTACTCTTTGTACCGGTTTAAAACCTTCCTTTAAAGCGGTAACTATGTAAGACCGCGGTTTGACTTTTCTTACCGGTATCGGAGAAGATGAAGAAACGTTATTCAAAACCATTTCACCTTCTTTTGTTTTCATGCTTACTACGGCGCCTGCCGGTATTGTAGTTATTACGACGTCCGGCGGATAAATGCGCGAATATATATCTTTACCGAGAGGCGTAAACTGTAAAACGAAAATATCCAACACTTCAAAAATGAAAAATGCAAGAATAAGAGCAATAAGTATTCTTACAATACTTTTTTTCATATCGTCAAATTTGTTGAACAACCAGTCGCCCACTTCTTCAAAAACCGTCTTACCCTTTTCTTCGGCTTGAGGTTGCACTTTAGGACGTACCGGCGCAGAAGGAGTGGCACTCCCAGCACCTACCGCAGCTGTTGCAACAGGTTTTTCGGAAGCGCTTTGCTGCGTTGCCGCAGTCGGCTGTGCAGATAAATTTTTAACTTGTCCTACGATAAAATCCTGACAATTAACTTTTCTTATTGCATTGTTCTGCTGTATTTCCTGAACGTTTAAAGTCTTTACTTTTTCTATAAGTTTTTCGGAACTTGCAACGGCATCTCTCATCATTCTCATAATAAAATCGGAAAGTTCTACCGAAAGTTCGTCGGTTTCAACTCCTTTTAAAACGCGTCTTATGTCTCTGTACATTTCAATGGCTCTTTCATAACGGTTGTCTCTGTCTTTTTCCAAAGCTTTTGAAATGACGTCGGCAATTTCGGAAGGTACGTTATGGTCGGCATTAAGTTCCGAAGGATCAAACTTTTTATTCAAAACCTGTTCTTTTATCTCTTCGTTGGTTCCTTGGTACAAACGTTTACCGGTCAGCATTTCGTAATACAAAATACCTACGGAAAAGATGTCGGTTCTATGGTCTATATCTGCAGAACCTTTAATTTGTTCCGGGGACATATACGGATATTTTCCGGTAACGACTTTTTCAGGGATGGAATCCCTTATTTCATCGGCGGTTTTAGCTATACCGAAATCGCTTAACTTTACGTTTCCGTCAAAAGATAAAAGAACGTTGCCGGGAGAAATATCTCTGTACACTATTCCGTAAGCGTTGCCGGTAATGGAATCCCTGGCAATTCTGTTGGCATAATCTATAGCTTTTAAAACACTCATACATATAAGTGTCGAAAGCTGCCACGGAATTTTTATATTCATTTCGTTGCATTTATTAATTAAATTTTCCAAATCAACGCCTCTGACGTAGTCAAGAACTACGTAATATGAGCCGTTACTTCCCTGCCAAAAATGTTGAACTCTGACAATATTGTCGTGAATTATATTTTTTGCGATTAAGGCTTCTTTATAAAACATCTCAACGAATTTCGCTTGTGCATATTCCGGAAGGAGTTCTTTTATAGCAATAAAATTTCTTAGACTGAAATCGTATGCCTGCCAAACAATACCGAAACCGCCAACACCTATCTTTTTTACGGTTACGTACTGATTATTTATACAGAGCCCTAACTGAAGCTCGTTTTTATTTGAATCCGTTTCAAGATTATCCGCCATCAATATCCCCTTTTGTAATATTGTGACCGTAACGTAAACATTAAACGCTTTTACATATTACAACGTATAAGATTATAACATATAAATTTTACAAAAACAACATTTTATTAACCGAAAAACATTTATTTTTCAGCATTATTATCGTTTTGTTGTAAATTTTCGATCTCAATATCATTAACGTTATTTTCAGTGTTATTATCATTACTTTTATTAAAAGTGTCGGTTGATTTTTCCGGTACACTTTCGGCTGTTTGAGTTTGAATATCCGACTCGGATTTTCTTTCAGCTTCCGATTCCGTTATTACAATATTACCGGACTCGATTTCACCGTTTTCTATCGTTTCATTGTAGGCTTGACCGGTTTCAACGATTTCTATATCTTTTTCGTCGTTTTCCGATGTTTGAATTTCAAAGGCATCTCCTTCAATATTAGCAGACTGTTCTTTTTCAACCGCAGATTCCGTATTTGTGCTATTTTCCTGTAGTTGCATTTCTTTAGTTTGTTCGGTTTGTTCAGGGCTCTTTTGCTGCACGGCTTCACTGGCTGTATTGTCAAAAGGCAACTGTTCCTGAACTGTTTCTTTTTGCTCGGTTAAAACATCTTTTTCATTTTCAATTACCGGAAGCTCGCTCAAATGGCTTAACCCGAAATGTCTTAAAAATTCCTGCGTTGTCCCGTAAAGCAAAGGTCTGCCGAGCGTCTCTTTTCTGCCTACGATTTTTATAAATTTTCTGTCCGTAAGCGTATCTATAACTCCGCCCGAGTCAACGCCTCTGACATTATCTATTTCGGCTCTTGTAATCGGTTGTTTATACGCAATTATCGCAAGAACTTCCATTGCAGACGGTGAAAGTTTCAAAATGGTCTTTTCTTTAAGAAGTATCTTTATCCATGAAGAATACTGCGACTTTGTTGCAAACGTCCAGCCGTCGGCAACAAATTTAAGCTCAAAAGAACGGTCAAGCTGCTCGTATTCCTGCTGAAGCTCTTTCATAATATCTTCAACTTTTATGTTTTCCGGCAAATCGTTTTTAATTACGGCTTTTATTTCTCTGTTTAATAACGGTTTGTCGGAAACGAACAGCAACGCCTCTATTACTTTTTTTATATCGTTAATTTCCATTGTCTTCCTCTATCGTTTTATTTTGCAAAAACCGGTCTTGTTCGGACTCGGCTTCAAGTTCAAAAGGCTCTTGTTGTTTTTCGGATTCAATATTGTTATTGTCATCGGAATAATTATCCGAGTGTTCCTGATTCAGTTGGAGCTCACCGTTATCTTCTTTTATTACACCGCTGTCGTTTTCGTTATTATATACCCTGTAAATCCTTATATCTTCAAACAATTCCGACTGTTTTGCAATGATTTGTTTATTTTTTACAAGTTCAAGAACCGCCATAAAACAAACTACCATAGCAGACCTTGACGGTTGTATTTTTATTATCTCACTGAAATTTAGATACTGTTTACCTTCCAAAATGTCAAGAATTTCCCTGATTTTGGTTTCTATGGGAATTTCTTTATACATTATCTCTCTTACTTCTTCCGGCAGAGTTCTTAATGCTTCCTGAAAACTTTTGACAAGGTCATAAATCGTCGCTTCAACTTCAAAATCCTGTTCGTCAATTACCGGCTGCGGTCTGTAATAAGTCTGAGAATATTCCTGCTCTTTATTTGATAAAATTTTTGAAACTTCTTTATATTTTTGATATTCGAGCAGCCTTTCTTTTATTTTGTCAAGCTCCAAATCGGCATCTTCTTTATCTTTCTCGTTATCGGGATGAAGCATTTTTGCTTTTATCTGCATCAAAGTTGACGCCATAACCAAAAAGTCACCGGCAGTATCCAAATCCAAATCTTTTATCGTATCAAGATAAGACAAATATTCGGAAGTAATCTCCGACACTTGAATTTCCTGTATTTCAAGGTCGGTTTTTCTTACCAAATACAAAAGAAGATCTAAAGGACCTTCAAAAGTTTCTAAATGGACGTCGTAAGCCATATTTATGACACCTTAAATTTTTGTTTTAAAATTTTATCGCTTTTCTTATTTCCTGCATGGTTTTATTTGCTTCAAACCTTGCCTTTTCTTTACCGTGTTCCAATATTTTTTCAACGTAAGCTTTATCTTTGAGCAATTCGTTTCTTTTTTCGTTCATCGGTTTTGCAAACTCGCACATTAAAGCCGTAAGCTCTTTTTTGCAGGCAACACATCCTATACATCCCTGTTTACATTGTTGTTTTCTGGTTTCAAAATCTTTGTTGAAAAGTTCGTGAAAAGCAAACACGACGCAACCTTCGGGATGACCTTCGTCGGTAGCTTTTATTCTTAACGGATCAGTGTACATAGTTTTAACTTTTCTCACGATTTCTTCTTCAGGCTCGGCAATAAGTATCGAGTTATCGTAAGATTTTGACATTTTTCTTTTATCAAGTCCTGGAACTCGTGCCGATTTTGTAAGAAGAGCCTGAGGTTCCAACAAAACTTCACCGTAAAAATTATTGAACCTTCTTGTTATTTCTCTTGAAAATTCAAGATGAGCAAGCTGGTCTTCACCTACAGGAACGTTTTGCGCTTTATAAAGCAAAATATCGGACGCCATAAGAACGGGATAGCCCAAAAAACCGTAGTTGTTCAAATCTTTTGACTGAATTTCTTTTAACTGTTCTTTGTAGGTAGGACACCTTTGCAGCCAGCCGAGCGGCGTTACCATGGACAAAATCAAAAACAGTTCCGCATGTTCTTTTACCTGCGACTGTCTGAAAATAACGGTTTTTTCCGGGTCAATGCCTACCGTAAGCCAGTCTATAACCATATCAACGGAATTTTCTTTTATTTCGGATGTATCGGCATAGTTACTTGTAAGAGCGTGCCAGTCGGCAACCATATAAAAACATTCGTAATCCTGCTGAATTTTTATCCAATTTTTTAACGCACCGAAATAGTGCCCCAAATGGAGCCTTCCCGTAGGTCTCATCCCCGATAAAACTCTTTTGTTTGCCATTTTAAAAATCCTTTTTAATTAAAATGCGCCGCTTAACAACTTTATTAAAAAATTTATAAACGGACCTATTATTCTCCATAAAATGTTCGTCACTAAAAGTAACAATATTATCCAAAAACCGTACTGCTCTATTTTTGCATACTGTTGTGCCAAATTTTTAGGCAGCAAAAGCATAAGTATCCTTGACCCGTCCAAAGGAGGTATCGGTATCAAATTAAATACCAAAAGGACCACGTTTATTATAATTACGTATTGTAATATAACATAAATCGAACCCATAACAGCCACACTTGAAAAAAAATGTCTTATAAAAAACATTACCGTAGCGGCACACAACGCAAGTAAAAAGTTTGCAGTAACCCCCGCCGCCGATACGAACAAAATATCGGTTTTCGGATTTTTTAATTTATAAACGTTTACAGGTACCGGTTTTGCCCATCCGAAAGCTGGCGCACCTACCAAAATCAAAAATAACGGAAGAATAATCGTTCCGATAATATCTATGTGATATATCGGATTTAAAGTCAATCTCCCCATAACTTTGGCCGTGTCATCGCCTCTTAAATAAGCGACAAAACCGTGAGCCACTTCGTGAACGATTACGGAAAATAATAATACTGCTACCGGTATAACATATTGCATTTTCGTTTGATTTATCAATAAAAATTTATTACTAAAAATTACTAATAATTTTATACTTTTTTATACTCGATTGTCAACAAAAAATGCGGCAAAAATTGTTGTTTGTGAGATTTATTTTTTTGTATAATCAAAAATCAATCTGTTTTTTTTAAATTACGGGAGCAGGATTATGAAAAAAATGAAGTTATTGACAAAAATATTGTTTTACTGTTTGGTCTGTATGCTTATACTTGTAGCGGTTTTACATTTTACGCTTATCTACGTAGCACCGCTTGAAAGTGTAAAAAATAAAATAGTGTCAATTATTAAAGAGCAAACTTCGGCAGACGTAAGTATCGGTTCCATATCGGCAAGTATTTTTGACTTTCAGGTAAAAGACGTCGAATTAAAAATTGAAGAACAAAATATCGCACACATTGATACCATATACATACACTTTTCTCTTATACATTTGATTAAAGGACATTTGCGTGTTCAAAGAATTACTCTTCAAAATTTTAACGTAACGATAATAAAAGACAAAAACGGCAAATTTAATTTTGACCCGATACTTGAATCTCCTTTGTTTAAAAACGATGAGCAGAACGGTAAGGTCATCGCAAAAGAAAAAGACGAAGATAATAGCGACGTTTTAAGTATGCTTTTGTTTAAAACACAGCTTGATGACAGTTGCATAACTTATATTGACGAACAAAACGACATATCGATTGTTTTGGACAAAACGTCTTTTAATATAGACGGTTTCAAATTGGACGACGTTTTTAAAATAAATTTTTACACGAAAGTTTCGGCAAAAACTAACGGTATATCGTTTGACTCTTTATTTGTAGCGTTAACTTCTTACATAAATTTAAAATCGATGAATCTTTCCGAAGCCGAAATAAAAATAAGTCCTTTAATTTTAAGACTGCAAGATACTATCTTTTTAACAAAAGGAATGATATACGATTTACAAAATCCGGACACAAATTTCACTATTAAAATATTAAATTTGTCATCGGATACATTCTCGCAAATAACAAAATTTCCCGAATTTAGCATTTCGGAAATTCAAATACAGTCTTTGTTAAATCTGAATTTAAACGACAGTCTGCTTAACATTGAAAAAATTAACGTAAACGTTTTGGATTCTGACATAAGTGTCAGCGGGAAACTTGATTACGGAAAACAAAATCTTAAATACGACATAAAAATAATAATAAATTTGGTTTTGGATAAAATATGTCAATCGGTAAAGTTGACGAAAGAATATAAACCGGAAGGCAGAATTACGGCAAATTTGAACGTTACCGATAAATCTTCGGTCATTACCGGAAGTTTATCTTTAATCGACGTTTGTGCATTTACACCGCAAGCAGGCGACATTACGGAACTTAACTCCGAAATAAAAATAAACGACATAAACGACATACAAATTCCTTCTCTTACCGGCAAACTTAATTCTTATCCGTTCGAATCATCGGCACATTACGTAATAGGAAAAGATAAAGGAAACATAAACATAAACTTTTTCGCAAATAAAATTTACGCCAAAATGAGTAAAGATTACGAAAAAAACATGATAAAAAAACAAGAGGAAACAGTTCCGGAAACCAAACAAATCGAAACTTCGCAAAACACCGAATCTGAAAAATCCGATTTTCCTTTACCCCCGTTAGATGTAAAAGCAACGTTTAAAGTAAACGACATGAACGTTCCTTATTTTATGGGCAAAGACATAAATTTCAATATGAACATGAAACATGTTACTACGAATCTTAACAATATTGAAGGCATACTTGACTTAAATACCTCAAACGGAACAATAAAAGATATTTACAAACTGACGGAATCCAACGCCGTAATGAAAGGTTTGTTTTTATCTTTAAAAGTGGTGAGCGACGTTATAAACGCATTAAATGTTTTGGACATACTTAACTCCATAGGAAGTGCAATTGTTTCCTCTTCGGCTTCGGATGTGAAAGAAGAAATAGCTGAAGAAAACGCTGCGGCGGAACATGAACAAAAAAATCAAAAAATTGACGGGAAAATAGATTTCATTTCTTTCATAACTTCAATAAATTTTGCGCATGGTAAGGGTATTTTTGACAAATGTTCGTTCGTTTCAAATCTGCTTTCTTTTAAGATTAAAGGCAACATGAACTTCAAAGACAACCTGCTTGATATGACGGTAAACGCAGCTCCCGGAAGACACGAAGACGACGGTATTATGCCGCTTACGATGAAAATCGGCGGAACTATGGATGAACCGAGCGGTTCGTTAAGTCTTTTGGGAAGCCTGTCAAACCTTGTAGGAGATGCCTTAATGAAAAACGTGGTATCAGACTCTTTAAAAACCGGCTTTACGAAACTGCTCGGTCTTAAAAAACATGACGAACAAGGCAATGATATACAAGAAAAAAACGAAGAGCAAACAAAATCCGAAAGCAGCCAAGAAAAATCCGATACAACGTTTTCTTCAGACGTTTCTCAAAACGGGAAATCCATAAAAGAAAACTCTCAAAACTGAAACCGGCAGCGGCTTTAGCTATGAAAAAAAATATTTAGTTTGGTATAATTTATATTTGTAAAAATATATAAAGGAAGGTATTAAAAATTATGAAAAAGTTAATTTCGTTAGCGGTTTTATTTTTCTGTCTGTTTATTGCGGGATGTGCTAAAAACGATACTGTTGCCGTAGTAAACGGAACGAAAATCCTCAACTCTGATTATGTTGAAAATTTGGACAAAGCTCTACAAAACGTTAAAGTTCAAAATCCGCAAGTATTGCAACAGCCTTACGCTGAAGACATTATCGGTAAAAGGATTCTTCAAGATATGATAATTAACGAAGTTTTTTTACAACAAGCAAAGAAAAACAATATTACTGTAACAAAAGAAGAAATCAACGAAGTTGTAACGAAAGTAAAAGAACAGTTCAAAACAGACGAAAACGGTAATGAAGTTCAGCTTACGAAATCCGAGCAGGACAAAGCTTTTAAAGATGCTCTTAAAAAGATGAATATTTCCGAAAAGAAATATTTGGCAACCATAGAAAACTCAATTATTTCGGAAAAATTCAGACGAGAAATCGTTTCAAAAAATTTGAATTATTCTACCGACGAAGAAACGAAAACTTTTTTTGACAACGTTTCTGCAATTTACAACAACGACAAAAACAAAGTTGAAGAATTAAAAAAAACCCCCGCAAGATTTGACGAAGCCGACATTGTAGCAAGACAATTAAAATCTTCTCTCGCACCGAAAGCCAAGTTTGATTTGGTTTTGGTATATGCAACCAAAACAATGACTCCATCCGAACTTTTACAAAGAAAACAACTGGCGGAATCCATCAGAAAAGAAATAATAAACACTTCAAACTTTGAAGACGTCGCACAAAAATATTCGCCGAGAAAACAAGAAGATAAAATTTATTTTTCAAAAATGAACGTATATGAAGGTATGCTGCCTTTGGAATTGTCTTCAAGAGCTTTCAAACTTAATGTAGGACAGACAAGCGATATTTTTGAAATGTTTAAAGACGACGCACAGGAAAATACGGCTCAAGGTTACTTTATTATGAAAATTACGGAAAAAACCGCCGGACAAAAGTTTACATACGCTTCTTTTGAAAAACAGCTTGAAAATTATATAAATTCAAAAAGAGCCGAAAGCCTATTAAACCAAACGATAGCCTCTTTCGTAAAAGAAGCCGATATAAAAATTTTAAAAAAGTTTGAAATAGACACCAGAGAACAAACAACACAACCGGAAGAACAAAAGAAAGACTAAAACAAATAAAAAAGTAAAAAATAAAAGCAACCTTTAATCTTTAGGTTGCTTTTATTTTTATATAATTTTATTTTTATCTTGATTCTTGCAAGCCTTCTAAAAAAGAAATATCGTTATCATTTATATCAAAATCTATTTTTATATTTTCAATCATTCTATCTTGCTTAGTAGTTCTTATAAGAGGAATTATATTCTTTTGTATTGCATATTTAATACATAATTGAGCCACGGTAACATTGTTTTTCAGAGCAATATTTTTTATGTCTTTGTTTTCAAAAATCTTACCGGCAGTAAACGTAGAATGCCCGACAAGCGTAATTTCCTTACTTTGGCAATAATCAATTAATTGTTTTTGATAAAAGCCTATAAAAAATCTTATTTGGTTAACTGCCGGTTTTATCTCACAATTATTAATAATATTTTCCAAATCTTTTATATCAAAATTAGAAACACCTATAGCTTTTACTTTTCCATCCTTATACACTTTTTCAAGTAAATTCCAAACTTCTATATTTTCTTTAT
>JAZNAT010000007.1:0-3270 GCA_045586665.1 Endomicrobiaceae bacterium | reverse complement strand
TATATAAAAGATATAAAGAAATTTACACGGATTTATACAGAAACGGTCATACCATAGACAGGCTTGCCGTAGCTTCATAACGTTAATATAAAACTAAAACAACGGTGAAAAAAGTCTCATTACTGCCTGCATAAATTTTTCTTTTTTGGACATTAATTTTATATATCCTTCATCCATTACAGTAGATTTTTTCATATCTTCAATAAAAATGTCAGCCATTTTATCGGTAACCGTTCTGCCGTATAAAAGAGTGGTCATTTCAAAATGCAGTTTAAAACTTCTTATATCTATGTTAAAAGTTCCTACGGAAGAAATTCCGTCATCTATAATTAACGTTTTACCGTGCAGAAATCCGGGATAAAAATATACTTTTGCACCCAACTTTGCCATATCCGCAGCATAACTTTTGGTAGCATAATATACAAGTTTTTTATCGGGAATTTCCGGTATCATTATACGTACGTCTATTCCGCTTTCAACCGCTATGGAAACGGCGGTAGCAAAAGACTCGTCAGGTATATAATAAGGTGTTTGTATCCAAACTCTTTTTTTGGCACCGTAAATCATTTTTATGTAAGTTTCTTTAATCTCTTCGCTTTTAACGTCAGGACCGCTGCTTATAAGCTGTACGGGAAGAACATTTGCCGTTACTTTTTCAGAGAACTTTGCAGCGGAATTTTCAACTTCTTTACCGCAAACGTAAGAATAGTCTTGTAAGAATCTTATTTTTATAAGAGCAACTCCGTCTCCTACGATTTTTATATTGGTGTCTCTCCAGTTAAGACGAGTTTTATTCAAATATTCGTCACCGATGTTAGCTCCGCCGGTATAAGCTATTTTGTCGTCTATTATAACCATTTTTCTATGGTTTCTGTAATTTAAGTTTCTGTTCAAATATTTCCATTTCCCTTTTAAAAATCTGTAAAATTCGGCACCGGAATCCGTAAGCGGTTTAAAAAATTTTCCGTCCGTCCAAAGAGAACCTATATCGTCGACAATTAACTTTACTTTTATTCCCTGCTCTGCCTTTTTTATTAATGCATCTCTGAGTCTTGTCCCGGTATCGTCTTTTTTATATATAAAATATAATATGTCAACGGATTTTTCCGCATTTTCTATGTCGGACAACATCTCGTCAAACTGTTTTGAAATGTCGGTATATATTGTAACTTCGTTATTTAACGCAATAGGAGATTTATTGTATTTTACGTTAAACTCTATCATATCGTTTAAATTTTCCTGCTGCGAAAAATTAAGTTTTTTATATTCGCCGAGATTGTCTTTCAAAAAACTTAAAAATTTTTTATCTTTCTGCATTTTTTTGTAAAAGTCGCGTTGTTTTTTTAATGACGGACATTTACCGACAAGAAGATATAAAACAAATCCGCCTACAGGCAACAAAATAAAAGTAAGCAGCCATATCATAATCGAGTTGGGTTTACGCTGTTCTTTAAACATCATATAACCGATTGTTATAAAATCAAATATGATAATTATAAACGTAATTAACAAATAGAAATTGTTTAAGTGTTTCATTGAGTTTTTAAATTACATCCTTTTAAAAATATCGGTTTTTAACGACGACACTTTATCCAAAAACAAAAAACCGTCCAAATGATCTATCTCATGTTGAATTGTTATCGACTCAAAGCCGTGAGTTTTTAATAATTGTTTTTTTCCTTCTATATTCAAATATTCAACTTCTATTTTATTTTTCCTTACAACATTTCCGGTAAAATCCGGAACACTCAAACAACCTTCTCTAGATTTTAACTTTCCCGAACTATAAACTATTTTCGGATTTATCATTATTAAAAAACCGTTATTATGGTGCGGTTTCGGGTTTAACGAAACATCTACCAAAACTATTCTCAGCAAAACTCCTACTTGCACGGCGGCAATACCGACACAATGGCTTGACGAAAGCATGGTTTCTCTCATATTTTCTATAAGAGTTTTTACTTTATCATCTGTTTTTTCTACAGAAAAACTCGCCTGTTTTAATATCGGATTTGGAATTGTTACTATATTTAATATTGCCACTTTTATTTCCTTAACTGATGAAGTATTCTTTTAATCTTCCAAATTGCCTTAGGCAACTTTTATATCTTTTGAGAGTCCGCCTGATTTACAAAAATTTCAACATTAAGTTCTTGTGCCAAATGGTGCAAGTTATGTTTAATTTCGTCAATATTTACGGTTTTAGGGATATTTACTTCCAATAACATTATGTAAACTTTATCTTTTTTACCTGAAATTTTTGTTTGAACGTCGGTTATGTTTATTTTTTTATCTGACAAATATTTACTTACTTTATAAACAATTCCCGCTCTGTCAAAACCGTAAACGGCAATAACATAATCACCGAAATTCTTTTTATTCATTGTAGGTTTATCTACTTCCGTTACAGAATAAGATAATCCCAACTTTTTCATGGAAGAGCTTAAACTTCTTTCTATTTTTAAAATATCGGAATTTTTAGGACAATCAAGCAGTAATATAACGGCAAACTGCCCGGATAACAATGTCATTGTGGAATCTTCAATGTTGCAACCTGCCTTAAAAAGAATTTCCGATATCGAACTTACAATACCTGTTTTGTCTTTTCCTATTGCCGACAAAGATAACATTTTTTTCATTGTTTTTCTTCCCCGCACATTTTTATTATATGGATATTATAAACAATTATGATAAATATTTAAAGATTTACATATATACACAAAAACGGGAAGATATTTTTATCTTCCCGCTTTGTAATTCACATTTTGTTTTTTTGTTATTTAAAAATTATATTTTACGCCGAAACTGCCGTCAAAGCCGCTCCTGTCGCCACCTTTGCCCGTTACCTGAACGTAACAGCTCCACGGCGTGTTTATGAAATCTTTGTTTAATCCTATTCCGTATTCTACGTAACCGTCTGCTTTGTCTGCTTCAGTTTCCAATCCGTCAACTTCGGCTTTTATTTTGTCGCCCGCATTTAACACATATCCCAACAACGCATAGGGTTTTAAACCTTTGTCCAAATCAAGTTTCGCTTTTACTTGCGGGGATACTATTATGTTATTGTCGCTTTCTCCTTTTATTTTTGCTCCCTGTTTAGTCGTGTATTCTTGTCTGTTTACACTTCCGTACATCAACATTATGTTCGGCTCTATTGTCCAGTTCTTGCCGGCTTCAATATCATATCCGGCTTTGGCTGCTATTGCATACATATTCATATCAAATTCGTCGGTTCCGAAATCGTTGTCCGATTCTGCTTTGTTAAAGTTT
>JAZNAT010000006.1:0-2300 GCA_045586665.1 Endomicrobiaceae bacterium | reverse complement strand
GGTATATATTTATTAACAAAAGGAATATCAAGAGTTCCTGTTTCAAAAATATCCGCAGAAGATATGGCAATAAAATCTACGCCAGAGTCCTTAACTATTTGTGTAATTCCTCTTAACAACATATTTGAGCCCATATTATATTTTGCCGCACCAATTACAATTAAAGTTTTTTTCATTTACAATTTTATCCTCACAAAACAATACTTTGTAAATAATTTAAAGATTTTTCTCTTTCTTGCTCTATTATTTTATTAATACTATCCCAATCTATCGATTTACCATAATTAGTTTCAATATTATAAATCAATCTATCCTTTAAATTTGTTATATCCAACAAATTTTCCAATCTTGAATTTACAGAAAAATTTTGTGGTAAAAAATCAACAAAAAACTGTTTATTAAAATTAATACTGAAACATAAACCATGAAACGAATTTGTAACAACATATTTTGCTTTTAACATATATCCTAACCATTCTTGAGGAGAAGGATTAACAATTTTTGTTTTTATATTTATTTGTTTATTATATGGATTAAAATAAACTAAATCCATTTTTTTTGTTTTTGCTAAATCATAAGCAAACTTAATAATGTTCTCATTATTTTCTAGCAAATAAAGCACTATAAAATTATCTTCCTTTGGAATTTTAGATATTTTTAACCAGTCTTGTTTATTCAATAATAAACTTGGATCAATATGAACATCAGTTTTTATATTTGACAGTTTATTAACAATATCTGCGCCTTGTTTTTCTCTTAATGATATCAATTTAAAATTTTTTAAATTTTTTTTTACAAAACTTTTTTCTTCAACTGTCAAATCAGCATAACTTAAACCGAAACTTGCTGCATAAGAAAAACATTTATTTTTATCTCGAACAAAATCTAAAAAATAATTTTTATCAAAACCAGTAATTCTCGGATTAAAAACTTGATCACTGCCTGTTATAAACAAATCAAAATTTTTATTAAATTTAATGTTTTTTTGTTCTGTTTCATTAAAAAATTTATATCTAAAATCATTAAAATTATAATATGTTTTTAAAGTATTAAAACTTTTAAAATTTTTTAAAAATTGCAAAAATAATTTTATTTTTTTAGAAAAAAAGACATATTTTTTACCATAAAGCATTAAAGGACTAACATAATTTATTACACTTATACTACAATTCAACTTACACAAAGTTTCTTTTAACGCATAAGCCTGTAATACGGCGCCATAATTTTTTGCTCTATGAAAAGTTAATATTCCTACTTTTTTCATTGTTATCCTTCTAAATAAATTTGTTCTATTTGTTTTGCAGTATCTTTAATATCAAAACCTGCATCTTTGACAAGTTTAGAACAATCTTTTCTTTCAAAATTTTTTATTTTTCCTAAAATAATATCTGCCCATTCTTTTGCAGATTTACTTAATGATATTTTTGTTGTATTACATATCATTGCTTCATCGGGAACGCCATCGGAAATAAAACACGGAAGACCGGAACATTGTGCCTCTATTGCAACTATTCCTAAACCTTCAACTAAAGAAGGCAAAATAAAAACATCCGTTGCTTGGTAATAATCGTTTACATTATTTTTCGTACCTATAAAAACAACACTATTTCTTAACTTTAATTTCTCAATCTTTTGTTTTACATTCTTTTTTAATTGACCTTCACCAATTAACATCAACATAGAATTTTTATTTCTCGTATTAATTTCATTAAATATATCTATTAAAAATAAATGATTTTTTGGACTAGTAAATCTACCTACATGCCCAACAATGAATTTGTTTTCAATATTTAGTTTTTCCCGAAACTTATTTCTTATCTGTTGATTGTATTTAAATTTTACAGTATCTATACCATTTTTTATAATCTGATAATTATTGATATTACCATAAAGATATTTTACAGCTTTATTAGAAACAGCCAAACATTTTGTTGAAAACTTTAAAATTAAATGTCTAAACAATATGCTCCTAATAACATATTTAACTTTTTTTAATATTATATTTATGTTTTTATAAACGCCAAGTGAAGTATGTGAATGAGAAAATCTTTTATTTATTTTTAAAAATTTTGCTATGAATAAAACTATAGCATTAGCAAAACCTACATTTGAATGAACTACATCATATTCACCATTTTCTTTTATAATTTTAAATATTTTCCAAAGAGAAAAATAAATTGAGTTTGATTTTGAAGAAAAGCCATAAATAAAAACATTAATTCCTTTTTCTCTTATTATACTGTAAAAAGGACTTGAAAAATCTAATGTATTTACAGCTAAATCTATCTTAAATTTATCTT
>JAZNAT010000005.1:0-6162 GCA_045586665.1 Endomicrobiaceae bacterium | reverse complement strand
AGTTGATAATAGATTATGCGTTGGAACTGCCGATGCAGGTAGAAGAGAGCTACGGCTCGCATTTCATAAGTTTATCATTCAAATTCTAAACGACAATCCTTAATAATAAGTTTAATAGTTGAAAAGTTTAAAAGTTTGTTGTAAAAATTCACAAAGTAAATTTTTGTTTTGGTAAATAATCAGATTTTTTGCCGCAGTAAAAAATATATAAAACTGTTCAACCGTTCAACTTTTCAACGATTATGAATTATTTTTTCTCGTTTTTGTTAAACAGATTTTTCAATGTGTCGCCGATACCGGAATCTTGCAAAAGATTTGTCAATGCACTTGCAACATCGTAAGATATTTTAGGGTTGGACATCGTGCCTGCAACTTTCATATCGGTATAATTTCCGGCAGTTACGGCAATGTTTAAGTTTTCATTTTTTAAGTTTACGGTGCCGGTTGCTTTTATCGTTGCTACCGGCATTTTTATTGATACGTCGTTAAGTTTTGCAGTAGCGGATGAAAACGAAACGTCGCAATTTATTTTTTGAAAACTTATATCGTTCTGACTGTTGGCTTTTGTCGCTTCCGTTCTGTTATTGTTTAAAATGTTGAATAACGATAAGAACGTTTTGGCTGCTTTATTTTGTGTAAGTTTGTTGACATCGGATATTTTACCTTCATTAACGTATAAATTTATAGTTCCGTCGGCTTTTTGCATTGTAGCGGTAACCGACTTTAAAGAAGTTTTTAAGGACGCATTTTTGCTTGTTAAGTAAGGAACTTTGATCTCGTTTATATTAACGGTTGCATATACGTTATAATTGAAATCCTGTTGAGAATTTGCAGTTTGAGTTTTTGATGTTTCTTTGGCTGGTGCTTTTTGTGTTGCCGCCTGAGAACTTGTTTTTATTGTAAGTTTGTCCATATCAAAATTCAGTTTTATGTCTTTGTTTATTAAAGAACCGTCCGCTTTAAAAGTTCCGTCGTTAAAAATGCCGGAAACGCTTTTTATCGTAATATTGTTTTTTGATTTTGCCTCAGCTTGCAAATTAAGTTTTGACACTTTTGCTACAGGGACATAATCGAAAGATAAGTTCGTACAGATTAACGAGCCGGAAAAATCTTTATCGGAAATTTTTGCGTCGGACTTGATTTTACCTTTCATATTATATTCCGGAAAATTTTTTGCTATCGTATCAAGTACCAAATCCAAATTTAAAGATAAGTTATAAACGAAACTTTTTTTGTTGTTCCAATTAAGTTTGCCGGAAACCGTTGCAGACGAGTCCGGCAGTTTTATGTTAAGTTTTGTTATGGTTGCAGAATTGTTTTTTAAGTTAAGTTGCGCGACGGAATCTGCAGTTACGGAAGGAAGAATAAATTTTACCGGACAAACATAAAATTTTGTTAAAGTTTTGTCGGTAACGTTTTTTGAATCCAGGTTCAGGTTCAGCATTAAATTGTTTTTGTTATTGTTTTCAATTTTTCCTTTTAAAGAAAATTGAGCATCGTTATATTTTAACGATGATTTGTTCATATTTAAAAGAAAAGTATCAATTTCAAAATTTTTAAAATCGATTTTATGTAACGGATTTTTGTTTTGCAGAATTAAATCCGCATCTGCATTAAAAGAAGAAAACGTCCCGTAAGACGATTGTAAAGAAACGTTTTCCAAACTTAAATTGCCCTGTAGAAAGTTTTGTGTTGCCGACAGATTCGTTTTTAATTTTCCTTTCGGATTATAGTCCGGAATAAACTTTGTAAACTCGTCAATAAGCAAATCGAGGTTCAGTTTTATGTCGTATTCCAAATCTTTTTTCCCCCAGTTGAAAATTCCCGACAAATTTGACGACGAGTTCGGCAGTACCAAACTTAAATTTTCTACGGTTGCAGTCATAGAAACAATATCGATAACCGATTTCATTTTAAAGTTTATTTCATCAATATTGAAACTTTGTTTCGATTTGAAAAAATCTGTAAAAGTTTTTTCGGTTATGTTTTTAATCGTAACGTCGCAGTCGATTTTAGGAATGTTTATTCCTTCAACGGTTCCGCTTAAAGATACGACAGCATCGTTATAATTGGTTTCAACCGATTCTATTTTCAAAAACAGTTTGTCCGTATCGAAATCGTTTAAATTCGTTTTAAATTTTGCGCTTAACGGCAGTTGAACCGTAAGATTTTTTTGTTTTACGCAAGTTTCAAAAGAAGTTGTGCATGAAAAAATGTCCGTGAACGAAAAATCATGTACGGTCATATTGAAATTTTTAATGTTTGCTTCAAGTTCATCCTGCAGGTCGATAAATTTTATATTGGCATCTTTTATCGTAAAATCTTTTACGGTAACAGAAAAAGATTTTTGTTCTTTATAGTTAGAACCTTTTTTTTCGTTTTTGTCGTTGTTTTCCGTTGTTTTTACGGAATTTTTTATCATGTCATCAAAATTAAATTTACCGTCTTTATCTTTTGTTACGTTTATGTCTATGGAATTAAATAAAACGTTACCGACTTCTATTTTTTTCGATAAAAGCGGTAAGAGTGCGATTTTTATCGTGAATTTGTCGGACTTTATAAAAGTTCCTTCGTTAAAGGTTGCTTTTTCTGACATTTTAAAATGTTCAAGGTTTATGCCTATAAGGGTAAACGAAAGGTTATCAAAAGATATTTCTCTGTTGAAATTGTTTTTTGCGTAATCGGTGATATATGTTCTGATTTTGTCTTGAGGCAAAAAAACTTTTATTGCGATAAACGCCGCAACACATAAAATAACGATAACGCCTGCTGTCGCCAATAATAAAATTTTTAATTTTTTCATAATTTAATCTCACTTGATTTTTTATTTATAACGTAAAAATTACCGTGTGTAAAGATATGTAAAGCTTTATTTTCCGTTTCCGACATTATAAATTATTAATTGTAAATTGTAAATTGTAAATTGTAAATTGTTTTTAGTGGGCGATATGTCCTAAAAACGAAACGATTATCACGCCTATCAAAAGGCATACTCCGGCTTTTTTGTTGGATGATTTATGCGTTTCCGGGATAAGGTCTGCCGATGCCAGATAAATGAATGTTCCTGCGGTTAATGCCAAAAAGTTTCCGATTAAATTTGATATTTGATTTGAAAATATGAGACCTACGAAAGTTCCTACGGGCGTAAATGCCGCTACGGTTAAAGAGTAAACAAGAATTTTTTTTATCGATTTTTTCGAGTGCATTAAAATACCGGTAATGGTTATACCGTCCGGCAGTTTGTGTAACATTATTGCTAACGTCGTCATTAAACCTATATAAGCGTTTGCGCCGAATCCTATACTTATTACAACCCCGTCAAAAAATGAGTGTAAAGAAAGTCCGAACGTTGACAATGTTCCCAAATGAATATCGCAATGTTCGTCGTGACAGGGATGAAAAAAAATGAAGTGCTGTATGAAGAACATAAACAAAAATCCGATAAAAGCATAAATTATTGAGTTTGGATTATGCTCTAAAGCTTCCGGCAGCAGATGAACGAACGATATTGACAGCATAACGCCTGCCGCAAATCCTATAAGAAGTATGGAATTTTTTCTTGACCAATCGGAAAATTTAAGTACGAGAAAAGTTCCGCACAATGCGGCGAACATAGCTAAAAAAGAGTACAATATTTGTTGCATTTATTATACCAAAGGCAATCTGTAAATATTTTTTTCTGTAAACTTTATAATATTACCCATCATTGCAACGGCTTCCTGCGGATGTTTGCCTACTGCTGTCTCTGCCGATAACATTACAAAGTTGCTTCCGTCTATAATAGCGTTGGCGACGTCGCTTACTTCCGCTCTTGTAGGTACTGGATTTTCCACCATGCTTTCAAGCATTTGCGTTGCCGTGATAACGAACTTGTTTCTTGATCTGCATTTTCTGATAATATATTTTTGAACGACGGGCACCGTCCAAAGAGGAATGGATATTCCCATGTCTCCTCTTGCAACCATTATCCCGTCACAGACTTCAAGAATCGAAGCAAGATTGTCTATACCTTCTCTGTCTTCTATTTTTGCTACAAGCTGACATTTCGGATGTTTTTCCGATACGATTTTTTTCAAATATTTCATGTCGGACTTGTTTCTTACAAAAGAGTTCGCTATATAGTCGAGTTTGTGTTCTATCGCAAACTCTATGTGCGACTTGTCGTGCTCTTCGATTTCCGGAAAATGAAGTTTTGCATCCGGCACGTTTATACCTTTATGTTCTTTTAAAAGGTAGTCCGTTTCAACCGTAGTAGTTACCGATTCTTTATTGCAGGACAATACCGTTAATTTTAAATTTCCGTCGTCAATAAATATTGATATACCTTTTTTAAAGTCCGCCAAAGGACCGGCATAATCTATTGAAACCGTTTTGGAGTCACCTATGACTTTTTTGTTTGTCAATATCAGCTTTTGTCCTTTTTTAAGCGATACCGGTTTTGAATCTTTAAGCTTGCCTATTCTTATTCTGTGCCCTTCCAGGTCACCTAAAATTTTAATGTTTCTCGAATATTTCTTGTTTACGCTTCTTATCAAAGCGATATCTTTTTCATACTGTTCAAAAGTTCCGTGCGAAAAGTTGAGTCTTGCAACCGTCATACCGCTGTCGGAAAGACTCTTTATGATTTTTGCAGACCTTGTTGAAGGTCCCATCGTACATATAATACCTGTTTTATTAGCCATAATAAAAATACTCCATATTTTTTGAAAATTAGAGAAATGGAAGATTAGAGGATTTTAAGTTCAAATGTAAAATTTGTTTTGCAAATTTTGGCATTATTATTTTTTCTGTTTCCTTTTATTCTTCCAATCTTCCAAAATTGCCTGCGCCAATTTTATAAGTTTACTTTCGGCAAATCTTTCAATGCCTTTTGAACTTCTTGTTCGGAATAATCGCAGTCCTGTATTTGTCCCGACAAATATTGTTCGTAAGCCGATAAATCAAAATGTCCGTGTCCTGACAAATTGAAAAGAATGGTTTTTGATTTGCCTTCTTCTTTTGCTTTTAATGCTTCATCAATTGCCGCTTTTATTGCATGAGACGATTCCGGAGCTGGCAGTATTCCTTCACATCTTGCAAATGTTACCGCAGCTTCAAAAACTTCTCTTTGCTTTACTATAACCGATTCGGCAAGACCGGCTTTAACTATTGCCGATACCAAAGGGGAGGCTCCGTGATATCTTAATCCGCCTGCATGTATTGCGCTGGGCATAAACGTGTGTCCTAACGTGTACATTTTAAATGCCGGAGTAAATCCGGATGAGTCTCCGTAATCATAGGCGTATACACCTTTTGAAAGTTTTGGACAAGCCGACGGTTCTACTGCTATTGCTTTGAGGTTTTTGTGAGTTCCGTTAATTTTGTCCATAATAAACGGAAATGCCATACCTGAAAAATTTGAACCGCCTCCAAGACATGCAATTACTATATCCGGATACTCATCTATAACTTCAAGCTGCTTTTTTGCTTCAAGTCCGATAACAGTTTGGTGCATGGCGACATGGTTCAAAACGCTTCCTAACGAATATTTTGCGTTTTCGTGAGTCAATACGTCTTCTATCGCTTCCGATATTGCTATGCCTAAAGAACCGCTGCAATCCGGGTCTTTTTCCAAAATTTTTCTTCCGTACTCGGTCTGTGCGGAAGGACTTGAATAAACGTTTGCTCCGTAAACGTGCATCAAAGATTTTCTGTAAGGTTTTTGGTCAAAAGAAACTTTAACCATATATACTGCACATTCTATACCGAACATCTTGCATGCCATAGCCAACGCCGAACCCCATTGTCCCGCACCTGTTTCGGTGGCTATTCTTTTTGTGCCTGCTTTCATATTATAATATGCTTGCGCTACGGCTGAATTCGATTTATGGCTTCCGGAAGGGCTTACTCCTTCGTTTTTAAAATATATTTTTGCAGGCGTATCAAGAAACTTTTCAAGATTTTTTGCTCTTACCAAAGGAGACGGTCTCCATATTTTGTAAACGTCTCTTACCTGTTCGGGAATATCTATCCAGCGCTCGGTGCTTGTTTCCTGTTCAACAATTTCTTCCGGGAAAATTTGGCATAAATCGTCTTTTGTGGCGATTTTGCCGGTTCTCGAATTGAACGCCGGTTCAAGCGGTACAGGCAGGTCTGCCTGTATGTTGTACCACTGTTTAGGTA
>JAZNAT010000004.1:0-2184 GCA_045586665.1 Endomicrobiaceae bacterium | reverse complement strand
GGATTTGCAAGCTACGTTTAATTTGGAAGAAGATTTTATAAAGAATTATTCTTTTAAGCAGATTAGCGCCGAACTTGATTTTTTAGGCGATAAGAAAAAAATAGTTTTAAAAGTATCCGTAAATCAAAAATGGGAAGAGCTTGTAAAAGTTCTTTCGTCTTATCTGGTACAAAACGGTTTTGTCATCATTGAAAAAGAATCCGAAGCCGATTATGTTTTGAATTTAAAATTCAATTTTCTTGAAACGTTAAAAACGGAAATAAAAACTCTTCAAAGTTCCGACGGAACTCTTTTTATTTCAAACGCTTCGATTGTTGCCGACCTTGTTTCGCGAGAAAATAACGTTCAAATAAACGGTTTTTCCGGTGAAGAAAAAGGCTTTGGTAAAACGGTTAACAAATCGTATTTGGACCTTATTCAAAAAGTTTCAAATTCCGTAATAAATTCATTATAAATTTTTAATAAAAGGTTCAATGACTCGGTCTAACGTATTGTTGACAAACGATAAAACCATACCGTAATTTGTTATAGGTACGTTATTTTCAACGGCATAATTTAATCGTGAAATCATTTGTTTTTTGTTTATCATACATCCGCCGCAGTGAATAATCAAAGAATATTGTTTTAGGTTTTTAGGATAGTCCATACCGGAAGAAACGTCAAATTTAACGTCAAACCCCAAATATTTACTTAAGAGTTTCGGGATTTTTACTCTGCCGATATCGTCTTTGCTTGCATGATGACTGCAGGCTTCGGCAATAAGAATTTTGTTTTCGGGTTTTAAGTTTTTTATTGCTTCAATACCTTTTAACATCGTTCCGAAATCGGCTCTGTTTGCAGAAAAAATTATGGAAAATGTCGTAAACAAAATATCTTCGGATATAATATCCAAAACTTTTTTTACTACCTGTGAATCGCAAATTACGATATCCGGTTTGTTTTTCAGCCCGTCAAGACATTTTTTTAACTCCGTATCTTTAACGATAATCGCAAGTGCGTTTACGTCAAGAACTTCTCTTATCATCTGTACCTGCGGAAGAATAAGTCTTCCTTTCGGGGCTCCCAAGTCTATCGGTACGACCATAACTACCGTCTGAAAAGTTTTTATTATACCGCTTGTTAAAGGTCTTAAGTTTAACGTTTCTTCCGGAATGATGTCCAACAAGATTTTTTTGAATTCGTTTAAAAAATTATCGCGGTAATGTTTTTCGTTTAAAAGTTCCGTTTCCAAAAATTTATATTTTGATATTTGTTCTTTGAACGTGCTTGTAAATTTTTGTTTTTTATAATTGTTTACGATAAGCAAAAAGGGCGTTTTTTTTGCAGTTAAAATTTCTATTATTTCAGTTTCGTAATCCGTAAAATTGTCAGGCTGTAATACGATAACCGCTATATCGGCGGAGTCGAAAATTTTGCCGGTTCTTTCTATTCTTTTAGCCGATAAAGAGGAAATGTCGTCAATGCCGGCCGTATCTATTAGCGTTACCGGTCCTATCGGTAAAAGTTCCATGCTTTTATATACGGAATCCGTGGTGGTTCCGGCAATTTCCGAAACGATTGAAGTTTCTTGTCCTGAAATATAGTTTGTCAATGTTGATTTTCCAACGTTTGTTCTGCCAAAAATGCCGATATGCAATCTTAACGATTTCGGCGTGTTTAATGTTGAATCCGCTTGTAAAATCTTTTCCATTTTTATGTACACCCGCAAATTATTAAAATTTTTATTATATATTATAATCAAAATCTGGGAATTTTTTAAGATGTTTTAATAACAGTTCGTCGTTTTTGTCCGTTTTATATGCTCTTTTTGCATATTCGTAAGATTTTCCAATATCGCCTTCAACATAATAAATTTCACTTAAATATCTTAACGTAGTTAACTTTTCTTTTAATTTCAATAATCTTAATAAACGTTCTTTTGCCTGTTTAAGGTTTCCTTCGGCTATAAGTGCAGTTACGATATCCAAATCAGTATCGTAGGTGTTTTTCAATTTTTTTGATTTGAAAAAAAGTTCTTTAGCTTTCGTATAGTTGCCCGCATACATATGCTGGTTAGCAAGACCGCTGCATGCCAAATGATAATTTTTAGCGTCAATATATGAGTTTGACCAAAAAGAAAAACCGTCTTTGTATTTGTCAATCTGGTAAAAGGAGCATACGGAAAAAAGGAGCATAAAAAAAACA
>JAZNAT010000003.1:0-7988 GCA_045586665.1 Endomicrobiaceae bacterium | reverse complement strand
CATAGTTCCGGAAGTATCTCCGGTTGAAGCAGAAGTCGTTTTACTTTCCAAATAAGGAATTTCTTCAACGATATCAATAGTCGCTTCCTGATTGTTTAAAACAAGCAATTTAGGATTTGACAACACTTTGGCATCTTTTTCTTCAATACCAGCTTCAAGTATTGCATTTAAACTCCAGTCTCCTTCCAAAACGGAAATTCCGATTTTTCCGAAAGATTTCGTTAAACCGAGACCGGCTACCGAACCCATTGCACTGCTGTAAACGAAATTTTTGTTATTCATAACGGTAGGATCTATTGTAGGATTTACAAGACCGTCTCTATAAGTATCGTTCCATCTGGTTCCTATTGACGAACCTTTAGATAAGTTAATATCAACGATTTTTGCTTCAAGCAAAACCTGCTGAGTAGGCACGTCCAACGACCTTATAAGACCTTCCATTTTATCAAGAGAGTCTGCCAAATCGGTAATAATTATTGAGTTTGTTCTCGTATCGGAAATAATTTTTCCGCCTTTTGAAAGCCTTGTCTGCAAAATTTTTGCTAGCTCCTCGGCTTTTGCATAGTTGCAAAAAATTACCCTGGAAACCGTTATGTGGCTTCCGTCGGCTTTACTTTTTATAACGTAAATGTTTGCATCTCCCTGTTTGACGTAATACAAATCGTAAGTATCAAGAAGTGCGTTTAACGCTTCTTCCGCCGTAACATCTTTTAAAGACAACATTATCTTTTTTTGGTACAACGTCGTATCCGATATCAATTTCATACCGGTTTTCATACTTAAAACATTTAAAACCGTGTACAGAGTAGTTCCTTGGAAGTCAATGGATATTAAGTTTGTGGAATGAAGCCCACCTCCCTTTTCCTTTTTTGGTGCAGCAGATACAAACCCCGTGTTAAACAACAACGCAAAAACCAAACATGACACTAAAATTTTTTTCATTTTCTCTCCTTTTTTAATTTTCCATTCTTATCGTATATACTCTGCCGTAATTTTCTACTTTTATGTTGCTCTGGTTAATTTTTATTATTTTTGCTTTTTTATATTTGTCACCGGTATAATAAAATTTCCCTTCTATAATTACTATAGGATTATCCTTTTCGTACATTATACCGTCTATTACAATATCCGGTTTTACTCCTTTACCGACGGCGCCGGTATAAGATTTTTTAACTTTTTTTGGCGCAATGTAATAATAAAAAGGATTATTAGGTATCGGTTCAAAATCTCTCCATGTAGTAATGTAACCTACATCTTTTACTTGCTGTATTTTATCAAATATTTCTTTGAAATACCCGGCAGACGTTACATCATCCATTCCCATTTGGGAAAATCTTCCGCTGAAACTGTCATTTATCTGTTCGGAAAAAAGTATCGGAGAGCACTCCATAACAACGTTTCCTTTATAATCCATTTTTATTTTTGAAACACTTGAAAAATTTTCAATTTCAAACAAAAATTTACAAATTTGAGCATAAGTTGCATTTATGTTTATTTCCAAAGAAATATTATCATCTTTTTGCGTCTGATTTACGGAACTTTCTTTTACTTCTATACCGATTTTTTCCAAAAGTTTTATTACTTTTGCTTTGTAAGAATTGATGTTTTGACTGTTGGAAACAAACATATCCTTGTAAGGAGTTATCGTTTGAATAATTGCATCTTTCTGCTCGTCCATACTAGTCTGAATGTTTGCAAAATCGTCAAGCTGGTTGTTTATGCTATAAAACCTGTTATAAACGGAAACTCTCTCGTTATAACCGTTTGTAAATTTCGAATAAACATAAACATAAACGGCGTACAACACGCCTAAAGAAAAAATCAAATTTAAAATAAAAAGCATAATCCTGTTGTTTGAATTCATATTTCACTTCCTTGAATATACCGGTATTTTTACTTCCAACACATCAACCGTTCTTTTGCCCAACTCTTGTTCTTTTATACTGTCAACCAAAACGTCCTTATTCAAATAAACGCTTTTTTCAAACGCCGTATTTAAAATTCTGGAATAATCGTAAAAACTTTTCAACTCTTTCAACTTTTCTTTTTTCATATATATATCGACGTTCATGTCATCGCCGACACACGACAAATTGACGATATAATCTTCCTGAGGGATATAAGTCCCCAAATCTTTAAAAACCAAGCCGTAATTGGTGTTTTTTTCCAACAGTTCTCTTACTGCCAAAAGTTTATAATAATAGGAATTCCACTCCTGCTCAATTTCCGAAATTCTGTTATCGTTTCTTTTCTGCTCTATCATCTTTTTCGTAACGTTAATCTTACTGTAAAACTCTTCGGTTTTCATATAAGTAAAAAAAGACATCACCACTAAAACAACAATTGCAACATGTGTAAAAAAATTTAAAAACTTTAATATTTTTACAAACAAATTTCCGTATTTTTCTTTAACTATAAGTCCGTCAACGTAATTTATTCGATACATTATTCTACTCCTTTTCCAAAGCCAAACCTAAAGATACCGGAATAAAATATCCGCAATCCTTATTAGTATAACCGGCGAATTTGTTATCCGTCAACGGATTCCATTTGTCAACGGGGATACCGAGTGTTTCTTCTATAAATGAGTCAAGACCTTCCGTAAGCGCGCCGCCTCCGGTAATGACTATTCTGTCAACCGAAATTATAAATTGTCTGGTAACACAATATTCTATCGTCCTGAAAATAGTTTCTATAAGAGAAGATGTTGCTTTCTTTAAAACGTTTTTCATATTAAAATTGATTTTTTGTTTCAAATCGTCTTTTCTTTTTATTTCTTCGGCAAGTTTTTCAGGTATCATGTAAGAACTTGCAATGTTTTTAGTTATATCCTGCCCTCCGAAATCTATATCTTTAACAAAAACAAGCTCATTATTGCTTGATACTATGATATTGCTTGTAATGTAACCGATATTTATCAAGACGATACTTTCGTTATTTTTATAAGCAGGTCCGAAAAACTCAAAAGCGTTCGCAAGTGCTAATGCTTCCATAGTTAAACCTTTTACAGAAACTCCTCTAACATGATTAAGTACGTTAAGTTTTGAGTTTACTTTAATTTTCGGCACGGCGGAAAAAATAATATTTGCCTCTTTTTCGGAATTTTTAATAATACTGTAAGAAGTAAACATACTGCTTAAATCTTCCGAAATAGAATTTGCCGCTTCCGTCATAACGACATTTTTTAAATCTTTGGAATTTACACTTGCAGCCGGCAAAACAACGTCTCTGTTAATCAAATCTTTACCGCCTGCCGCCAAAAAAGCGGAATCTTTATCAATCCCTAACTTTTGCAACATTAGAGACAAAACCTGTATTTTGGCACTTTCTTCCAAATTTGAGACACTCTGCATAGCGGAATAAACGGAAAATTCTTTCTCTTTTTTCCCGGTGTCAACAATTTTGCATACTTTAAGAAATTTACTTCCGATATCTATTCCTATCAATCTCTCCTCCAACAAACGAATTTTCTATCATGTACAATTTTACTACCGTCCATTCTTCTTTTGGTTGCAAAATAATACGTAACAGTTGAAACTATCAATTGTGTAGCCAAATTTGTTTTATGGGTAGTTGAAGCTATTGCCACAATTTTATAAGCACATTGTTCTCCGGAGGCATAATTATTGTAAGCAGCTACCGCAGGAACTTCAACGGCAATTGAACTAATTTCCGCAGCTGTCAATCTTTCACAATATGCCGAAGCTTTTATTTTCGGATGCATAGTACTGTCAAAATAATTAGCCAAAACCGGATGTTCGGCACCGCTTTTTAACGGTTCCCATTTTCCGGTTTTAGTTTTCCAATTCAAAAATCCTTTCCCGCTTTCATGATTATCCCCGTAAGTTGCATTACTATTATGAGCAACGGCATAATCAATATAGCCTCTCATCATTTCAACTGCACCTTCGGCCGAATAAAAAGTTCTTAATTTAGCTTGGTCATAAGTATTCAAAATGTTTTGCGCCGAAAACATTTGAAGACAAATTATGCCTATTGTCATCATTATTGTCATAGAAACAATCGTAACCGGTAAAATAGTTCCTTTTTTATTAAGCATAAGTGCTCCTACAGGTAAAAGAAACCAATTTTCTTTTTATTTCAGCTGTCATCATATTTTTTGCATTATCTCCCACCGCTCCGGTATTGCCGGTTTTACCGTCCAAAATATCATCGTACACGATACCTAAAGTTATTTTTTTAAAACCGCCGCCTTCATTGCCTATATTTGCTGGTGTAGTAACATCATAATAAATAGCTCTTACGCAATTTGAAACCAAAACTTTTTCATTTGATGTTGTGTTTTTTCTAAACAACAATCCTCTGTCACCGTAATCCGTATAAGTGTTCAAACCGGAAATCAAATTGGAAAAAGCTTTATTTACAAATTTTCCGCCACTTTCAAAAGTATAAGTTTCGGTTATATTATTATTCGTGCTTTTATCATATCTTTTAATGGTAAATCCTGAAGAATTTATAGTTACCTCATTAGCATACATTAAAGAATTCCTTAAAGAGGAAATTAAAAATCTTATGTTGTCGGAATTTTTTGAAGCATCCGTCAAGCGGTTAAAACCTTCGTACGAATATACCATCATAGTATAAACAAAAAAAGCAATCATTGCCGCTAAAAACAGCGAAACCATAACTTCTATTAATGTGAACGCTTTTATTGAATTATACCATTTTTTCATTATTTCTTACCGCAAAAAATAATTAATTATCAAAGCTTCGGCCACTTTTTAGCTACAGCCGTTTTTATCTGAATTTCATTCGGAGCACTCAATTCTTTTCCATCAGCATCTTTTCCATAATTTAAAGTAGTACTTGATGTTACAACATAATAATAAGTTATTCCGGCATCAACAAATTTTTCATTTCCGGATTTCCCGTTTCTTGAAAGAGTATAACTTACACTATATTTGTTTCTGAATGTTTTGTTCTTCACAACATAATCGGTAGAAATTGAAACCGGGGTATCAAAAGCTTTTGCTTTATAACATTCCAAATTGGCTACCAAATCGTCAAGTACGGTTGAATATTCGTTACTTTCTGAACTTAACCGCCACGAAGCGATAAAAAAAGACGTTCCATATAACATAAGAAGAGTAGTAAGTACCACCGAAATCAAAACTTCTGCCAATGTCAGTCCTATGGAGTTATTAAATAATTTTTTATTTTTAAACTTATCCATAATGTTCTTCATATTCAATTTTATCGTTTGCTGACGTATATGTTCCGGTAACATAATATCCGTCCAAATCTTTAACTATTGTTTTATCCGGATACAAATTAATCGTAAGTTTGTGTGATTTGGTCGTTCCGGAAACGACAGTAAAATCAATTTTAAAAGTTTTATAATATTTGTTTGACCTCGTATCAAGAAAAAGTTCGTCCATTTTCGATACGGCGGATGTACCCGGAGATTTGATAAAAGTACCTTTTTCGCTCATATAAAACTTTTCTTGAGCCACTATTTTTTCAATAAACATTTTTCCTTCGTTCATCATCGCTATTTTAACGTTATCTCTGGAATAAAAACGCCACATCAAAACAACGATTGAAAAAATAACAATAACTACTACGGCTTCAATAAGTGTAAAACCCTTATTATTTAATATCATTTTCATTTATTTAGAATCATCCTTACGTACTTTGATTGACCATAGCATTTGCCATATTAAATATAGGCAAATACAAAGCGATAACACAAATACCGACCATAAAACCCAAACCTATAATAAGCACCGGCTCTATAACGGCGCTAAGCCCAGCAACCGCGGCGTCAACCTCATCGTTATAATAATCGGTAATTTTCAAAAACATGTCGTCCATTTGTCCCGTCTTTTCTCCGACGGCGGTCATCCTTATGACCATTTTCGGAAAAACTTTATATTGTTCCATATTCGCCGAAAAAAGCTGACCGGCAACGACGGACGTTCTTATATCTTCCAATATTCCTTTAATATAAACGTTGTTGACCGTATTTGCCGATATTTGTATTGAAGAAACTATATCGACACCGCTTCTTACAAGCGTTGACAACGTTTGAAAAAACCTTGCAAACAACATTTTAGTATATATCGGTGCAAAAATTGGAACTTTAAAAAAGAATTTATGCCACAATAACAACCCTGCGGAAGTTTTTGTCCACAGTTTAAAAGCGATAAACGCTACTATTGCCAAAACTATCAATATTGGCAGTTTATCTATAAAAAAGTTACTGAAATTCATAACAATCTGTGTAGGTAAAGGCAGTTCCGCGCCGAAAGAAGCAAACATATCCTGAAATTTAGGAATAAGAACAAGTACTATACCGAAAAAAACTATTACAAAGAAAATACCTACAAACATAGGATAGGCCGACGCAGATTTTATCTTTCTCATAAGTTTAACGGAATTTTCTAAATATTCCGCCAAATCAAGAAGAACTTTTCCCAACTGTCCGGATCTTTCACCGACAGCTATCATGGAAATAAACGTATTGTCGAATATTTTTTTGTATTTTGCCAAAGACTGCGACAACGTCGCTCCGCCTCTTATGTCCTCTGCTATTTTTAATAAAACGCTGCTGAAATAAGCATTTTGTACCATTACGGCTACGTCGGAAACCGCTTCCAATATGTTAACTCCGGCATTTACCAATGTTGCCAACTGTCTTGAAACTACGGCAACTTCTTGCGGCTTTACTTTCGTATTTGCAGTACTTTTTTTTAGTTTTGCATCCAAATCGGCAAGAAACCCGCCGAAAGAACTTTTTCTCAACTCAATTTTTGAAAAGCCTTTCATATTAAGTTCCGAAATTGCGGCATTTTCGTTCATGGCATTTACCGAACCGGAAACTGCAAGACCGATTGAATTTACGGCTTTGTATTTGAATTTTGGCATTTTTTATTATTACTCCATATTTTATTTTTCAGAAACGGTAACCGAGAAAACTTCTTCTACGGTTGTTCTTCCTTCCAAAAGTTTTGCAATTGCCGCATTTCTTAACGTCGTCAAACCCTGCTCATGAGCCAGTTTTCTTAACTCAACATCTGTAGCACCGTTTGCTATGGCATCTTTCAACTCTTTTGTAATATTTAACATTTCAAATATTGCTGTTCTTCCTTTATATCCCGTTCCGTCACAGTTTCTGCATCCTTCACCGGCATATATTTTATGTACGGTTCTGTCCAAACCCAACTTCTGATAAACCAAATCTGGAATATTATCAACTTCTTTTTTACAGTTAGGACAAATCGTTCTCACAAGTCTTTGCGCTATAATCAAATTTAAAGCATCCGCTAAAAGATAAGACTCTATTCCCATAAAAGCCATTCTGGAAATGGTACTTACCGTATCGTTTGTGTGAAGCGTTGAGAAAACCAAATGTCCCGTCAAAGCAGCCTGTATGGCAATTTGAGCCGTTTCCGTATCTCTGATTTCTCCTACCAGTATAACGTCAGGATCCTGTCTCATAAACGTTCTTAAAATTCTTGAGAAATCAAGCCCGATATCGGTTCTCACATGCACCTGATTTATCCCCTTGAGCTCGTATTCCACAGGGTCTTCGGCAGTCATAATGTTTATATCATTGGTGTTTATATGGTCCAATGCGGAATAAAGCGTTGTGGTTTTACCGCTTGACGTAGGTCCTGTAACAAGAATCATTCCGTAAGGAGCGGTAATAGCTTCTTTAAAAAAAGTCAGCTCTTTTTGACTGAAGCCGACTTTTTCTATATCAAGACCGAACAAGTTTTTGGCAAGAACTCTCAGAACGATTTTTTCTCCCCAAATAGTAGGTATTATGGAAACTCTGATATCAACCGTCTGGTTTGCTACCGTTATTCTGCATTTTCCGTCTTGAGGGAGCCTTCTTTCGGAAATATCAAGATCGGACATGATTTTTATTCTGGAAACGATTGCCGGATAATATTTTTTTGCCGGCGCAGGCATAGGCTGTAAATTGCCGTCTATTCTCATTCTTAAAGAAATTTCTTTTTCAA
>JAZNAT010000002.1:0-3566 GCA_045586665.1 Endomicrobiaceae bacterium | reverse complement strand
AACAGTTATATAAACGAACTTATTAATGCAACATACTTAATGGAGTAATTTAAAGTGCTTAAAGAAATAAACGAAGTTATAAAACTTGCCCGAGAAACTAAAACGGATGTTTTTGTTGTCGGCGGATATTTAAGAGATTTTTTATTAAAGAACAAATCTTTGGATATGGATTTGGCCGTATCCGGTAAACCGGAAAGTTTTGCAAAAAAATTGGCAAAAAACATAAACGGTAAATGTTTTAAACTGCATGACGATTTGCAGACTTATAGAGTTGCCGTATTTAATAATTGCGATTTGGAATATATTGATATATCCGCAATGCAGGGAAAAAACATTAAAGAAGATTTATCGAGAAGAGATTTTACGATAAATGCGTTGGCTGTAAAAATAGAAGATTTCGGTAATATTAAGAAAAATATGACAGATTATTTCAGCGGATTAAAAGATTTAAAAAATAAAGAAATAAAATATGTTTCAAAAACCGTTTTTACCGATGACCCGTTAAGAATGTTAAGAGCGTTCAGATTTGCAAGCGAATATAAATTTAAAATTTCAAAAGATACTTTGTCTTTAATAAAAAAATATTCTTCAAAGATTATTACCGTTGCCGGCGAAAGAATAAAAAATGAGTTATTTAGGATATTAAATAATAAAAAATCCGCTCAATACATTGCTATGATGGACAATTGCGGACTTCTGGAAAAAATATTTCCTGTAATAACAAAAATGAAAAAATCCGCAAAAAACTTTTATTATCATCCGAAAGGACTTTTTCAACATTGTTTCCAAACTTACGAAGCATTGGAAAATATTTTTGATAAATTGGATAAATATTTCCCGAACTCAAAAGATATTTTGCAACAACATTTGAACGAAAATTTTTCCGAAAACGTTAACAAAAAAAATCTTTTAAAATTTATTGCAATTTTTCATGACTGTGCAAAACCGGAAACGGCTAAAAGAATAGGTAATAAAATGAGATTTTTAGGGCACGAAGCGTTAGGTGCAAAAAAAACGGCACAAATAATGAAAGAACTTAAAATGAGCAACAAAGAAATAGATTTTGCAAAAGCAATAATATCGGAACATATGAGACCTTCTAATTTGGCAAAATCGGAAGTTATAACAAACAGAGCACAAATGAGACTGTTCAGAGATATAAAAGAAAATACTCCCGAGCTTTTGATATTGGCAATGTCCGATTGGCACTCGTATAAAACGTTAAAGAAAAAGATATATCCTGCGAAAGTTTTAAAGCAGCAGGAAAAATCGGTTGCAAACCTTATATTCGGTTATTTTGATTTTATCAATAACAAACCGAAAGATAAAATTGTAGACGGTAATGTTTTAATGAAAGAGTTTCATCTTAAGCCCGGCAAAATTATAGGCGAGTTATTAAAAAATATAAACAATGCTTATGAAGAAGGAAGAATAAAAGATAAAAAGCAGGCATTAAAATATGTGAAGTCTCAATTGACAGCTTTGAAGAAAAAACATAAAATTATATAGTGTTTGTCGTTAGTGGTTTGTAATTTTTAGTTTGTTGTTGTCGTTAATTGTACATTGTAAATTATAAATTGTCGTTATTGCGGGCATAGTCTAGTGGTAAAACCCGAGCTTCCCAAGCTCGTGATGCGGGTTCGATTCCCGTTGCCCGCTGTTTTTTTATTTATAAAAAAACTATCGGCGAGTCTTTAAAATTATTATAATAATAAAAAGTGATTTTTTTCGATATTTTTAAGTAGTATGTTAGGGAGTAAAAATGGTTTGGTTGTTTGTCGTTTTGTTTGTTATCGCTTCGGCGACGGCGGTTTATTTTTTTTCATCGTCAAAAAATTTTGACAAACTGTATAAAGAGCAGTTGCAAAAAGTAGAAACTCTTGATAAAGAAAAAAATTCTTTTTTGGTGGATTTGGGAAAATACGAGCAACAAAAAGAAATAATAAAAGAAAAAGATTTGAAATTGAAAGAATTTGAAAAAAAAGTCGCAGACTGTAATGAAGAACTTTTTTCCCTCCAAAACAGAATAACGGCAATAGAAAAAGATAAAGAGCATATTATTGAAGAAAAAGAAAAACTTGAAAAAATGCAGGAAAAATTGATTTCTTCGTCCAAACAGGAATTTCAAACCGTTGCAAGCGAAATTTTAAAAATAACGAAAACAGAACTTACCACTACAAATAAAGAAGAAATCAAAAACGTCGTAGCCCCTTATAAAGACGAGTTGAAATCGTTTAAAGAAATAGTAACCAAACAAACTAACGAATTCAATCAAACAAAAGGTTCTCTTGAAAACGAACTGAAAAACGTTATTAATCAGGGTAATAAATTACAGCAACAGACGGAAAACCTTATAGATATGTTTAAAACCGATTCCAAAGCAAAAGGCGATTTCGGCGAAACGATTTTAAAAACAATACTGGAAAGTTCCAACTTGCAGGAAGGAGTAAACTATTTCGTTCAACAGCAGGAAGCAAACAAGAGAACCGACTTTCAAATTTTGTTGCCGGGTAATAAATGGATAGTTATAGATTCAAAAGTTCCTTTGTCTGCGTATATGAACTATTGCAATGCAAAGACACAGGAAGAAAAAGATAAATTTTTGGGCGAGCACGTAAAAACGATAAAAAACTTTATAAGCGATTTGTCTGGAAAAAAGTATCCTGAAAGATTTGAAAAAGATTCAAAAAATATAAGTCCGGATTTCACGATGATGTTTATTTATCCGGAAGAAGCCTATATTGCCGCACTCAGATACAGGAATACTTTAACTAACGAAGCATGGTCAAAAGATGTTGCAATAGTTTCGGCAACGTCTTTGATACATACTATAAGAATTATAGAAAAGTTGTGGGACGTTCAACGCCAGGTTGAAAATCACGAAAAAATAATAAAACTTGCAGAAAAATTTAAAGATAAATTGTTTACATTTACGCAGTATATAGAAGACGTCTGTACAAGTATAGAAAACCTTAACAAAAATTATAACAAACTTCAGGCAAACATCGCAGGTAAAGGCGGTTTGCAAAAGTTGGTAGACGAATTGTCCGGATATGGCATAAACTCTGCCGACAATAAATTGAATTTGGATAAAATAAAAGAAATAAAACCTCTTGAAAATAAGCTCTCTATTACGGATAAGCGGCAATAAATTTCTTTTTTTAAAACAAGTATCCGTCATTTTTTTTGTATCTTATTCGTTTGGGATAGTTTTGTTTTTCCAAATTGAGACCTTCAATATCGTTGGCAGGAGCTAAAAAGTTCTTAAGTTTATCGGTTAGTCCCAATACGAATATGACCAGCGCATAAGCACCGATTGCAACGTTGGGATTGCCTTTTTCTATTTTACCGAGAGTTACTCTCGTAAGTCCCGTTTTTTGAGCCATAAGGACGGTTGATATTCTTCTTTTTATGCGGGCTTCTTTTATGTTAAGCCCCAATTCTGTTAGAGCTTCCTGAGATTGTATAGGTAACAGCTTTTTTCTTTTCATATATTATAATGTTCCTTAAAATATTCTTTATATTATTTAATGTATAATAAAATAAACTTTATGTCAATATTTGTG
>JAZNAT010000001.1:0-4738 GCA_045586665.1 Endomicrobiaceae bacterium | reverse complement strand
ATCGTAAAACTTTGCAGCAATTTCGGACATAACGTCATTAATATCGTCAACTATGATGTTCGTAACTTTACAGTTTTTTATTTTTGAGCCTGAAATTATGCAGACCGCTCCGTTTGAAACTGCTTGCGGAGCAAATTGCGTTGCGTCACAGTGAGCTCCGTTTAAAGCAAAAAAGATATCTCCTTTCGATATTTTTCTCGAATCATAAGAAAGTCCGGTTATTTCAATATCGTCCTTACCGATTATTTCTTTAAATTTTACGTTTTCAAGCAAATCTTTCAATATCATTTTTTTGTTCCTTTTTTGCCGCTCGGTCTGTCTGGCGCTATTTTAAGATACTGCGTCGCTCTTTCGGCTATTTTAGCAAAAACCGGGGCTGTTACGGAAGATGCGTAATAATCGATACCGCCGGGCTCGTCAAAAATTACCAAAATAACTATTTCCGGATTCATTGCAGGTACCATGCCGCAAAAAGATGCCATATAGTGTTTTTTTGAATATTTTCTTAACTGCATGTCGAATTTTTGTGCTGTCCCGGTTTTCCCTCCGACGGAATATCCTTGTAACTGCGCACTTTTTCCCGTGCCGTTCGTAACGACGCCTTCAAGCGCTTGCCTTACTTTATAAGCCGTATCCTGAGATACTACACGTCTTACGACTTCTTTAGTGTCGTATTCGGTTTCTCCTATAGACTTTATTATTTTAGGTTTTAATAACAGTCCGTCGTTGGCAATTGCAGAAAATGCACTTATCGTTTGTAAAGGAGTTGCGAACATTTCCTGCCCGAACGATATGGTATGGAGACTTCTTTTGCTCCACTTGTTTGTAGGAGCAAGAAGTCCTTTTTCTTCACCAGTAAGCTCAATTCCGGTCATGGAATTGAAACCGAAAAGTCGTATATATTTATAAAATTTTTCTTCACCGAGTTTTAACGCAAGTTTTGCAGTACCTATATTGGACGAGTATTCCAATATTTGTTTTACCGTTATGATTTTTTGTCTGTCATGGTCTTTAATTATTTGTCCGGCAACTTTCATCCTTCCGTTTTCGCAGTCGACTCTGTCGGAAAGCTTGAAAAGTCCCTCTTCCAGTACTGCAGAAAGAATTACAATTTTAAAAGTAGAGCCGGGCTCTGCGGCGTTGCCTACCGCCCCGTTTTTTAACGCTTCCAAATTTTTTACCGGTTCGTTCGGGTCGTAAGTCGGTAAAGATGCCATTGCAAGAATTTCACCGTTATGCGGATTTTGTATTATTGCAACGCCTCTTTTCGATTTTGTTCTTTTAAGTCCGTTTTCAAGTTCTTCCTCAACTATAAACTGCAGTTTCCTGTCAATCGTTAATTTTACGTCGTTGGACGTCTCGTAATTAATGTCGGACAACGAATCGGAAAAAACTTTTTTACCGCCGATTTTATATTGACTTCTTTTAATATTTTCTCCTATAAGCTGTTCGTTACAGAATTTTTCTATTCCGTAAGTTCCGGTTTCCTGCGAGTTGACTTTTCCTACGACGTGGGCTGCAAGTTTGCGTTCCGGATAAACTCTCGTATAAGTGCTTTCAAGTCCTAATCCTTCGGGCTTTTTTGCTTCAATTTCCAATGCCGTCTGTTCGGAAATATTTGATTTTACCGGGATATAAGATTTTTTTTGATTTATAAGTTTGCGGTGAGATGCGTCAAGAATTATGTTGAACTTTTTTAAAAAATCTTCCACGTGTTTCAAATCTTTTATCATTTTTGCGTCAAGATAAAGAGTATATTTCTTTATACTCATTGCAAGAATGTTGCCGTTTCTGTCAAGAATGGAACCTCTTTTTTGTTTTTCGGTTGATTGTTTGTAAATAACGTCATTAACATACTTGTTTAAATTTGAATAGTCCAGTATTTGCAGATATGCAAGTTTTGCAATTACCGCTAAAAACAAAAAATATAAAATGAATACGACAAAATTTTGTCTTGAAAGAAAAGTTTTTTTCTTGTTCTTTTTTTTGATGTTACTTTCGGAAAATGAATAATTGAAAAATTTTTTCTTTTTTTTTATCATTCGTCGATAATTATAATTTGATTTTCTTTCGGTTTGGAAAAATTTTTCGTTTTTGCGATTTTTGTAAGTTTTTCCAAAGCAAGAGCGGAATTTATTTCGTATTTTATCGAATCCGTTTCGCTTTCTATTTTTTTGTATTCTCTGTCAAGGTCGCTTACTTTCGTGTCAATCAACACAAGCTGATTTTTTTCAAATATAAGAGCGATGATAACACAAAAAAACATAAGTATTATGGTAAATACTGCGGTTATAAAATTTTTGTTCATAATTTTTTTTCTACAACTCTCATTTTTGCGCTTCTGCTTCTGGGATTATTTTTAATTTCTTCTTCGGATGCAGTAATAACTTTTTTGTTTATTATTTTCAATCCGTCAGAAGTTTTGAAAATTCGTTTTACCATTCTGTCTTCCAAAGAATGATACGATAAAATTACAGCTCTTGTTCCGGGATTTAAAATATCGTTTATTACACTTAACATTTCTTTAAGGCTGCCGAGTTCGTCGTTGACAAAAATTCTTAATGCTTGAAAAACTTTTGTTGCGGGATTAATTTTGCCTTTTGCATGTTTGACCGTGCAAATAATATCTTTAAGCTGGTTACACGTTTTTATATCGTTTTTAATTCTTGTTTCAACTATTTTTTGCGCTATCGGCTTTGCAAAAGATTCTTCGCCGTATTCAAAAAAAATTTCTTGAAGTTTTTCTTTGTTAAAACCGTTTATTACTTCGTAAGCAGTCAATTTTTGTCTGTTGTCCATTCTCATGTCAAGAACACTGTCGGAATTGAAAGAAAAACCTCTCTCTTTATCGTCAAGCTGTTTTGATGAAACACCCAAATCGGCAAGCAGTCCGTTTATTTTTGTAATATTCAATTCTTTTAAATTCTTTTCTATATTTCTGAAATTGTCGTTACAAAAAATTATTCTGTCTTTAAACTTTTGCAGTTCGCCGTTTTCGTTAAATCTTTGTAAAGAACTTCCGTCTCGGTCAAAAGCTATAATTTTTATATTTTTATATTTGCTCAACAAAAAAACGCTGTGTCCGCCTCCGCCGAAAGTGCAGTCAACATAATAACCGTCGTCTTTTGTGACAAGATAACGGTCTATTTCATTCAACATAACCGGCAGATGATAAAAATTCATATCCATGAAATGCGTTAAAAAATAAAGGGGCAGATGCCTGTACACCGAATTCCGTATGTTTACATAAGTAAACATTGCGACCATTTCTCTGCTATATAAATTGCTTTATATAGTCAAGCGATAACAACTGCTATCTTGCTTTCCGGTAAGGATTTAGCCGTTTCATCTTCCGCCTTCGTTAAAAAACTTATAGCGGAAGTTATTCCTTTTACAAGGAACGCTTTTTCTTTTCAAAAAAAGCCGTCACTGTTCGCACCTCTGTCCTTGCGGACTGCGGGAATTGCCCGCTACCGTTTTTCTCCCTAAGGAGAGTAAAGTTCGGACTTTCCTCTTTACGATAAACGTAAAGCGGTCGCACGGCATCTGCCGAATTTATTGTTCCACACCTTTTTTATTAAACAATATCCTTGAACAATTGTCGCAGTATGCAAGTTCTTTACATTTTGTAGCCTGCACTATAAGTTGCGGTCTTAAAACCATGTTGCAGCCGGTACAGCTGTCGCCTTCAATTAAAGCCAAGCCTTGTCCGTTTCTGCTTTCTCTTATCCTTTCATATTGCGACAATATGTTTACATCTATTTGTTTTGAAAATTCGTCTCTTTCTTTTTTTACCGTTTCAATGTTTTCTTTCGCTTTTGAAACCGTCGTTTTCGCATCTTCTATTTCTTTGTTTAACGTTTCTTCTTTAATTTTTGTTTCCTGTTCGTATTGTTTTAATTTTACGGTTTCTTTGTCTATGTCGTCCATAAGTTGAAGAATTTCATCTTCTACGACGCTTTTGTCGGCTTTTGATTTTTCTATTTCAAGCAGACAATTTTTGTACATATCGTTGGACTTGATTGTGTTCAAGTCCGCCGTATGTTTTGCTATGGTCGCTTCTTTTGTCGCAAGAAGAGATTCTTTTTCTTTTTTTAAAGAGTTTAATCTTACATACTCGGCTTTTTTCTTTTCAAAATCGGCTTTTATATTAGTAATGAGTTTTTGTTTTTCTTCTACCGTTTTCGGTAAAGTCGCAAGACTTTGTTGCAAATCGAAAATTTTTATGTCTTTTTCTTGAAGACTGTACAAAAGTTCCAAAATTTCTTTTAAATTTTCCATTATATCTCCGTAATTAATTATATAGATGTGTAATCAAAATTATAGCAAGTTTAAAAATATTAGACAACACACACAATGTATGTAACCAATACATTGCCTTACAATAAAAAATTTAATATAATAAAATTAATAAAACACTACACGATTTTTTCTTTTTTGCTTCAGGAAGCAACTAACTTTAAAAAATAAAGTTATTAAAATACTTCACGATTTTTGCTTCAAGAAAGTGTACCAAATAGAAAAATAATTTGCTTACAAAATCTGCACGTAAAATTCAGTTTTACAAACCTGATTTTTGCTTCAAAATTAAAAATTTTTACAAAAAATATTTTTTATAATAACAAAAAAGAGGCAAAAATATGGGAAATAAAAATCGGCTAAAAAAGTTGATAAGCGTAACGATAAGTATTGCGTTTATCTGTTTACAAAGCAACAGTTTGCTATCCGAAATATTACC